>JACMPR010000003.1 GCA_014377385.1 Ferruginibacter sp. | reverse complement strand
TCAAAAATGCATTTTAATTTGTATTGGACGCTCAATGATAGATTTCAGGTATTTGTTACGAACTATCGAAGCCCTGGTACGAACTGTAAAAAAAATTACCGTTTGTTACGCCTGTCCATCCCTTACTTAATAACCACGCCCGGATACATCGCTTCCATTTCTGCCACCATCACTTTTAAACTAAATGCTTCTTCTACCCGTTGGCGTGCCTTTTTACCGAACACCTTTATTTCTGCCGGGTTCTCCAGTAAATATGTAAGTGGCTTTTGAAGTTCCATCCAATCATTCACCGGAACCATAAACCCGTCTGTTCTGTTTCGGATCACTTCTTTGATACCACCTGCATCTGTGCATACTACAGCACATTCCATACTCATTGCTTCCAGCAGGGCTACGGGTAGCCCCTCAAATTCGGAGGTCATCATAAAAATATCCATAGCGGATAACCAGGGAAGCACATTTGTTTGCAAGCCAGGAAACAGGATGGCTTCTTCCATTCCCTGCTCTTTTAAATAAGTTCGTATTTCGATGTTTAAAATGCCATCCCCTACAATACAGCCACGAATGCCCGGAAATTTTTTTTGCATCACTTTAAAAACATCTATCCATTCCTTCAACCTTTTCTGGAAACGAAAAACAGCAATCGTTCCAATTAAAATACAACCCTGTTCAATACCATTTTGTTTCCTTGTAGTAAATCCTGCTTCCCTGTTTCTTACAAAATGTTCCATACTCACGCCGTTCAGTATTGTCTGCACGGGAATTTTCGGGTGTATGAATTTTTCTATAGACGCTGCCACGTCATTGGATACAGCAATCACCTTTGTTTGCCTGTTAAACGTAAGCTTATTGATCGCCTTTGTTATCCAGTGATAACGTTCCTGCTTATTGTGCTCGGAATATAGGACCGGTATGCCGGTTATCATGTGGATGAATCGTCCAACAAAACCCGCCCAGGGTAAATGGCAATGCAACATTTGTATATTATTGCTTTTTATATACCGGATGATCTTCCCGGTTTGTAGCGCAATAATTACGTTGTTTCGTGCCGGCAAATTTTTCACAATTCCTCCTGCATCCTGTAACCCTTTCACCATCTGGTCTTTCCAGGGTAGAAAATAAATATAGTGAAACTCAAATTTATTATTGTCATGTTGCTTTAATGTTTCCTGCAACAACATTTCAGCACCGCCACGGCCAAGCGATTTTATAAGATGTAATATTTTTATTTTTTCAGGCACTATATTTTTTCTTTTATGATTGCTGCATACAGACTTTCAAATTCTGCCAGGCAGTATTGAAGGCTATAATTTTCTACAACAAATTTCTTTGCATTTTCGCCCAATGAACGCCGGAGCGTGTCGTCGTGCAAAAGTGATATAACGGCGTTACTAAAAATTACAGGATCATGCTTTTCCAGCAATATGCCCGTTTTCCCATTCATAACAACTTCGCCAACCCCTCCAACATTTACAGCAACGGTTGGCAAAGATTGCATGCCCGCTTCCAGTACCACGCCAGGAACACCTTCGATGGTGCTCCCTAAAACAAACAGATCACTCCCGGCCAGCAATTCCTGTACATGTTGCCGGTAACCCGCGAATAAAACATGCTTATCTAAATTTTTATTTTGTACCAGTTCCTTTATCGCTGCATATTTTTTTCCTTCCCCCACAAATAACAACCGCACGCGATGATCCTGTGCAAGTACCTTCTCAAAACTTTCGATTAAAAAAGCATGATTTTTTTCCGGCGAGAACTGGCCAACATGTGCCAGGATATAATCTGTTGCAGGAAAACCAAATTCTGTTACGATCTTCTTCCTTGCTGCAGCAGCATCATAATTAAACTGGGGAATACCACGCCTGATTAGCTTCGCCTTTTCTAACGGATACCCGTAGGTTCTTACCAGATCTTCCATCGACTGCTGTCCAACGGAGGTAACGCGGTCAACTTTTTTAAAAAGAAGGCGGTTGATCTTTCGTTTAAAAGAAGCCTCTTTTGTCCAGGCACTCACCATACTTATGTTCCGGTAAACAATGTTAAGTTTCGGATAAACCAGTTTTGCAAAAGCAGCATACTTCAGCGTGTCTGAACCGTTCGCTTGTAAGATATCAGGCTTTTCTTTTTTTATTAATTTGATAAGCCTCAGCAGCAGCCCGCCATCGAATGCGGTTTTTCTGCCGCCCAAATCTATATTTTCTGCACCCTTTGCCAGCAGGATATTTTCCTTTGTTGCATAAAGCCCTACAAACAACACCGCGTGCCCGTTAGCTGCAAGCAAAGTGCTTAACGCTGCGGCAAATACCTGCGCTCCCCGGTACTGGCGTTCTGTTACAAGTTGAAGAATTTTAATAATGGTATGTTTTGGGCTTAAGAAGAAACATGCAGCTTTTTAGTGTTTGAAACAGTTGTAATATATTCCTGGTATTCTTTAGCGATAACCCTGATATCAAATCGTCGCAGTGCCTCGGTGCGTGCCCTCATTCCCATTTCCAGCATCTTGTCGTAGGAGCCGATCATCGCATTCATACTGGCGCCAATGCTTTCTGCGTCTTTAACCTTATGGATCAAAGCCGTTTCTTTGTGCGTGACAGCCTCCAGATTCATGGGGATGTCAGACGCGATTATGGGAATGCCAACCATCATGGCTTCTACCAGCGACCCACTAAATCCTTCATTCCAGGATGGAAAAATAAAACAATCCGCCTCGTATAATTTTTCCCAACCATTTGGAACCACGCCATGCAAAGTAACCTTATCCTTCAACCCGGCCTGCGCTATTAGCTGGACGATATTTTTCCTTAAATTCCCTTCGCCATAAATATCCAGGGAAACGGCAGGGTATGTTTCCGAAACAATTTTAAAACCCAACAGCATTTCAGTCAATCCCTTTGTTTGCAATAACCGTCCCACATACACGAACCGGAAAATGCCTTTGGAAGAAGTTTTTTCTTTTGATAAGAATTTCTGCGGATCCCGGCCACGGTAAATCACTTTCACAAGCGCGGGATTAACCTGTAGAAAATGACAATTGCTTTTTTTTATACACTCAGAATTGGAAACCCATGCACAGGGTATACGGGCAGTTAACCTGTCTAACTGGTAGTAGAAATAAAAGCCAACTTTTCTTTTAAATGAAAAACTCTTTTTGCGGATGCTGCTGTAGCTGTCACTAACAAAAGTGCCAATGATTTTAGTGTTCGTTTGTTTGCAGGCGATTCTTGAGATAAGGTTAGCTCTTAAGATAGAAGACACCACAAC
>JACMPR010000096.1 GCA_014377385.1 Ferruginibacter sp. | reverse complement strand
CAGGCCTTCTTTATTGGTTTTGGAACGCCTTATCGCGGTGCACTCCTGAACTTAACAGGTACAACTGTTCCATCTGATAAAAGTCAAGGAATTCACTTGTTTGTTCAAAGTCGTCCCAATCCAGCCGGGAAAGATTTAAATTGATTCCATCAAAATTCTCAATTATAACATTAGAAAAAAATCACTTCAAGTACCTATATTCGGGCGCAAGGTAATAGGCCTGTTTTCCGACATCCGGGTACCATTCTCTGGTTTAGAAAATAATCATCGGATTCAATAAAATCGCCTGAATATCATCTTCCAAATTATCATCTTTTAAAAAGTCAGCAAGCTGTTTATTTTTCATTTAAAAGCCTTTTTATCATCGTAGTACTTTCAGATTTTTTTTTAAATTTATATTCATTTAAAGGCCTTGTAAAATGAAGTGTCTTCAGCGTAATTTTTCAGGTCAGGTAGCTGATTTTCCTTTACTTCTCTTATTAGCACAATAGACCTCTCTTTGATTTGCAACTATTGGTTTTTGAAAAGGGCAGAAATTGTTGGATTATTTAAATGATTAGACACCTCGCCTTGCTGATTTTCTAATCAGGAATGGACGCCGACGATGTTTAGGAAGATTTAAAACGTAACGGTATAGAAAAAAAGGTGGTAATTATTTTTGCATGTAAGTCGTAAAAAAATCCCGGACTAAGCCGGGATTTTCAATATGTAATTTCTTCGATTTAAGTTAAAGATTCAGTACGTCCTAATTTTCTTCCAAATACAACCAGGTGAATTAAGGCAAATGCAATTGAGATATATAACAATACCCTATCCGCATCAAATCCTACAGTGTATTGATGTAATAGTCCGGCTATAATCAATAGAATACAAAGTATAAGACCGGTATATCGTGCAGTTTTCATTCCTTTTCTATTGTCGGTTCCATTACCTAAGTGACTATGCTTGGCACCATATACAAGATAAATATCCATTCCTATTAACATCCATACCAGTAAACGTATCCAGGTGTCCATTGGTAAGAATACCATCATAAATAGGCAAACGGCTATTCCTAAAATAGGAACCAGTGGAACGAGCGGCGTTTTAAATGCTCTCGGAAGTTCCGGCATTTTTATACGCATAACCCACACGCCAATACAAACCAATATAAAAGCGAAGAGGGTTCCGATACTTGTCATCTCTCCAACAACACGTGCAGGAACAAAAGCAGCAAAAAGACTCACAAAAACCATAAACAATAAATTGCTTTTGGCAGGTGTTTGTGTCTTAGG
Source organism: Ferruginibacter sp. (assembly GCA_014377385.1). Classification (GTDB taxonomy): domain Bacteria; phylum Bacteroidota; class Bacteroidia; order Chitinophagales; family Chitinophagaceae; genus Ferruginibacter. The sequence continues at coordinate 5,122 of JACMPR010000096.1, read as the reverse complement.
ATTTACAGAAGAGAATATTTTTGGTATTAACCCATCTTTACTCATACTAAAGAATACACGGCTTTGTCCCATTAACATTACCAGGATAACCGAGGCATATCCCGCAAGAATAGCTACAATAATTGCCCTGTTAAGCCATGGATAGTCAGGGTGAATGACCCCGGCAGCATCAGTAGTTCCCATATGATCAATTGCAATGGCAACCGGAGCAATGCCGTCTTTGCCAGCAAATGTGGTATAACTTGTTACGCCTGTCATTACATGCGCAAATAAAATATACAGAACGGTACAAATAGCTAAAGAACCTAAAATACCCCAGGGCATATCTCTCTTTGGATTTTTAGCCTCCTGGGCGGCAGTACTCACCGCATCAAAACCAATGTATGCGAAAAAAACAATTGCAGCTGCCCGGATAATTCCACTAAATCCAAAGTCACCGAATTTGCCGCTGTTGTCTGGTATATAAGGATGATAATTATCATTGTTAATATATTTCCATCCCAGGAATATGAAAACAAGTACAACCGTAATTTTTAAACCTACAATAAACGCATTTACACGAGCGCTTTCTTTAGTGCCTTTCATTAAAAGTAAACTCATTAATACTATAATGAAAACTGCGGGTAAATTAATAATGCCTCCATCCCATGGCCCAACGGTAAGATTATGGGGAAGTTGTATGCCAAAGCCGTCAAGGAATTTTACTAAATACCTACTCCAGCTGATACCAACAGTAGCAGCTCCCACTGCATATTCTAAAACGAGATCCCATCCAATTATCCATGCAATAAATTCCCCCATAGTTGCATAAGAATAAGTGTATGCGCTACCCGCAACCGGAATCATGGATGCAAATTCTGCATAGCACAATCCTGCAAAAAGACATCCAAGCGCTGCAACAATAAACGAAATTGTAATGGCCGGCCCTGCATGGTTTGCTGCTGCCATACCTGTTATAGAAAAAAGCCCTGCACCTATGATAGCCCCAATTCCTAATGCAATTAATCCCCAGGCCCCAAGCGTTCTCTTCAAAGTGTGGCTGCCCGTCTCCTGCGCTTCATTCATTAATGCGGCCATGGGTTTTCTTACAAATAAACTCATACTGTCAGTTAGTTTTTTAAAATAATACTGAAAAGTAAGGAATTAATTCTTAAATAAACCACCCCCTGTATTTTTCCATGGTTGAAGTTGATAACAAGTATTAAATATTATATTGCAACACTAATTTGCATATATGCCCCATTCCTCATCTGAGAAAACAAAACCGAGCAGGCTAACATTATACATTGTTATTGCAATGATCATCGGGATCATAACGGGGTATCTCATTAATCAAAATACTTCGCCGGAATTTATCAGGGATTTTGCCCCCAAAATAAAATTACTTGCTACCATATTTTTACGGTTGGTACAAATGATTATTGCGCCACTGGTATTTGCAACACTTGTTGTAGGCATTGCCAAACTGGGCGATCTTAAAACAGTAGGCAGGGTAGGAGGGAAGGCAATGATATGGTTTATATCCGCGTCGCTGGTTAGCCTTGCATTGGGGCTGATTCTGGTAAATATCACTAAGCCCGGTGTAGGTGTAAACCTTGCAAATGCTGATCTTGAAGGTGCAAAAGACCTGATGGGGAAAACCAAGGAATTTTCACTTGAAAAATTTGTGGAGCATGTCGTGCCGAGAAGCGTTGTTGAAGCAATGGCTACCAACGAAATATTGCAACTGGTTATTTTTTCCATATTTTTTGGAGTGGCATTAACTGCCATTGGCGATAGAGGTAAGTCTATTGTCAATGCACTCGATTCGCTTACACATGTGGTGTTAAAAATGGTGGGCTATGTAATGAACCTCGCACCCCTTGGTGTCTTTGGAGCTATGACGGGCGTGATCGCAATCAAAGGATTGAGCATACTTAAAACATACGCCTATTATATCGGTTCTTTCTACCTGGGGTTGGTTGTTTTATGGGCTGTACTTTTGGGAGTAGGATACCTTATTTTAAAAAAGCGGTTACCCGTGCTGTTACGTCGTATCGCCAGCCCTATGACCATCGCATTTAATACGGCCAGCAGTGAAGCGGTTTTTCCAAAGCTTGTAGAGGAAATGGAGAGATTTGGCTGCAATAATAAAATTGTTTCGTTTACGCTTCCCTTAGGTTATTCTTTTAATCTCGACGGCAGCATGATGTACATGACCTTTGCCAGTATGTTTATTGCACAGGCATATAATGTTACAGCTGTTACAGATCATGTTGGTACACAGATCGCCATGTTGCTTGTATTTATGCTTACAAGTAAGGGTATTGCCGGTGTGCCACGTGCGTCACTGGTAGTAGTGCTTGCTACCGGCGGTATGTTCGGAATTCCCCCGGAAGGCATTGGACTTGTACTCGCCATTGATACTTTTTGCGATATGGGCAGAAGCATGACCAACGTATTGGGAAATGCACTCGCTACCGCTGCCGTAAGTAAATGGGAAGGTGCACTGAAGCACCACTAGAATGCCTGCAGAGAAAAGAAATTTTAATAGAAATTAGCATTAAGAATTTTATGAAACAGTTTACTTTTTTATTTTTAATTACAATCATTACCTTACCATCCTTCGCCCAGGATTCGATATCAGTTAGTGTATTAAATCAGTACAAAAAAAACGTATCGAATGCCACGCTGATAATGAATAGTAACCGTTATACATCTGACAAATCAGGTAGAGTTACAGTGCCGAAGCAAAGTGCTGACTCAGTTACCATCACGAATACGGGCTATAATAATAAAACTATTTCTTTCAGCGATTTGCTCGATGCGCAGCAGGTGGTTTTAGAAAAGCAGTTTACCTGGACAGATTTATTGACGCCGATGTTTTATATTCTTTACGGCGGCATCTGGTTATTGTTGATTATCATCTTTGCCGAAACCGGTTTGTTTATCGGGTTCTTCTTTCCAGGCGATTCCTTGTTATTTGTTGCAGGCATCCTTAGTACTACTCTTGTGGATTCGATTTCTTTGAATACAGGGAATGATTTCTTTAATTTGTTGATCATATCGGGCTTATGTGCCATCGCGGGTATTCTTGGAAACACAGTGGGATATATCACGGGTAAAAAAGTAGGTCCTGCGATGTTCAACTGGCGAGACCGCTTTCTCTTCAAGAAAAAATATTTACACCAGGCAAAAGATTTCTATGACAAAAACGGCGGCGGCGCAATCATAATGGCCCGGTTCATTCCTTTTATCAGGACATTTGCTCCCATTGTTGCCGGTATTGTAAATATGGATAAAAAGAAATTTGGATTTTATAATATGGTAGGCTGTATTGCATGGGTCGTCTCCATGTTGTTTATCGGCCATTATCTAAATTCATTCACCAAGAAGCAATTTGGATTTGACCTGGAGAAGCACCTGGAAGTGATAGTAATTGGAATTGTACTTGTTACAACTGCACCGGTATTGGTAAAATTGTTTTTTACTAACAAAAAAACCAAACCGTCTTTATAAGCTTCTATGAATAAGCCTTCTACTTCGGTGTTAAGTATTGCCGTACTCGTGGCAGCGCTTGGATATTTCGTAGATATATATGATCTCCTTTTGTTCAGCATCATTCGTGTTCCCAGTCTTACATCTTTTGGACTATCGCCCGAGCTCATCACCAGTGAAGGCGAATTAATTATAATGTGGCAAATGGCTGGCTTACTTTTAGGAGGAATCATCTGGGGCGTGATGGGAGACAAGAAAGGAAGATTAAGCGTGCTGTTCGGTTCTATTATTTTATATTCCGTAGCCAATATTGCAAATGGTTTTGTTCAGAATGTTGAACAGTACAAAATAATACGGTTTATCGCGGGACTGGGCCTAGCAGGAGAACTGGGTGCGGGTATCACCTTAGTGTCTGAATTAATTGCAAAAGAAAAAAGGGGTATCGCCACTTCGCTCGTTGCAGGAATTGGTCTTACGGGCGCAATCGTTGCATTTATTATGAAATCGAATTTTGAATGGCGTACCTGTTATTTTATCGGTGGTGGGTTGGGATTATTATTGCTGCTGATGCGCATCTCCGTTTTTGAATCAGGTATGTTTAACCAGGTAAAAAATACCAGCGTACAACGTGGTAATTTCCTGATGTTGTTTTCCAATGCAGCAAGATTTAAAAAATATTTTCTGAATATACTGATTGGCTTGCCTACCTGGTTTGTGATTGGCGTACTCATTACATTTTCCGGGGAGTTTGGAGAAAAGATGGGTATCAAAGAAAAGATTGATCCGGGTAAAGCGATCATGTATGCTTATACCGCCATTTCGATCGGAGATATATTGATCGGGTTTATAAGTCAATGGCTGAAAAGCCGGAAAAAAGCCTTGTATATTTTTTATGGTATTACCGTAATTTTTATGATCCTATTTTTTACGGTGCAATGGAATGGCTCGGCAGCCGGAATGTATTGGATTTGTGCAGGCCTGGGTTTTGGTACAGGATTTTGGGCGATTTTTGTTACCATGGGTGCCGAACAATTTGGAACTAACATTCGTGCCACCGCAGCCACTACAATCCCGAATATGGTGAGGGGCATGTTGGCAATTTTTATTTTGCCCATATTCAAGGGATTCAGGAATGTTACAGATTATGTAACGGCAGGCTGGATCTGCGCCATCATCATTATGGTTATTTCTACCATAGCAGTTATATTCATCAAAGAAACGTTTGGAAAGGACCTTGATTTTATAGAAACATAATTAAACTGATTTGCCCAAAATATTAGTCATACGATTTTCTTCTATTGGCGACATTGTGCTTGCAAGTCCGGTTTTACGGTGTCTTAAAAAGCAATTGCCAGATGCAACAATACATTTTGTGACCAAAACAAATTTTAAAATTGTTACTGCATCAAATCCATACATCGACAAATTTTTTTATTACGATAAAGATCTTTCGGTTGTTATTACTGAATTAAAAAAAGAGCAGTACGACTATGTAATTGATCTACACAATAATCTTCGGAGCAATAAAATAAGACGGGCCTTGAAGAAAAAGTGTTTTACGATCAACAAATTAAATGTTCAGAAATTTTTACTCACGAAACTGAATGTCGATCTCATGCCGCGGGTCCATATTACGCAACGCAGT
>JACMPR010000095.1 GCA_014377385.1 Ferruginibacter sp. | reverse complement strand
AGTATCTAACAAGGAACTCATAAACTAAAAGTTAACCGGAATCCACAAAAGCTACCAATTTTAGGATTCAAAGATATACTAAATCTTTGTTTAGTGCGTTGATAGTGCGTAATCTGACGCACTATCAACGCACTATCATGATATTTGTGCCGTGTTAGCCTCGTGTAGGATCCGCTCACCGTGGATCAGCGTTTCAACCTGGTGTGTGGTGGGTGAGCACCTGATTCCCTGTGGGTACAAATATTTCGAATCTCCGGGTCTAACCCACGCGGTAAGATCTTAAACCCGTTTTTAGGATCATGTTTAATAATTAATCGGGGCTTTTGAATAACCATTTCCGGGTCATGATAAAAAGGAGAAAAATATAATACCACAGCAGGTGATCCCGAAAAAATGTAGAATTCAAAATGGGAAACAGATAATTTTCATGCTTTATCAACCTGTTTTTTTGTAACTTAAGGGCAGCGCTGGCTGATACTGCAGCTAAAACAACGATAACCATGAAACAGATATTTACACTCCTGATGCTTATTACAGCCCTATTTTCTTCTGCACAGAAAAGGAGTTATGTTCAAATAGGCCCTGCCGCTTACATACATACCAGTGGCGGCACCGGACTTTTAGGTGGCGCCATTGGCGCCGGAAGCTCCATTGGTTATGCTGGCGCCGGAATTAATGTTGAATTATTATCAAGAAATAAACAGTTTATATTACCTGTATACGCAGATGTCAGGTTTTATTTTAGCAGCAAAACGACGAGTGCTTATGTAACGCTTCAACCAGGCTATAACTTTCGTAATAGCCAGGAACCGATAAAACCTTACGCAACAACAAAAGATAAAGGTGGTTTATACCTTGGCGCCGGCGTTGGCTACTTTGCTTTCAGTGATCGGTCTACAGGAATCAATCTTCAGGTGAAATATATTTTTTTACAGGACAGGTTTTTAAGTACTTCCGTTCTATCTGATAATTATTTAAGGAAACAAGTGCTGAATACGCACGAAGGATTTATCAGTTTGGGAGCATTCGTTGTTTTTTAACGGCTGCCGGATTTTTTTACAATACAAGAGCTGGGTAGAAAAAGGCGATGAACAATCGCTCATCGCCTGGTGCGGCAAAGGAGATTCGAACTCCCACACCCTTTCGGGCGCTACCACCTCAAAGTAGTGCGTCTACCAATTTCGCCATCGCCGCATGTTTTGAGAAGACGCAAATTTAGGGGATAAATAAATAAGTTGATAAAGTAAATACGTTATTTCATCTTCTCTGATTCCGCCCGATAATTTATTGAGCGCAATATAAAAACTTCGATCTTCCGCCATCATTGCTACTTCTTCAAAAGAATTCTAAATGTAGTTCCCTTTCCCGGTTCACTTTGTTTTACGAATAACTCGCCCCGGTGGTATTGTTCAATGATCCGTTTGCTAAGGGAGAGCCCCAATCCCCAACCCCGTTTCTTTGTCGTAAAACCTGGTTTAAAAACATTGGCAATATTTTTTTTGCTAATCCCTTTACCACTATCCGTTACATCAATGACGATCTGTGTGGCTTCATTTTTTAGAGTCACCAAAATCCTGCCGTGCCCATCCATGGCATCAAGGGCATTTTTTAATAAATTTTCCATTACCCAATCAAAAAGCGGGGCATTGATCATAGCGGCGATCTCCTGTTCTCCGAAACTGTTCACTGTAAAATTCACTTTTTCAGGCGACCTTCTTTTTATATAAGCCACCATATTATTTACCTGGAGCAAAATATTATTTTCTTCCAGTTGTGGAGTACTTCCTATTTTTCCGAAACGGTCGCTTACTAATTTTAATCGTTCTACATCCTTGCTCATTTCCACAGCTATTTTTTCATTTCCCTCTGTTTCTTTCAGCATTTCTACCCAACCTTGCAGAGAAGAAAGTGGTGTACCCAACTGGTGCGCCGTTTCTTTTGCCATTCCTGCCCAAACCTGGTTCTGCGTGCTTTTATTCCGGGTACTGATCGCTACCAGGGTTACGATGATAAAAAGAGCAGCTACGAGTAACTGTATGATCGGAAAATACCTTATTTGTTTCAGTAGAGAAGATTCTCCGTAATAAAGAAAGTTGTTCTGGGAGGGATTCAGTGGATTTTTCCAGACTATTGGATCATACTTTTTTTTAAATTCGGCGAGCTTTTGACGAAGGTAATTTTTATCTGAGTTAACCCTGAAAGTATCCAGGTTATAATGATCCAGGATACTGTCGTGTTCGGTTACCGTTATCATCGGAATATCCTGGCTGTTTTCTGTGAGAATTTTACTTGCTAAAGTAATGGAGGTTACCGTAGAATCGTTGATGTCATTTACGGCCTGTAGCCACTGCTCGATCTTCATCTTCTCATCAGCGGCAATTTTTTTTGACAAAAAATTGGAATAAAATATTGTTACCGTTACGATGGTAATAGCCGCTAATGCAAGTGCAGTACGCCAGTTAAATAGTTGTGGAAACATCCGTAAAAATAAGAAATTACAGGTAAGCGGAAACTTAAATGAGTTAAGTTTGCGGAGACGTATATAATCTCAGTATAAAGAAAATTGTTTTGCAAGGTTATAGACTTTTTTATTAACCAGCATATTTTACGGTTGCTTTTACTGGATAAAAAAATATTAGAAAATCCCGATGAATATTGTTGGTGGATCAATAACATTTCCTTCTGTTGCCATTGTGATCCTGAACTGGAACGGGAAAGCATTTTTAGAAAAATTCATTCCTTCCGTCTTAGCCACGGATTACCGGAACAAGCGGGTAATTGTTGCTGACAATGCTTCGACAGACGATTCCCTGATTTTCTTAAAAACAAATTTCCCGGCTGTTGAAATAATAAGTAATGAAGCAAATTTCGGCTTCGCAAAGGGTTACAACCGTGCACTCAAAAAAGTAACTGCGGATTATTACGTGTTGCTCAACAGCGATGTGGAAGTAACGCCGGGATGGATCAGCCCGATCATTGATCTCATGGAATCAAATCCATTAATTGCAGCCTGCCAGCCAAAGATCCTATCTTATACCCATAAAACAGAATTTGAGTATGCAGGCGCAAGCGGTGGTTGGATAGATAACTTCGGCTATCCGTTTATGAGAGGAAGGGTTTTTGATACCTGCGAGAAAGACAACGGGCAATATGATGAGGCAGTTTCCTGCTTTTGGGCAAGCGGTGCGGCCTTGTTTGTAAAGGCTAAATTGTATCATGCATCCGGCGGCCTGGATGAATATTTTTTTGCACACCAGGAAGAAATAGATCTTTGCTGGCGTTTGCAGCTAGCGGGATATAAGATTTTTATTCAGCCTGCCGCTGTCGTGTACCATGTGGGAGGTGGCACATTACCAAAAGGAAACAACAGAAAAATATTTCTAAATTTCAGGAATAATTTAGTGATGCTTTACAAAAATCTGCCATGGCAAAGTGCGTTGTGGAAAATACCGGTGAGAATGTTGCTGGATGCGCTGGCGGCCTGGCGGGCTCTATTCTCCGGAGACATGGGATACTTTATGGCGTTGGTAAAGGCACACTTTCATTTTATTAAATGGATCCTGCTGGAAAAACATCCGGCTATTGCCCCTGGCAAGCGGAGTGAAAAATTAACTGGCTGGTACAAAGGCTCCATCATATGGGATTATTTCATAAAAAAGAAAACAACCTTTTCTGAAATTATTGACAGCAAATAATTTTTTTCAGCCGGAAGCCCCTATTTTTGCAACGAAAATTTATATCATATGCAGCAGGAAGCTCTAGAAAATCAAGGTAAAGATTTTGCGCATAACTGGGTGTCATCTTCCCGTTTTGTATGGTTTTGCCAGGTTTTTATCATCATAGCATTTGTATTGGGAGGCTGTTATAGTTTATATGCCCACCGTTACAAAGGCAAACCGGAAGTAAATGTTCCGGAAAATACCTTGTACAATCCCAAATACAAATAAAAAGTTTGTTGCTTTCATACAACAACCCTTATTTTTGCAGTCCGAAAAAAAGGAAAATAGTTCTTCTCAGATTACATCGTTTCGAAATATTTAAAGTTGCCGGCTTTTAAAGTTCGTGCGGCTTAAGCATCTTGCGGAAGTAGCTCATTTGGTAGAGCACGACCTTGCCAAGGTCGGGGTGGCCGGTTCGAGCCCGGTCTTCCGCTCAAAATTTATCCCGATTTGTCGGGATTTTTTTTCGATAATCGTGTCACCCGGGTGGTGGAACTGGTAGACACGCAGGACTTAAAATCCTGTTCGCAGTAATGCGAGTGACGGTTCAATTCCGTTCCCGGGTACTCAAAAATCAAAAGCCTTGATCGCACGAACTTCCAAGGCTTTTTATTTTAAAAAGAAATAGCAGACCATAAATTTTCTTTCACCAGTAGTTTTTTTCTCCCTTCTCCGTGCCTGACCGCATGTCGCCGCATTCCAGGATCAATTGAAGGCCCCGCCATTTTATTCTCCATACTGCCATTTAATCTTTTTAATCTATTGATCATTAATGAATTATATTTTTTATTTCTTAATAAATTTAAGCTAACTATTAAGAAATTCCTTTAACCATTACAAACCCGCAAATAAATAAATTGTCTCCAAAATTTCCTTGTAAAGATGACATGGATGCCACCAATAATATTTGGAATCGCTCAGGTTAACCACTACATTTGCTAAATATATTAGTATTATGGAGATCAACAGTTTTACACAGGACAAGGGCATTCTCTACTTTGATTTTAAAATTCCGGCGGGTTTCCCCTCTCCTGCTGCAGATTATATGGAAGAGCGTATAGACCTAAATAAGGAACTAATCAAACATCCCCTGTCAACATTCATCGTTGAATGCGAAGGGGATTCCATGATCAACGCGTTTATTCCGCACCGGGCGAGACTTATTGTTGACAGAAGCCTGACAGCACAAAATGGGTCCGTAGTTGTAGCGGTCCTAAATGGTGAGTTTACAGTGAAGTACTTTAAAAGAAATGAACGCAAATGCTGGCTGGTTCCTGCCAACCGGAAATTTAAAGAAATAGAAATAACGCCCGAAATGGAAATGCAGGTATGGGGCGTTGTTACAACCATCATCATTCTACCCGGCGACACGACATGTATGCTTTAGTTGATTGCAATAATTTTTACGCAAGCTGCGAACGCTTGTTTCAACCGCACTTAAACGGACGGCCAATCGTTGTATTGAGCAATAACGACGGCTGTGTAATTGCCCGTAGTGACGAGGCGAAAGAGATAGGTGTGGTAATGGGCACACCCGCTTACATGTTTCAGGAATTTTTTAAAAAAAACAATGTTGCAGTTTTTAGTTCTAACTATACGTTGTATGGTGATTTAAGCGACCGGGTAATGACGACGCTCGCCGGCTTCGTGCCAAGGCTGGAAATTTACAGCATTGATGAAGCCTTCCTGGATATGGGTGACCTGGCTTATACAGACCTTTTGCAACTTGGTCTTGATATAAAAAAAATGATTGCGAAGAATATCGGCATACCCGTGTGTGTCGGTATCGCACCTACGAAGGCGCTCGCTAAAATGGCAAACCGGTATGCAAAGAAAAAATGTAAATCTGTTGGCGTTTTTTATGCCGCTAATCAGGAATTAATTAAAGATATGCTTGAATTTACCGAGGTGGAAAATACCTGGGGAATAGGCCGGCAGCATGCGCTGCTTTTGAACCGAAATAATATTTATACGGCAAAGGAATTTACCGAAATGCCGGCGGACTGGGTACGAAAAAAAATGAGTGTGGTGGGTTTAAGACTGTGGAACGAATTAAGAGGTGTTCCCTGCATTGAATGGGAATTTGAACCAAAGGCAAAAAAAAATATTTGTACGAGCCGGTCCCTTGGTAAGATCACAAATGATCTTTCTGTTATTAAAGAAGCAATCAGCAACCATGCGTCCGTATGCGCTTTAAAACTGAGGAATCAACACACTGTTTGCAGGAAAGTCCAGGTGCTTATTGCCACAAATCCGCATAAACTAAATCACAAACAATACAGCCATTCGATCGTAATTGAATGCGAAACACCGACGAACGCTACGGGTGAGATTATTTCCTATGCTTTAAAATGCCTTGATATTATTTACAAGCCCGGAGATTATTTATATATGAAGTGCGGCGTATTGGTGCTGGATTTGATACCGCAGCATCATATACAGGTAAATCTCTTTGATGTAAGAAACCGGCAGCGGGATGAAAAGATCCTGCTGGCCATGGACAAAATAAATAAACTCATGGGTAAGGATACGGTGCGGATGGCCGTGCAGCGTTTTGACCGGAGGTTTAGGTTACGAGCCGATCACGTTAGTAAAAAATATACGACTAATTTCAAGGAAATTCTAAAAATCAAGATCTGATGCTACAGCCGTTTTTTAAACTGGAGCCTTCGTTTGCTGAAAGTTTCCTGGAAAGAATGTTATCGTTGAAGAAAATATACTTCGTAAGCCAGGGTTACAAACGTGGCTTCAATCACCTGGCCGAAATTCATAAAGAAGATATCTTACTTACAGATTATGCAGATGAAGGGCTGGCAAAAATTCATTTGAATGCAGTGAAGGCCGACAAGTATGCTGCAATTATAAATCTTACAAAACCGGTTCATTTTAAAAAGATAAGAGAAATGATCACGGGCGAAGTGTATGATGTGTACCGGTCGGCCGTACCCAATTTAAAAGAGTTGGAAAAACGCCTTGATAACGGTTATAAAATAAAGTTGAGGCGATATATAGAAACACAAACCAACTGGCGCATACCACAGGGAGAGAGCGTGCAGTCACAATTTGAAGTGCGTTTCGGCGAATTATTTCTTAATTTAAAATGGAGAACCCAACGGGTTAGGCTTAAATTTGAGGACATAGAACAAATGTAATTATGTGCTACGATATATCGTTTACTGTAGACGTCCGGCAAATGAGTGATGACTTTCCGGAACTTATTTTTGATGACCAGATAAAAATGAACCTGGAGGCATCGATGCATATTTTAGGGCATGCCTATGGACTTCACCCGATAATTTATAAAAATAAGGACGACCAGCGGTTGCATTGCAGACTAATGGAATGGGGTTGTATCCCGTTTTATGTGAAAGAACTGAAGGTCTTTCAAAAACAGCGGGCCAGCATGCTTAACGCAAGGTCGGAAAGAATTTTATCCGACGCCGGAAGTTACTGGAATAAAATAAGAAACCGGAGATGCCTGATGCCCGTAACCGGCTTTTATGAACACCGCCAAGTGAAGGGCCTTACTAAAAAAGTGCCCTATTTTATCCAATTAAAAAATCAACCTGCATTTTACCTGCCTGGCTTATATTCGGTTTCGCAGCTTACTGACGAACACGGTGAACTTCATGAAACCTGGTCGTTTACAATTATAACACGGGCAGCCAATAAAGTAATGGAACAGATACACAATGCCGGTGAAAATTCAAACCGGATGCCGCTAATGTTGCCGTTTAACTTATCGAAAAAATGGGTTGTAGAAGATCTAAGCCAGGAGGATTACCAGGCCATATTGGATTTTGAAATGCCAGCAGAAACATTAGAATTTAAAACAGTTTACACAATCCGCTCTGCAAAAGCCAGGCCGGACGGTAAAGCTAAAAATGAGGAGTGGGATTGGGGGGTGAAAGTTCCGGAAATTGTAATTTGATTGTGGCTCAAAAACGATAATGGCGCAATGTACCTGCAGAGAAATCCCGATGTAAATGCGTTGATTTCATAATGCCTTTTGCTATTATGAATATCCCGGTTGCGGCATTGAATGAAGCCGGGGCGTCGGAACAATAGAACAGGTAACCGTTCCACTAAATTCTTGATAAGCATTTTATTAGAGTGGTAACTGTTTCAATGAATCTCTGTCTGCCTAATCTCCGCATGATGTTTTTTGTTTCCATCACCATACCGTTCGCATTTCGAAACCCTCCACACGTTTAGTTGAATTAATAATTTAAGTTGAAATTTTGTTTTTTCGTTTTATCATTTTAAGCAAAGAACAAAAATGACTTTTTATGCAAAAGATTTTATTTTCCAAAAAACTAAACAAAGCGGACCATCTCAAAATCCTGAAAGTATTATTGATCTTCAGCAATAGTATTGCGATTTTGTTATATGCTTTTTTAAGAATCCTTTTTTACAATACGCCTATTACTGCTACGGATGATATCATCGCCGTCTTCGAAACATTTGTGATTGGATCCCTTTCGGCAAGTGCATTGTACACCCTATTGGTTTTTGTGGAAATAGCAGATCATCTTCTGACACAGAAAAAAAGTAACCTATATCCTGCTTTAAAATATGCCTGTGCTGCTTTATTTATCATGCTACTTTTTTACCAGGCTGCATGCAAGCCGCAGCTTGCTGCAGGTGTAATGAAAGATGGAAATGTTGGCATGACCACTATTTATAAAGGTATCGAACCAGCTAAAACATTGCTTGTAATGAACAATGAAATTTTAAATCATATTGATATTTCACCAGGAAAGCAGTATAGTCTGATCAATGACGATGTGAAACGACTGATGGAAAAGAACGGGAAAATTTATGCCGGGTGCGGGCTGGTGATCACAAACTAAAAAAGAGAAATAAATCTTAGTAAAACGGACCTATTTAAAAACGCTGACCTGTTGATAAGGAAAAACGGAGATTCTTATTTACAGCATAGCCAGCGGCAAGCCCATGAACCTTGATGAAAACTATGACATAGCCTTTTCGTTTTGGGATAAATACAGCAGCAGATGTCCGAAGCAAACATGCTACAATCGATTCAATTCTTGCCTCGCCTCTTTTTCAACTTCCTCCTGCATAATTGGATTATTTTTTAATCCTGCTATCAAAAGAACTTTTGCCTTTTCTTTATTACCTGCTTTGGCCATTATCAAACCCGCCGTACAAAGTATTACAGGATTTTGACTATTGGTTGCAAATGCAGGCGCAATAAAAGTTT
>JACMPR010000094.1 GCA_014377385.1 Ferruginibacter sp. | reverse complement strand
AGTGCAAAACTGGTTTCAGATGCAGCATTTTTATCGGGCCTGAGAAAAATTGAAACGGAATTAGAAGGAATTCAACAGAAAGCGTGGAGACCGAAATATGTTTTTCATTACCTGCAAGATCGGTTTTTACAACCTGATTTTGTTGTAGACATTTCAGCACACATGGATAAAAAAATTGAGTCTGTATTAAGTTACACTACCCAGTTTTTTAATCCTGATTTAAATGAACCACAAACCTATATCTCGAGCCCCGAATTTTTAGAAACTGTAAAGGCAAGGGCTATGATGCTGGGAAAACGAATAGGTGTAAAGTATGCTGAAGGATACATAAGCGAAAAAATGCTTGGCGTAACAAGCCTTGATGCTTTCATTCAACACAATACTTAAGCATTAAAAAACATAATTATTTTAAACGATCTGCATTAACGCAAAAAAAAAATTATATGGCTACACCAAAGTTTCCCAAAGTCTCCCTCTCCTTTCATAGCGAACTGAAAAAAAGAATTGGCGACTATTTTAACCAGAAAGGAAAATCGCAAACAGGCAATGGCAGGTTGTATATTAAAGCTGTTGTTTTAATGACATCCTTTTTTGCGCTATATGTACACCTGGTATTTTTTACGCCAGCTACAATTTTAGCTATTTCAGAAAGCATATTGATGGGTTGCGTAGTTGCCGCTATCGGTTTTAATGTTATGCACGATGGTGCTCATGGAAGTTTTAGCCGTTACCAATGGATAAACGATATAGCCTCAAACATTGCTAATTTTTTAGGTGCCAGCCAATACATGTGGAAGTCTAAACATAATATTATACATCATACCTATACCAATATTCATGGGGTTGATGATGACATTGAAGCCCGTCCGCTGCTTCGCTTGTGCGATGAGCAAAGTCATTACAAAATCCATAAGTACCAGCACGTTTATTTTCCGGCAGCGTATTCTCTTTTATATATCTATTGGATTTTCGTTACCGATTATATCAAATACTTCTCAGGCAAAATTGGTTCTATTGCCTTACGCAAAATGACGGCTAAAGAGCATATCTCTTTTTGGTTTTATAAGCTTGCTCATGCTTTTATTTTTGTTGGTTTACCCATTTATATGGTGGGTTTTTCAGCATGGATTATTGGCTTTTTAAGCATGGGTTTAGTAGCAGGTTTTGTGTTGAGCATTGTATTTCAATTAGCCCATACTGTTGAGCACACACACTTTCCATTGCCTAATGAAGCAACTGGTAAAATGGAGGATGAGTGGGCTATCCATCAAATTAAAACCACGGCTAACTTTGCAACCCGCAATACGGTTATCTCCTGGCTGGTTGGCGGTTTAAATTTCCAGATTGAGCATCACTTGTTTCCAAAAATTTCACACGTACATTATCCTCAAATAAGCAAAATAATAAAGCAGGCCTGCGAAGAATTTGGTGTTGAATACATTGAATATCCTAAGTTGCGCCAGGCAGTTGTATCGCATGTGTCTTACCTAAAACAAATGGGCAAAGCATCCTGATGCTTTTAATGTATTGAATTAAAAAGCCGGTAACTAACAATTACCGGCTTTTTTTGGGTGACTAAAATTCTGAATTCCTTACCTCCCGCAAATTTATATGCAGGGTTAGGAGAGTTACTTCCAGGGTTTCAAGCTCAGGCCGTGTGGCCTCATTATTGCGCCAGGACACTTCCGATTTTATCGGAACTATCTTTCAGAAACTGCTTCGCATGTTTCTGAATGCCTGCGCTACGCCCGGCACCGAACCGACTGATGTCCTTCTGCAATAACTGGTATCAGATAAAGTAATTCTGAGTAAATTATTATTTCGCTAAGGTGAAGCACTTGCCATCCCTT
>JACMPR010000013.1 GCA_014377385.1 Ferruginibacter sp. | reverse complement strand
GAAGCCAAACTATATATTCAGAAAGGAAGTAAAATGAATGACGGGGAATTTGATGATGATGCACCTTTTTAGTAGCCCCCTCTAAATCTCCCCTTAAAGGGGGAGACTTGCAAAGTCTTTAATATTTTTTAACTGGATAATAAATTCGTAGATGAAGAATTAAATTTGATTCTTCATCTTTTTTTATGGCACTTCCGTTTTTCTATAACGAGGAAATAAATACAGGTTTAAGTCAGCTTGTATTGAATGAAGAAACATCAAAACATGTGGTGCAGGTATTGCGCATGAAGGTTGGTGAGCGGCTACAGATCACCGATGGAAAGGGAAATTTATTCACTACAGAAATAATGGATGATCATAAGAAGAAGGCAGCAGTGAAGATCCTTTCTTCTACTTTTGTAAAGCCTTCGGAGAAAAAAATATCCATTGCCATTTCACTGGTAAAAAATGCGAGCCGCTTCGAATGGTTTTTGGAGAAGGCAACAGAGATTGGAGTTAATGAAATCATTCCATTGCTTTGCACACGAACAGAAAAGCAACATTTTCGTTTTGAAAGAATGAATGGGATTCTGGTTAGTGCTATGTTGCAATCCCAGCAGGCATGGCTACCTGTTTTGCATGAACCTGTTCGATTTGATGATTTGATGATGAGGCAATTTGATGATTGTAAAAAATACATTGCGCATTGTTTACCTACTGGCAATAAAGAATCGCTTCAAAATAACAACCCTCCATCTCCGCATCAATTAATTCTCATTGGTCCGGAAGGTGATTTCACAATCCATGAAATTGAGCAGGCAGTACAAAATGATTTTGCGCCTGTTGCATTGGGAGGAACAAGGCTGAGAACAGAAACTGCGGGTATAGTGGCGGCTACATTATTAAGAGTAGTATAAATAATTTTATTTATCAAGTTTTGATGTTACAGCTGGGTGGGTTTTTTAAACCAGGATATTACTACAGTTTTTTACTTGCACAACTAAATTAAATACGCGGGCGGAATTAGCTGGCCCGCACATTGCCGAAGTGATTTGTTGGCGTTATAGTGCTATCAAAATTATTTTGTAGCCTTAGCACCAATCTTCTCACCAGGTTTTTCGAATTTTAAATTATTTGGTTCCCGTAAGTTAGTTTTGTTGCTTTCAACACCTAATTCACCAATCAACTTATCTGGATAAGGCGTCTTTTGAATCAATAGGCCTGCGGTTTCTTCGGCCCGATAGCCACAAATTACATGTGTAATTTTTGAAACATTTGGAATAGGTGCCTTCAAAAAGGATGTAAATACTAACGTGGCAGCATTAGCTTAGCGCATGTCATCCACTTTTTATTATTAATTTACCATCAATTATTGATTTTCGCTGAACGAACTCTGGCTTTTTCACACATGATGCGAGGAGTCTGCATCCTTCGCAAATCGCATCATTCAAAAATTGCTTAGCTTGTAGACATTCATTAATAAACTTGCCTTGTGAAACGGATACTTTGCTTTCTCTCATTATTTTCAGGATCTATCAGTGCTCAGGAAAAAAAATTCACAGTAAAAATGGGTGCGACTTACGAACTCCCCCGAAAAGCTGACAATCTCGCATTTTTCGGAAATGAAAAAGACGGAATAGTAAATCTGTCAATAAAAGATAATGAGCTTAATATCTTACGTTTCAACCCAAGGACATTGGCGCTGGCAGGTGAACATGTTATTGAGATTCCGGATGCCACCCGCAATATGGTGAGTGAGATTGTAATAAATCACGGTAACGATTATTATTGGCTGCGCAGTGACTTTCAGAAAGCAGGGAAGAAGGACCTTTTATACAGCCAGAAAATCGATGTACTTAAAGGAAACACCGTGGGCGGGCCTTTGCTAATGATTGAATCTGAAAAGTTAGAGGGTTATAAAGTTCGGAAAACTGGATTCAGCCCTAAATGGAAACTCGATTACAAATATCAATTCAATTTTTCTGCAAACCGGAAGTTGGTACTCGTTAGCTGTAAGTCACATCCTGAAAAACAGAATGAAAAGAAAAATATCGGCATCATTGGACTGCATGTGTTTGATGACAAAATGAAAAAGCTGTGGGGAAATGAATTTAAAATGCCGTATACCGACTTCGTGATGGACGAGCGCGATTTTTCCATCGATTCAAAGGGAAATGCTTACCTGCTTGCCAAAGTTTACGATACAAAAGACCGAAAGGAAGAGTTAAAAGACGGCACACCGGGATATCATTTCGAAATCCTGCAATTTCAAAATGGCAATCCTGAGCCCCTCATTGTAAAGCTAAACCCCGACAACCAGTTTATCAAGAATGTTGCACTTTTGGAAATGAACGCCAATGAAATGCTCATCGCCTGCACCTACGCCAGCAAATTCTGGGGTGTAGGGTGGAAGAATTATACCTGGCTGTGTTAGCAGGCGACGGGAAAATTACCCGGTACAAAGAGGGATTTTATGAATTTCCGGATAACGAATTGAAAAAATATGTGAGCAAAGCTGAGCTGAAAAACATGGAGAAAGAAGGGAAATATACAGCCCCTCCGTTAACCATACACGATATTATCATTGGAGAAGACGGGAGCGTATTCATCACTTGTGAACAAATTGGCACCTCCGTAACGGGTTCGGGCAACTCAATCACCTATATGTTTGAAGATATTTTTGCTGCAACAATTAGTCCTTTGGGATCGTTGGAATGGCTCAGACGGATACCTAAAAAGCAAGGCAGTTTTTACCCAACCGGTATCGGTTTTAAGACGGTCTTCGATTCTTCCGGCTATTCTATTCTATATATTGACAACGAATTTAATCTGCAATTGAAGGACGACGAACAGCCGAAGCTTCACCTTGATGGCGTAGGTGGCGTGTTGCTGGCAGCGAAGATTACCAATAGCGGGGAACTCACAAAGGAGATCCTTTTAAACACGCGAGATGAAAAGCTGATGGTCCATCCACCGCAGTTTGATAGAATTAATAAAAACCAATTTATCGGCCGAACGGTTTTGAAGGAAAACGATACATATCAGCTTATGCTGATCAGTTCAAAATAATAGCAGCTGCGGTCGTTGGGCGGTCATGCTGGCCAATGCTGATTGTAACATGTATACTAGTACGAAACGGAAATCTGCATCATATTATAACTGGGTTGTGGTTCCAAGCCTGAGTATAATTTTTAACTCGGGGACCTTCTTAAGCAGTGTGCCTTCTCCTTTTTTGCAGGGAAAGGATGTTGAAGAACACGTACAGATAGTAAGACGCACAAAGGCAAATGCATTTCTTTGTTACTTAGAGACCGAACAGGATATTGAACCCTGTTGGAAATTTTTAATGACTTGTGTCAGATCGATTTTCATCATCATTTCTCAAAACAGGCTCATTTAGCTTAACGACCCTGCTTTTCACCATTTTCTTTCTCATTATCATATTCAGCATTTCCACGCCGAATGAAAATGCCATCCCAAAATAAATGTAATTTTTAAGGTGTAATTTTTCCGCAGTATCATGATCCCATCCTTCCATGATAAGGCTGAGGCCGATCATCACCAAAAAAGAAAGCGCCAGCATTTTTAGCGTGGGGTGCTTGTGAATAAAGGCAGATATTCTGGGACTGAACAGGAACATTACGATCATGGCTATGACAACTGCGGCGATCATGATCTCAACATATTTCGCCGTACCTCCGGCGGTAATGATACTATCAAAAGAAAAAACTGCATCTATGAGTATGATCTGTCCAATGGCCTGACCTAAAGAAAGTTTCTTTTGATTTTGCGTAGCTGCATTGGGATCTTCTCCCTCCAGTTTATGGTGTATCTCCATTACCGATTTGTAAATAAGAAATATTCCGCCTGCGAGCATTACAATACTGGCCAGGTCAAATCCTTTTCCAAAAAGGGTGAAGACTGACTTTCCTTTTTGAGAAAGCAACCAGCCCAGTCCCATTAGTAAAACACTGCGGGAGAGAATGCCGGTAAACATCCAGGTATAACGGGCACGCTTATGGTCTTTTACCTCTTTCAACCTGTTCATGATAATACTTACGAAGATCACATTGTCGATTCCAAGCACGACCTCCAGTATAACCAATACCAGGAAACTGATGATACTTTCTGATGTAAATAAATGTTCCATATTAGAAATAGGCTATGGGACAAAAGCCGCAAGCCGTTTTTTGAATTTTTAGTTCTTTGTAAATGGGTAATTCTCTATAGGGTTACGTCACTTTTCGGATGCAAGATAGGATGAAATCTTTTTTACGATCGCCGGGCCTTCATAAACGAAGCCTGTCCACACTTGTACAAGCGAAGCACCAGCCTGTATTTTCTCTGAAGCATCTTCTCCAGTAAATATGCCACCACTGCCAATAATCAATATTTTTCTGTTTGTTTTATTACTAATGTAACGTATTATTTCTGTGCTCCGTTTCTTCACGGGAAGTCCGCTTAAACCTCCGGCGCCGATTTTGTTGATCTCGGCTTTGTCTGTCAACAATCCATTTCGGCTGATGGTTGTGTTAGACACGATCAAACCATCCAGTGCTATTTCCAGGGAAAGATCTATAATATCATCAAGCTGTTCTATTGTAAGATCCGGGGCAATTTTTAATAAGATAGGTTTAGGATTTATTCTCTTTGCATTTAATGATTGAAGGTTGGCCAGGATCTTTGCCAGCGCATCTTTTTCCTGCAGGGCCCGCAAACCTGCTGTATTGGGACTGCTCACATTCACCACAAAATAATCAACATAATCGTGCAGGGCCGTAAAGCAGGTTTCGTAATCTCGCCAGGCATCCTCATTTGGTGTAGATTTGTTTTTCCCGATATTGCCGCCGATGATTAACCCCGGTTTTCGATTCTTAATTTTTATTTGATCCTCTCTCCATTTTTTTAGTCTCGCAGTAATTATTTGTACGCCGTCATTGTTAAAGCCCATTCGGTTGATTAAGGCTTTGTCTTTGGGGAGCCGGAATAACCTCGGCTTTTCATTTCCTTTCTGGGGCACTGGCGTTACAGTACCTACTTCTACAAATCCAAACCCGAGTGCTTCCAGCGATCTTAAATAAAGAGCGTTTTTATCAAAACCTGCTCCAAGTCCAATCCTGTTTGAAAATTGTAAGTTGAGCGTTGAATATTGATGACCGCTACCCGGTTTATATGCAGCGCTGATCAAACGACTGATCAAGGGAAACCGGCAGATCGCCTTTAGGCCATTCATCGACGTATAGTGAACCTTCTCCGGATCAAACCAAAACAATATTGCACGAAGAATGTTGTACATATGCCCGCGAAATTAGCACAGTAAAGGAGTATTTCAAATTGTTTAGTAAATGCTGCTGCACTTCATTCATTATATCCTCCGGTGGAGTATTATTTTCATCATAGCTTATTTCAAAGAGAAACAACCGGCACATCTTACGCCAAAACTATATCCATGGCAACGTTATAACCCGTAAATCAACGGCATTCCGATTGTATAAGTTTGAGTTTTTTTTCTGAATACTAAATGATAACTTTGGTTAAGGTTGCATAAACAACTATTCTAATTATTCATTTCCCCCGGCCATGTTCATGCATGGAAAAAATACAACAAAGATGCAGGAAGCTTATATAGTTGCAGGTTTTAGAACTGCTATCACAAAAAGTAAAAAAGGCGGCTTCAGGTTTACACGCCCGGATGATCTTGCCATTGACGTGATAAAAGGTTTATTGGCAAGCGTACCACAACTTGATCCATTGAGAGTTGATGATGTGATCGTTGGTAATGCCGTGCCTGAAGCAGAGCAAGGTTTACAGGTAGCAAGAATGATTTCGGCACGTGCGGTTGGTATCCATGCACCCGGGATTACCATCAATCGTTATTGTGCAAGTGGGCTGGAAAGCATTGCCATGGCCACGGCTAAGATCCGAACGGGTATGGCAGAATGCATTATTGCGGGCGGTACAGAGAGCATGAGCCTTGTGCCGACAGCCGGATGGAAAACCGTTCCATCGTATGCGATAGCGAGCGACGAACCGGATTTTTATTTAAGCATGGGTCTTACTGCAGAGGCGGTTGCGAAAGAATATAATGTAAGCCGGGAGGACCAGGACCAGTTTAGTTACAATAGCCACCTGAAAGCCGGCCATGCTATAAAGGAAGGGTATTTTAAATCGGGTATTTTGCCAATAAATGTGGAAGAGATCTACGTTGACCAACAAGGAAAAAAGCAGAAGAGGAATTATGTAGTTGAAACGGATGAAGGTGTAAGAGCAGATACTTCCATAGATGGATTGGCAAAATTGAAACCGGCCTTTGCTGCCGGCGGCTGTGTTACAGCAGGTAATTCTTCTCAAACGAGCGATGGTAGTGCTTTCGTAATCGTTATGAGCGACCGGATGATCAACGAACTTGGATTAAAACCGATAGCACGCTTGGTTAATTGCGCAAGTGCGGGTGTGCATCCCCGTATAATGGGTATCGGGCCGGTAGAAGCCGTACCAAAAGTGTTGAAACAGGCAGGTATGAACCTTTCACAGATAGACCTGGTTGAATTGAATGAAGCTTTCGCATCGCAGGCTTTGGCAGTGATAAGAAAATTGGAGTTGAACCCAGACATTGTAAACATCAATGGTGGCGCTATTGCATTGGGCCATCCACTTGGCTGCACTGGTTGTAAACTTACCATCCAGCTTACCAATGATATGAAAAGGCTGAATAAAAAATACGGTATTGTTACGGCCTGCGTTGGAGGCGGGCAGGGAATTGCGGGTATCATAGAAAATATAAACTGATTGTATAACGAAGAACTGCCGCTGATTAAAAGATCTTAAAAAAATATAATCTCCTGTGCTTTAGTATTATTTACAAGATCATCTATCCATACTTTGATATAATTCCTTCGTGTTTCTTTCTGCCTCTCCGCTTTTATGGCGAAACCCAGCAGGCCATTAAAATGTTTGGTAATTCTATGAATCATTATCATAAGTCCAATAAGTGTCGTAATTTGCAACTACGTATCAAAAATACCCGAAGACATATTATCATAAAAAAAATTATCAGCGTATTTGTTTTAAGTACATTTCTCCTGAGTATTACTCCAAAGCAGGTTCTTCATAATGTTTTAGCAGATCATAGTGACATAGCTTCCAAAAAAGTGGATGGCAGCCTCCAGTTTAATACCGCAGCATTTAGTTGTGATTGTAACAGTATTGTTGCCACGTCGCCTTTTACAGAAACCGAAGCTGCTGTAGATTTTCGGGTGACTGATAATTTTTGTTCTTCCAATAAATTCTTCCCACCTTCCTT
>JACMPR010000093.1 GCA_014377385.1 Ferruginibacter sp. | reverse complement strand
GGGTGCTGTAGAAAAAGGAATCATTACCTTAATAGGTGCCACCACAGAGAATCCTTCGTTTGAAGTAAACAGTGCTTTGCTAAGCCGCTGCCAGGTTTATGTTTTAAAATCGCTTGATGAAAATGACCTTATCCATCTGCTCCGGGAGGCAATTAAAAACGACGTGGTTTTAAAAGAAAAAAAGATAATTCTTCAGGAATCGGAAGCACTAATCCGGATATCGGGAGGAGATGCCCGTAAATTACTTAACCTTCTTGAAATTGTTTCAGAATCATTAACTACCGCGTCAACCGAAGAGTCAATCATTACAAACGAAGTTGTAATGGAAATTGCCCAACAGCGCATTGCTTTATACGATAAAAAAGGCGAACAGCATTACGACATCATTTCGGCGTTTATAAAAAGTATGCGGGGAAGCGATCCTAACGGCGCCGTGTACTGGCTGGCAAGAATGATAGAAGCCGGGGAAGAGGTAAAATTCATCGCCAGGCGAATGCTTATCTTTGCAAGTGAAGACATTGGCAATGCTAATCCCAATGCGCTCCTACTGGCCAACAACACTTTCCAGGCAGTAAATGTGATCGGCTATCCCGAATCGAGAATTCTTTTGTCGCAATGTGCCATTTACCTTGCATGCTCGGTTAAAAGCAATGCTTCCTATGCGGCCATCAATGACGCACTTTCAACAGTAAAAATATTAGGTGATCTTGCTGTCCCGCTGCACCTTCGCAACGCTCCCACAAAAATGATGAAGCAGATGGACTATGGAAAGAATTACAAGTACGCACATAATTATGAAAATAGCTTTGTGATTCAGCAGTTTTTACCTGATCAGATCGAGGATAAAGTTTTTTATACACCGCAAAAAAATGTAAGGGAAGAAGAAATGAGAAAATTTTTGAAAGAACGATGGAAGGGAAAGTATGGGTATTAAAGAATTGATAAAGATTTAATGATTGTAAATTTTACAGGTTTAGAAAATGAAAGAAAAATGGCTGGAAAAAGAGATATAGAAACAAGAAAAGACATTGAACATTTTATAAAATCATTTTATGAAAAAGTGATCCTGGACCGGGAGATCGGAATCATTTTTACAAAGATCATTCCTATCAACTGGGAACATCACATTCCCCTTATTACAGATTTCTGGGAAACAATTCTCCTCGATAATCCCGTTTATAAAAAGAATGCCATGGAAGTACATTATCACATAAATAAGATTTTTCCTCTAAAACCAGTACATTTTGCAGCGTGGCTGCGCTTGTTCAATGCTAATTTGGATATTATGTTTGAAGGACCAATTGCTGCCCTTGCAAAAAAACGTGCGGCATCAATTGCTTCAATGATGGAATTAAAAATTACCCAATCATGAAAGAATTGGTGTGGACCTACAAATCTTTTGATGAACTTCATGCAGTTGAATTATATGCTGTTTTAAAACTCAGGAGCGAAGTGTTTGTAGTTGAACAAAACTGCGTTTACCTCGATACAGACAATAAGGACCAGGCATCATTCCATTTGTGCGGTTGGCTGCACGGTGAATTGGTTGCCTATGTAAGAATTTTACCGCCAGGCACTTCGTACAAAGAAGCAAGCATCGGGCGGGTATGTACTGCACTCTCCCACAGAAAAAATGGTGCAGGAAGAACGCTCATGATTAAAGCAATTGACATCACACAAAAACAGTTTGAAGGCGGCGGAATCAAAATTGGCGCACAATCATACCTTAATAAATTTTATTCCTCCCTTGGTTTTCAACAGTCTGGTAACGAATACATAGAAGATGGAATCACTCATATAGAAATGCTTCTCACAAAATAAAGTGATTTCTACAGGCAATATTTAGCAATAACATACGTTTTTGAACAATGGTGATATTTGTATCGCCGGTGATCCATTACCTGTTGAAGGCTAAAATTGAATCCTGATGAAACCATCTTTACCCAACGCTGTTGGTAAAATCCTACTGCTCACTTTTCTCTGCACTATATCGGCTGCAAGTTTACATTCGCAGCACCTTTCGTTCGGAAAAGAAAAGACGAAAGTTGAAGTTGGTTTTAATTTTGGACCAACTTTTTTTTTGGGTGACCTGGGTGGTCATGCCGGAAAAGGCACACATTTTTTGAAGGATTTGAATTTTCCACTCACCAAAATGATGAAAGGCGCATTCATCACCGTGTATCCAAACGATTGGTTGGGCATTCGTGTAGCAGCCCAGTTTACTTATGTGGAAGGAAGAGACGATATTATCAGCACGAAAGGTATTGATGAACTATGGAGAAAGCAGCGAAACCTCGATTTTAAAAGCAATGTTTGGGAAGTTTACAGCGCCTTTGAAGTTTATCCAACCATGCTCCTAAACAGTGATGAAGAATACGATCCAACTGTACGTCCTTATGGATTTATTGGTGTTGGAATTTTTCATTTTGACCCAAAGGGGTCCATTACAGATGCCAACGGAAATCAGAAATGGTACAAACTGCATCCCCTAAAAACAGAAGGCCAGGGCATGCCGCAGTATCCTGAAAAAAGACCGTACTCTCTTACACAAATAAATATCCCGTTGGGTGGCGGTCTAAGATTTAAGGTGAGTCCGAGGGTGAATACAAGTTTGGAATTACTTTACAGAAAAACGTTTACAGATTATATTGATGATGTGAGTACCTCTTACATTGATCCAAATGATTTTGACGCCAATCTTTCTGCCCAGGATGCAGCAATTGCAAGACAAATTCACGATAAGACCATCGGTATCATTACGCCAGGCATAAACCGTTATGAACCTGGAACACAACGTGGCAATCCCCGTAACATGGATGCCTATTTTTCTTTTGTTGTAAAACTGGGCGTAAAGCTGGGAGAAGTATTTGATACAAATTCAGGCCGCCGGGCATTAAGCCAGACAAGATGTCCTCATTTCTTTTAAAAGCAACATGATGCGGATTGTAAGAAAAAATTTAAAGTTTCAAGCCATTATTTACAGGATCATTTTACTGATAGCCTGCTTATTACTGGTGCTGTTGTATAATAGTTCAAAAGCAGCGGGCTTAAAAAAAACCTGGAATTACACAAACTCTTTTATAAAAAATAAGCTAATGAGTAAATAAAGTAAGTGCATTGATATATAACAGAAGATAATACCCCGGAGTGCACGTATTCGTTATCGTGACTTCCTCTGAAACCACCAACCTATTTTCGTTACTATGCTTTGCCTTATTTTAAGCACTACCGGTTAAGACCCGGACTTTCCTGAAACGTATTACTTTATTTGGATGCCTTTAGTTCTTCCTTTAAATACCTCGCGGTGAAACCCGCCTTTATATTTACCATCGCTTCAGGTGTTCCTTCAAACAATATTTCTCCGCCGCCTGCGCCGCCTTCCGGACCGATATCAATTATGTGGTCGCCTGTTTTTATCATATCAAGATTGTGTTCTATCACCAACACTGTATTGCCGCGATCAACAAGTTTGTTAAGGACATCCAACAAATGTTGAATATCCTGGAAATGAAGACCAGTGGTGGGTTCGTCTAAGATATAGAACGTTTTACCGGTATCTCTTTTACCAAGTTCTGTAGCAAGTTTTACGCGTTGTGCTTCTCCGCCGCTTAGCGTTACAGCGCTTTGCCCAAGTGTTATGTAACCGAGCCCCACCTCCTGAAGTACTTTTATTTTCCGGTAAATGAACGGCACGGCATTAAAAAATTCCACCGCTTCATCAACGGTCATATTTAATACATCACTGATAGATTTTCCTTTGTACCGGATCTCCAGGGTTTCCCTGTTATATCTCTTCCCATTGCATTTTTCGCAATGAACATGTACATCCGGTAAAAAATTCATTTCAATTACGCGCATGCCGCCGCCCTGACAAACTTCGCAGCGGCCACTTTTTACATTGAATGAAAAACGGCCAGCGGTGTAACCACGAATCTTTGCTTCGGGCACCGCTGCAAATAGGGTACGTATATCAGTAAAAAAGCCACAGTAGGTTGCCGGGTTGCTCCTCGGCGTTCTGCCGATGGGGCTTTGATCGATCTCAATAACCTTATCAATATGTTCAAGCCCTGTAATAGTTTTATAAGGCAACGCTTCCATTTTTGAATTGTAACAGAAGCGGCTTAATAAAGGATATAATGTTTCATTGATCAAGGTTGATTTTCCGCTTCCACTTACGCCCGTAACAAGGATAAATTTTCCGAGCGGAAATTTTACAGAAACATTTTTTAGGTTATTTCCTGAAACGTTCCTGAGCTCGATGGTTTTCCCATTACCCTTTCTGCGTTCTTTTGGGATGGCGATCGACTTTTTACCATTTAGATAAAGGGCCGTCTCTGAACCTGATTTTAGTACTTCTGCCGGAGTTCCCATGGCTACGATATGGCCACCATGTACACCTGCTTTGGGGCCAATATCCACCAGGTGATCTGCAGCAAGCATGATGTCCTTGTCGTGCTCTACCACCAGCACACTGTTCCCAATATCGCGGAGGTTTTGTAGTGCAGTGATTAATCGTTGATTATCTCTTTGATGCAACCCGATACTTGGCTCGTCCAGGATGTAAGTAATTCCCTGTAGTTGAGAACCGATCTGTGTAGCAAGTCGTATGCGCTGGTATTCGCCGCCGCTCAGGCTTTTGGAAGGCCGGTATAAGGTGAGGTAAGTCAGGCCAACGTCAAGCAAAAATTGCAGCCGCTCCCTGATCTCTTTTAAAATATCTTTTGCAATAATATTCTGCTTTTCGTTGATCCTTTTTTCAAGTCCAGTGAACCATACCGCAAGTTTATCAAGATCCATTTCACTCAGTTCTGCAATATTTTTTTCATCTAATTTGAACCAAAGGCTTTCTCTTTTTAGTCTTGTTCCGTGGCAGGTATCACAGGATCTTAGCTGCATGAACTGCTCCGCCCAATCTCTTACAGACTCACTGGTAGACGTAGACGAAAACCAGCGCTTCACCATATTTACCACTCCTTCATATTCGGTTGTATAGTAAGTTGATGCCGGCTGCTCTATGTCCATATCCACGGAAGCATCCATGCTTTCATCTATTTCTTCTTTTCCATAGAGCAATACGTTTAATGCTTTTACACTGAGGTCCTTTATCGGTTTGTCTAAACTTATTTTATACTTTTTTGATATCTCCTGCACCTGTTTAAAAACATAGGCTTCTCTTTCTTCACCAAGCGGAGCAATGGCACCATCTTTTATACTAAGTCTTTTATCCGGGATAATGGCTTCCATGTTCACCTGGTAAACTGTACCCAGGCCTTTACAGGTTGTGCATGCGCCATAAGGTGAATTGAATGAGAAAGCGTTGGGTGACGGTTCTTCGTAACTAATGCCTGTTTCTATACACATCAGTTGTTTGCTGTACTGCACAATCTTATCGTCATCGTTAATGAGCAGGAACAGGAGGTCCTTCCCCATTTGCAACGTCTTTTGTACACTCTGGCTAACCCTGAGCTTCATATCTTCGGTAGCCTGCATCCTGTCGACTACCACTTCGATGTCATGGATCTTGTAGCGGTCGAGCTGCATGCGGGGAGTAAGATCAAGCACCACACCGTCAACCCTTACTTTTAAAAAACCCTTTTTTCGAATGTCTTCAAAAAGCTCGCGGTAGTGCCCTTTGCGCCCACGTACCAGGGGTGCCAGTAAACTGATTTTTTTAGTTTTGAATTTTTTGTAGATGTCACTCACAATTTCTTCCTCACTAAACTTCACCATTTTTTTCCCGGTGTTGTAACTGTATGCCTCCGCCACACGTGCATACAACAACCTCAAAAAATCATAGATTTCAGTAATAGTTCCAACCGTACTCCTTGGATTTTTATTGGTGGTTTTTTGTTCAATAGAAATAACAGGCGATAGTCCCGTAATTTTATCTACATCAGGCCGTTCCATATCGCCAACAAACTGGCGGGCATAAGCCGAGAAACTTTCCATGTAACGCCGTTGACCCTCGTTGTAAATCGTATCAAAAGTAAGCGAAGATTTTCCGCTACCGCTTACCCCTGTAAATACAACCAGTTTATTTTTCGGGATTTTAATATCAATGTTTTTGAGGTTGTGCTCCCTTGCACCAAACACCTCTATAAATTCTCCTGCTTTTTCGGCAGTCTTAACTTTTGCATTTTTAGTGGCCATCTTGTAACTCCTTGGTGCAAAGATAAGGACAAATAAAGCTGGGAAAAACGGGGAAACTGCAGGTCAAATCTTTGCGCGGGAAATGTGAACGTGGTAATAAGGATGAAAAATATTTGTAGATAATTTTCCACAGAAAAACCGAATGCATATAAGAAATAATTTTTTTTCATTGCAATTGTGTAAGAACCGGTGGAAAATAGAATGGTTCGGAAGTTGTTTGTAGTAATTAAAAATATTATATGCATACACTTAACAAAAAATCTATCGCGGGCTTAGTGTTCGTCCTGGCGCAGTTGTACAGTTTTGCCCAGGATACTACGACCACAGCGATTACAAATACATCCGCCAGTTCGTCCATCACTGTGGAGCCCTGGTACATGCAAACCTGGGCCATTGTTGCAGGCGCAGTGCTTCTTTTAATTATTTTAATTACAGTTTTCAGCGGGAAGAATAAAAAAGTTAGCAGCACAACTGATAGGGTTGTAGTTACAAAAACGGTGCAAACTGACAGAGACAGCAACTAAACAAATTTTATTAAACTTAAAAAAAAGAGCAAGATGTCAACAAACGAAAAATTAGCAGAGGTTTTAAATGACCTTATCCAAATTAACAACGACCGCACAACGGGTTACGAAAAAGCCGCTACAGAAAGTGAAAGTGCAGACATCGACCTAAAAGCGATCTTTAATAAGATGGCTGATGAGAGCCGTAAATTCAAATCGGAACTTACGCAGGAAGTTTCCAAACTGGGACAAGAACCTGCGAGTGATGCCACCGGGCTTGGTAAATTACACCGCGTTTGGATGGATGTAAAAGCAACCTTCACCGGTCATGACAGGCAAGCAATTTTAGATTCATGTGAATTCGGTGAAGATGCCGCTCAGAAAGCGTATAGGGATGCCCTGGCATCTGATGCAGAGATTGATGCAGAAACAAGACAACTCATCACTTCGCAGCAAGCATCTCTCAAAACTTCTCACGACCTTATAAAAAAATACAGGGATGCAAATAAGGCGGTAACTGCCTAAAAATCTGGAACATGCATGGCTACTGTTTAAAAAAAGAGTTGACTGATTAATTGGTCAACTCTTTTTTTATTTAATACCCGCTTACCATCAGTTTGTTTATTTAGTAAGTTTGCCAGTAAAAAATTTCGGCGGCACCTCCCATTTTTTTCACAAGCTTTTGCACATTTGAACTTATTTAAATGGATCTTCCAGGCTACAAATATTACATTGTCAATAAGCCGTATAATATGGTGTCGCAGTTTGTCAGTCCGGACCAGGTTAATTTACTGGGATCACTTGACTTTAAGTTTCCTGAGGGAATACATGCGATCGGGAGGCTTGATAATAATTCTGAAGGTTTGTTACTGCTAACCAACAATAAAAAAATAACGCGGTTGTTATTCCTCGGAGAAAGGAAACACAAAAGAACCTACCTGGTACAAGTTAACAATATTTTAAGTGAAGCCAGTTTAAAGCGTTTACAGGAAGGCGTTATTATCCGGGTAAAAAAAGATGAGAGCTATCTTACACCTCCATGCGAAGTAGAGTTAGTTGTTCACCCGGAAAAGTCCTGTCCTTATATTATTGATCTAACGGGTAAATACGGACCACATACCTGGTTGCAGATCACGTTAACGGAGGGAAAATACCACCAGGTGAGAAAGATGATGGCTGCAGTTAATCATCGCTGTAAAAGACTTATACGCATATCTATTGAAGACATGCTTTTAGGTGACCTGCCACCCGGAGCCGTAAAAGAAATTGAGGAGAACGACTTTTTTGAAAAACTTAAGCTGCTCAGTTAGCCTGTTGAAGGTTAATAAAGTTGATAAGGTTTGTATTATTATCAATTTTATTAACCTTTGCGCCGATTTAAATTATTCACCATTTACAAAACTACTCAATGCCTCTTTGCTGGAATCAAATGAGAATACATTGTTCACTTTGAAATAATTTTTGGGGTCAATGGTATATTTATAAGCATATTTTGCAAACTGCAATTTAGAATCCTCGAAACCAAACAGGTTACAAATGGCCACTACCTGGTCGGCGGAAAGACAATTTGCGGCGGCAATACTTTTAGCTGTAGATAGTTTTGTTTCTTCAAAACTTGCATCATCAATTGTTTTCTTCGCAGCAGAAAAATCCGCCTGCTTCATTGCCCAGCCACGACAATTATTATCAGAATTAGACTGGTTAGTATGAGTACCTGTATTGCTGCTGGAGCTATTAGTACTGGTTGTGGTAGTTGTACTGGTTGTGGTTATTTCATTAGGATCATTAATAGAAATATTCATACTTACGCCTGGTACATTTATACTTGCATCAACTGTATTGGAAGAAATGGTTGTTGTGGTCGTTTGGGTAACACCACCTATTCCTCCTATGTGACCAAAGCGGTGAACATACACATTTTCAGTAGCCACAAAATCAGGCTGTACTTCAACAGCTGA
Organism: Ferruginibacter sp.; assembly: GCA_014377385.1. GTDB lineage: Bacteria > Bacteroidota > Bacteroidia > Chitinophagales > Chitinophagaceae > Ferruginibacter. The sequence goes on along the minus strand of JACMPR010000093.1, from coordinate 2,082 downwards.
ATAGGGATTTACTTTTACTTTACGGGCCTTATCTTTTTTTATCCTGTAAGTCACATCCATCATTCTGTTATCAGAAGGGTCCGCTACCTGCATATTTTTCGAAATAGTTACAAGGGTAGAATCCTCAAAAATGATTTTTGCCCTGTAATAGGGCTGTAAGAGTTCTTCCACGCGGATGTTTGTCTGTGGTTTGTCATTTTGCCTTTCTCCATTTAGTACCAGGAAAAAACGATCTCCATCTTCAGAAAAAACCGTAAGGTTTCCTGAAAGTTGCTTTTGTGCAAAAACAATAGTTGGAATAACGAAGCTGAGAAGTATAAGTATTTTTTTCATTTGTAATTGTTTTGGTTCGTAAGAATCTAGTGTATTTTTTTTAAAGATAATAAAACGGGAAACTAAATTTTTTATTTATTATCCCTGTTAAAAAAAGAGTTAAATTTTTTTGTGATTAGTTTACCGAATAACGAGCACTGTCCCTTTTTTAAATGAAGGCTTTTGCCCCCTCACAGTATAAGTTGCCAACCACACATAATTTCCCATATCCGATGCGCTTCCTTTATACGTGCCATCCCATTTTTTGTATGGATCGCTGGAAATAAAAATAACCTGCGCATATCGGTTATAAATGACAATACTGAAGTTTTTTAAAGAAGCGAGGTCGCCTATCGCCCCGAAAGTAGCGTTCAATGCATCGGCGTTTGGTGTAAATGCCGCCGGAAAATAGATGCCCTTGCAATCAACTGTTACGGTAATGGATGCAGATCCGGAGCAGCCGTCCGTGTCCATAACAGCTACCGTATATTCTCCTGTCTTTGTAACCGCATAGGTAGAAGAGACAGAATTATCCTGCCAGGTATAGGAAGCAAATGAACCTGGATTTAGTAACAGCGATTGTCCGGGACAGATAGTAGTATCCTTTCCCAGGAATGGATTCAGATTGTTAACCACTGCTCTTATTTCGATGTTGTTTACCCCTGGTGCGGTACAACCACGCGAATCCACAACCGAAACATCATACATTCCGGCGGGCAGGTTGCTTATAACAGCAGTAGAAAAGCCATTGGACCAGTTGTACACATACGGTGCTGTACCGCCTGTTGCATTTGCAGCGATGGTGCCATTGTTATTCCCACACTTAGCCGGCGAGAAAACAGGATTAATACCTACAGGCGCTGGTTCTGTTAAGGTAACCGGGACAGAAACGCTACAGGCATTCGTTGACGTTATGCTGATGGTATATGGAATGTTGGCAACCAGGTTACTGATAGTTGCTGTGGTTTGAACGGGGGTCGTATTCCAGCTATAAGAGTAAATACCGGGAGGATTTACGTTTACAGTAATTGCACCATTCTGTTCTCCGTTGCATTTAATATTTGTTATTGCTGTAGTTACATCAAGTATCGTAATATTCTTTGGCGGCACAATGGCACGCGGGCCTGAACTATAATCAATCGTGAGAGAAACCGGGTATGTCCCGGGGGCTGAAAAAGTATGTGTTGGATTCTCTGATACAGAACTATTATTGATGCCGGAGCCCGGATCACCAAAATTCCATGCCCATGCTAACTGGCAGGGCAAGCCGCTGTTGGTAAACTGTGTCGTATTGCCGGCGCCGCAGGTGTACGTAAAATCTCCTGTGTTTGCTGCAGTTTCTCCAATATAAATATCATCAATTGCAAAACCATCGTAGCCATTACAAATGATTCCGGCCCCAAAAATAAATTTAAAGATTACGTTTGGTTCCCCTGCAAGCCCCGATAGATTATGCCTTGCTGTAAGCCATTGGCCGCTACCCTGGCCAGACAGGCAGGATCCGCCGCCGGCTTGTACATTTCCCGACCATCCCGGCTGGCCGCCTATGAAATTTACCGGCAAATAATTAAACCAGTTCTCTATTCCCAAACAGGCGTCATTCGAATTCGCCGTACCAAGCGTATTCCAGCTGGCAGCATTGTTAGTTGAGTATTGAAGGGTAACCCCATCAAACTTTAGCTCTGATTCCCAAAAGACTTTAAAAGATATTTGAGGGTAGGCAAGGGATGAAAAATTAAAACAGGGACTCACTAATTCGGAACTTCCACT
>JACMPR010000012.1 GCA_014377385.1 Ferruginibacter sp. | reverse complement strand
TGCCGGGTTCGTTTGTACGTCACGGTTATTAATAAGAAGCCACCAACCAAAAGATATTTACATGGGATTATTTGTTGGTGCCATCACACAATTTTCGGCGGCAATCGTATTGCTCTGATCAATAATAACAGGTTAATTCACGAGCCTGGACTATTGATGCGTAGTATACTTATTTAACTCAGATGCTGAGCTGTAAAATTTGTGGTTCTGTTGTCATCATGCACACAGGCCACTTCATTATCATGCTTAAAAAGTGCAACTTAAAAAAATGAAGAAGCCCCGTCCAATACCGGGGCTCTTCGTTGTCCTGTAGTACCTAACAAAAGGTCTTTATAATAAAACTGTTATTTAAAAAATGTTACTGCGTTATTTAATCATTTCAAAAATTACCAATAAAGTTTGAGTGGATTTCCCATACATGATCGTGAAAATTGCAAGCAGGAATCGTAATTTTTCTCAAAGGTTAAAGGTTTTTCAGAGTCAATTTAAATGCGATTGTATTAAGTTGCTATATAAGCGTAATAATCAGCGCGTTATTGTGTGATGGGTAGTTAAAAAAAAGATTTTATTAAGACAATAATTTATAAGAGGTATGCGTAAACGCAGTTGTTTTATTGGCGCGCAACTGTTTTCAAACGGTGTGATTTTAATGTTTTATAAGCTATAAGAGCGCTTGTTAGCATGAGCAGGGAGCCGAGAAAAAACGCCACACCCGAAAAATGAATTGGGGTGCCCGGTTTCGTAAAAAATGAGAAAAGACCCGTCATTAGCGGCGGTCCGATGATGGATGTAAGGCTTATTAAGCCGGTTAGCGCTCCCTGTAATTCCCCCTGTTGATTTTTAGGAACGTTTCCTGATATGATCGACTGCAATGCCGGTCCGGCAATTCCCCCCATGCAGTAAGGAATGAGAAACACAAACATCATCCAGCTTTGAGAAGCAAATGCAAAAAGCATCAGCCCTGCGGCGTAGAATAACAGGCCGATGTAAACGCTTTTTTCATTTCCAAGTTTAGGATTGATAATTCTTATCAACCCTCCCTGCACAATCGCAATTAGCAATCCTACGACGCCAAGGGAAATGCCGATCATTTTTTCGTTCCATTGAAATTTTTCAATTCCGAAGTAACTCCAGTTGCTTTGCACGGCATGTGCAGCTACATATATCAAAAAAAACGCAGCAATCAGCCCTGCAAGTCCGGGATACTTTCCGAGTTGCTTTAGTGAGCCCCAGGGATTTGCCCTTCTCCAACTGAATGCCCTCCGGTTTTCTTTTGAAAGCGATTCGGGTAAAATAAAGTACCCATATACACAGTTTAAAAAACTCAGGCCCGCAGCTACCATAAAGGGTATCCGGGGCCCGAAGCTACCCAATAATCCACCTATTACCGGTCCGACGATAAATCCCAGACCGAAAGCAGCGCCGACCATACCAAAATTCTGTGCCCGATTTTCGGGCGTGCTGATATCGGCAATGTATGCGGTAGCAGTTGTGAAGCTTGCGCCTGTTACTCCTGCAATTGCCCTGCCTACAAACAACCATCCAATCGTAGGGGCGTAAGACAGAAATACATAATCCAGTCCGAATCCAAACAATGACAATAACAGGACCGGGCGCCTTCCATATTTGTCACTCAAGCCGCCCAATACCGGTGCAAAAAAGAATTGCATAACCGCATAAGTAAAAGTTAACCATCCGCCGTATTTTGAAGCGTCACTGATATCACCCTGGATCAGCTGCTGGATCAGTTTCGGAAATACCGGAATAATTAATCCTAACCCCGTAACATCAATCATAAGTGTAATGAAAATAAAACCTATTGCAGCCTTCCGGTTAGTTGACATGTAATGATTGTTTGTGATTCTAAGGGTACTTATAAAAATCTGTATTTACCAAACCATGATAAATAGCTTCTCCAACAAAATTGCAGTTTTTTATTGGTTAGGATATTTTTTTTTGGCTACTTACGGAAGGTCTGTCGCTGGTATAGCTATTCAAGTATGCTTCAAGCAACGCCCATTGATGAAGAGGAGCACTGGTACGTTATTTTATTTTTATCTAATCTGATAGAATTACATTACGGCCGCGAAGGATTTTTATACAACCTGCGTCCAATCAAATACCTTAACCTAATTGACTATGCATTTAAAAAAATTCACTGTTATTGCATTTTTGGCCAGTATGCTTATTTTTTTTGAATACTGTTCCAAAAATAATGGTACGAATGAAACCACAACCGGTAGCTTAAAGCCATACCTGCCAAACACTCCCTTTAATTATAACATCATCTACCCGGCTTATATGGGAGTTACGATGAACCAGGACAACAATACACCTGCTGATAATACGGTCACGAACGACGGGGCAACTTTAGGCAGGGTATTATTTTATGATAAGCATTTATCAAAAAATAACACAATCAACTGTGCATCCTGTCACAAACCAACCACCTCTTTTTCAGACGATATACAATTCAGTGAAGGTTTTGAAAATAGTTTGACCACACGTACCTCTATGCCGCTTTTGAATATTGCTTTTTATCGATCTGGTAAAATGTTTTGGGATGAAAGATCTTTAACATTGGAGCAGCAAGTATTGCAACCAATACAGAATCACATTGAGATGGGGCTCACGCTTACAGAATTGGTGGATAAGGTTAACGCTTTGGATTATTATCCGGTACTTTTTCAAAATGCCTTTGGAAGCAATGTGGTAGATAGTAATAGAATTTCAAAAGCCCTGGCCCAGTTCGTTCGTTCCATCATTCCATATCAGTCAAAGTACGACCTGGTGAAACAAAACCTGGCAAGCTTTACCAATGCAGAACAGGCTGGCGAACAATTATTTTTGAATGCAGCACCGCCCGGACCCGGCCCCGCTTTAACCTGCGCCGGTTGTCATAAGCCACCACTGTTCGTCACATCCGATCCACTAGGACCATTTGGTTTGTTGGATCCTGCTGATCATGGCATAAATAACACAGATCATTTCAAAGTAGGAAGTTTAAGGAACATCGCTGTTACAGCTCCCTATTTTCACAACGGCAGCGTGGTGAGTTTACAGGCAATGCTGACTTCAAATATCCCGTTACACAGGGTTGCGCCGCCGGATGTGCAAAATCTCATCGCATTTATGCAGACCCTGACAGATCAAACAACGGTGGCGGAAGAACGCTTTGCTGATCCTTTCAAATAATTTTTTGAGCTAATTGTCGGAGTAATTTTTACCTGTCCCTTTTAATTTATGGATTCAGGATAATGGTACCTCTTGCCGTGGGGCGTTCTACATTGTGATAGGGGATATAGATTTGCACCGATACAGCATTTGCCGTATCCGGCTTAAAAAAATAAAAGGAATTAGCATCTATCACAACAGGTTTTAAAAAGCTGCTGTCATCACCCACAAGGGTAAACGCGGTATTTGTTTGATTTAAAAACGTAATGGAGGATCCGTTTGCTACGGTAAGGATTGAAGGAGAAAAAGAACTATCACGGAAGCTGATGTAGTGAGTAGGGAGTTCACCGCCCTGCGGATCAAAATTGGAATTCTTATTGCATGCATAAAGTCCTGTGATCATCAGCCCGATTATCAAAACCAGCATGTTTTTCTTCATAACCTATTTGTTTGCGGCCCGAATTTAGCGAAAAAATGTAAGACTTTTCGCCTGAATGTAAAGTGTGGTATTAAGACTAATGACGCACGCATGGTTATTTTTCCTTATTATAAAAAAGCATAATTCTTAAAATACATAACGGCATTGGTAAATGAACTGGTCCTGGTAGTTTTTTACAAAAGGATAAGTTCTCCGGTAATAATGGATGCCGGGGTTAATAGCCGGATTCGTCCAGGGTTAAAAGCAGCGTTTCAAAAATTGGAGATCGCTTATTAAAAGATTGTTTTACGATTAATCTACTATCCCATTTTTTAATGCGAACATTACCAGGCCGGCTGTGTTTCTTACTCCAACTTTTTCAATAAGCTTTTGCCTGATGCCTTCAACAGAACGCGGACTTAAAAAAATTTCTTTTCCAATTTCAGCCGCC
>JACMPR010000092.1 GCA_014377385.1 Ferruginibacter sp. | reverse complement strand
TTGAAATTGCTACACATTTATCATATTCCGGTTTACCAGTGCCTTCCATAATTCCGGGTATGGTTCTAAACTGGCGGCGTACCTCTTCCACCATTGCCATAGCAGCTTCGCCAACTGCCTTGATGGCGAGAGAAGAGAAAATGAACGGGATCATACCGCCAACAAACAGGCCTGCAAGTACATCTGCATGATAAATATCTATACCGTCAATTTTAGCAATACCAACAAAGGCTGCAAACAAAGCAAGTGCTGTTAGCGCTGCAGAGGCAATTGCAAAACCTTTGCCACTGGCAGCAGTAGTGTTACCTACTGCATCAAGAATATCTGTTTTTTCACGAACATCAGCAGGTAATTCACTCATCTCCGCAATACCGCCCGCATTATCTGCGATAGGTCCGAAAGCGTCAATGGCAAGTTGCATAGCCGTCGTGGCCATCATTCCAGCGGCTGCTATGGCTACACCATACAAACCAGCGCAGGCATAAGAGCCATATATACCTCCAGCCAGCACAAGTATTGGCAATAAAGTACTTTCCATTCCTACTGCAAGTCCACCAATAATATTGGTTGCATGTCCGGTAGCTGACTGCCGGATGATGCTCATTACCGGCCGTTTACCCATTGCCGTGTAATACTCAGTGATGATACTCATCAAAGCACCAACAACAAGCCCTACCATGATGGCACCAAATACGCCATTTTTTGTAAATTCAAAACCACGCAGCAACATAGTTTCAGGCATTAAAAACTGGACCAGGAAATAACAACCGATTGCCGTTAATACCATGCTTCCCCAATTTCCCATGTTTAAAGCGTTTTGAACTTTTTGAGTGCTTAAGCCGGAGTTTTCGCCAATGCGTACGAAAAAAGTACCTATAATGGAAAGAATAATTCCCATTGCGGCTATCATCATTGGTAAAAGTATGGGTGCAAAACCACCAAATCTATCCAAACCAACGGCACTTGAAGTTTCTCTTCCTAAAACCATCGTAGCTAAAACGGTAGCAACATAACTACCGAAAAGATCGGCACCCATACCGGCCACATCCCCTACATTATCCCCCACATTATCCGCAATAGTAGCAGGATTGCGTGGATCGTCTTCCGGAATTCCCGCTTCTACTTTACCTACTAAATCTGCACCCACATCTGCAGCTTTCGTGTAGATACCGCCGCCCACTCTTGCAAATAGGGCGATAGACTCAGCCCCTAGACTAAAGCCTGTAAGAATTTCTATAGTTTTCTCCATTTCGGTACTGTCTACGGCAGCTCCCGGAGCAAAAATCATTTTTAAAATAATGTATAATCCGCCCAAACCTAGCACTGCAAGTCCGGCTACGCCCATTCCCATTACACTACCGCCGGTAAACGAAACAGACAATGCTTTGCTCAAACTTGTACGAGCTGCCTGGGCTGTACGTACGTTAGCTTTGGTGGCTATTCTCATACCAATGAAGCCCGCCAGCGCACTTAGAAAGGCACCAAGAATAAAAGCAACTGCAATACTCCAATGACTGTTTTCATTGCTATATCCCATTACACCCAATAGCAAAGCAGCTATAATTACGAAATAGGTCAGGATCTTATATTCAGCTTTTAAAAATGCCATAGCACCTTCGGCGATATAGGTACTTATTTCCTTCATGCGGGCGTTACCGGCATCCTGTTTAGAAACCCAGGCAAATTTTATGAAGGTGTACAACAGGCCTACAATGCCCATAGCCGGAATAACATAGATCAAATTGTCCATATAGTAAAGTTCTGATTTTTGGTCGGCAAAAATAGGGAAAACTGTTGACACCAATGAGCATGGATTCCCGATATTTGATTATTGTGATGTTTTGCAAGCCTGCATGATAAAAAACTTTGGACGAACTATCTAAGGCCAAAGCTTATCAAAAACCAAAAATGGATGTGCATGTAATATAAAACAAGCGCAAGCGTAGTACACTAACGGAATACAATACTGAAACTAAAGCTCGTTGGACTGGTAAAAATAGCATGCGATCCACGATATTCCTGCAGCTGCTTTTCTAAAAAAGCGACAATGTAAAACTGTAAACTCCTGGTCCGGCCTGATTTTATGAAGACAGTAATTTCCACGCTTCGGGAATGCAGTTAATAAGATCACCGGCCTGCATGCCAGGTTGAGAATATTTTTCTGCTGCAATGTCTCCGGCCAGACCGTGGAGGTAGACACCCAGCATCGCTGCTTCCGGTAAAGAATACTGTTGTGCCATAAGTCCGGTTATAATACCGGTAAGCACATCTCCCATGCCTGCTTTGGCCATTCCTGCGTTTCCAGTGCTGTTAAAATATACTTTGCCCCGTGGGGTAATGATAGCGGTATAATGCCCCTTTAAGACAATGTAAATGTCATGCGCTGCAGCTTTGTTAATTGCAAGTTGAAGCCTTTCGAAATCATTTTCTGTAAAACCAAAAAGCCGCTCCAGTTCTTTTGGATGAGGCGTGATAACTGTTCCCGGCGGGAGCTCCGAAAATAATTTTTCATCCTGTGCCATGCAATTCAACGCGTCTGCATCAAGCAGTAATCCTCCGGGATGCTCTGAAAAAACTTTTGTCAACATTTGAGCCGTTTCCTCCTGCACACCTATGCCCGGACCAATGCCTATTGCGGAATATGAACCAGTATCTTCAATAATCCCGACAAATTGATTGCCGGATATTCTACACATAGCCTCAGGAACTGAGGTCTGGATGACGACATACCCGCATGAAGGAACGATACAGGTAAGTTTACCGGTGCCGGCACGAAGGCATGATGCTGCAGCTAAAACAGCAGCGCCCATCATGCCATAACTTCCGGCTACCAGTGCCGCATGACCGAAATTTCCTTTGTGTGCGAATTTGTTCCTGGGTTTAATAATTCCTTTAATAATGTCGATATCTGATAATTCGTACTGAGCAGGTTGCCTGGTTTCATAATCCTTGCTAAGCCCTATATTCAAAAGATGAACGGTTCCTACAAACAACTCATTTTCCGGAAACAGAAAGGCCAGCTTGTAATTTTGAAAACTGAGGGTATGCGTAGCTGATATAACAGTATTTCCTTTCGTACTTTTTTCAGCGTACAGGCCACTTGGAATATCTAAAGATATTACCGGCAAAGCAGTCTTATTTAAAAATTCAATGGTTTGTAAGGCGATGCCATCCGTCGGCCTGGAAAGGCCGGTGCCAAATAAGGCATCGATGATCAAGGAATTGTTTTCCAACGCCGGAAAAAACGATTCGGCCTGGATAAAATGGATATCGGTGGTAATGGCATGAAGCAGCCGAAGATTTTCCTGGAAGTCAGGAGTACCCGATTTACCCGACTCAATAATATGAACAGTTACGGTGATCTTATTACCGAGCAGTATCCTTGCAAGTGCAAGTCCATCCCCGCCATTATTTCCTTTCCCACAAAAAATATGAATCTGCCTTTGAGTGAAATTATAGCGCAACAACCATTCAAAACAACTATTAGCCGCCCGTTCCATCAGGTCAATAGATAAAATATGCTGTTCTTTAATGGTAGCGGCATCCCAATTTTTTATCTGGGTGGAAGTGAAAATCTTCATCAAACAAAATTTAATAAAAAATTTGTATCATCATTTGTTTATCCCTGGCAATAATTCAATTTTTCAGCCATGATTTTTTTTTGTATTCATTTAGCTTAACTGAAAAAAATACCTGATAAAAACCGGCGAACGTATTCTTTCTGATTTTATTAAAGACTTCAACCCCGAAATACCTGGATTGAGCGGTTATTATACAGCATCAGTCGAATTTAAAACTACTTCTGTACTTAAAAAATTTAAATGTGAAGTACATATCATTCCGATGCGGGAAAAACAGCTGAATATGCTGTACCTGCTTCACCGAGAATTAAATAAATCCAGTATTCCCAATACATTTTTTTTCGATCCCACCAACTTTCTTATGAAAAGCCGAAGGCTCTCACTATCATAGACTATGGCCTTCTACGGGGCAAATATATCCTGTCAATTGTTCCGTTTGTGCCGGACATCGTTGACAAACCTGGCATGCTGAAATAATTTTATGGATCAATAAAAATGAAAACGGGGGGATGTTTCAATAACTCCATCTCTGTATCCATACCCCGCAATTGATCATGCACACTGGCAATACATTTGCATACCATCTCAAAAAAATATGGCTGAAAAAATGACCTTAAAAGGCGTGCTCGAAATTTTAAAAAACGCATTCAAAGGATTTGCGGATGATAAAGTCACAAAACTGAGTGGTTCTCTTGCATATGCTACGGTATTTTCGATGGCCCCGTTATTTATAGTCATCATATCATCGTGCAGCATCTTTTTAGGAAGAGATGCGGTA
>JACMPR010000091.1 GCA_014377385.1 Ferruginibacter sp. | reverse complement strand
GTTTAAAAAGGATTAAAAAAAACGGGATCAATGTAACCAACATTTGGATACTGATACACCGGTTTACGATGAGTACAGGTTTATTTAAAATGATCTTTTGCAATAACTTCTTTTTCAGTAACACACGCATATCTTGGTTGATATTATCCGGTTTGCCGCAAATTATTTTGAAACGTTTTTTCCACATTCCCGCTTGCTTTAAAGCAATCCGTATTTCAAATAATTAATTAAAGTGCTGCCGTAGGAAACTGTAGCTTTTCTAATGGCCTGGTAAGATCCTTAAAGGGTTTGGCTTCTTCTTTTGCGAATGTGCCGAACAGTTTGTCCCAAATGATGAATATATCGCCATAATTTTTGTCGAGGTCAACGGGGTTGCTGTGATGAACGGGATGGCGTGACGGTGTAACTTAAAATATTCCAGGAACCCAGTATTTATAAGCCAAGTATGAGTAACAAAAGGATGGGCTCCATGGATCAGCAATATGAAGGCAGGCATTGCAGGTGAAAACCCTGTGAATAGCGAGCCCCGACCAGAATATGCCTCCCGCAAATGCCAGTAAAATAGGAATGCGTGCTGCCACAGTAAAATTAAAATCTTTGCTTTGATGATGCACAGCGTGCACCCCCAAATAATATTTACTTCGTGTCCAGATCTATAATATCAGTACCATAATAAATCTGTGATATTAAACAACGCAATAAAAGATAAAATGACTGGCGCTGTATTAGGTAACGCAAAGTGGTCATATTTCCAGGAGCATTCAAAGTAAAAAAGCCCGGTTGTAAAAACGTCACCAAACCGCTAGCCTATTCGCAGATTGATTTTCGCAATCGCTTCTTTTTTCTGTAACGGTATGACAGCTACATCAGGGAGATAAAGATGGTATTGCCAAAGCCAGAGGGTTTAAATTCATTTAGACAGAAATTTTATTCGAAAAAATTAGATGTTGATTTACGCTATCAAAACAGTAGAGCTATCTCAATTTAAATACTTGTGGAAGAATAGTAACAATTTGTGATAACCTGCATGTTATTCCCCCATGTAAATAAGTGGCATAATTATGTGTGTATTGCTGCAGAACCGTTATTAACTTTTAAATTATCACGAATGACAACAATTAAAAAAATGCTTATCAGTTTTACGGCAGGTGCTGTCTTAGGCATGCTGTATGCTCCCGCAAAAGGATCAAAAACAAGAAGAAAACTTGGAAATGTAGGCAACGACATCAAAGAAGGGTGGAATACTATTGCTGATGGAATTTCCGGGACTGTTGATAATTTTAGAGACGGAATCGATCAAACCGCGGACAATATCATTGAGAAAGTAGACAGCACACAATTCCAGGTAAATGACAAAGCGGGATTTCTGTAAGGTTCATTGTGTATGACGGAAGAAACAATTAGGGTTTTAAACGGTTGACCGTAGTTCCCTTTACTAAAAATTAAGATTTAAATGCCCGAAAATCTGTCAAAGAATCTCGGGCATTTTTTTCTCATTTTTCTACACTTTATAAATTTCAATTAAGCAACTGGCAGGCAGAAGAATCAACCGGCAATTTTCGAAATCCTACAATGCCAATGCCTGATCAGAAGACGTCCCTTGTGAAAATACGGAAGGGCTAATTTTAAAAATAAAAATATCCGGCTTTTTACTTTTGTAATAACTCTCAAATATTTTGGTACAACTTTCATACTTAGTAAATACATCGTTGCAAGCCGGGTTTGAATAAACGATATAAAGTTCATTGCCGCTCAGGTTGGCATGCTTCACTATGTTTGCAAATACCTGTTTCATGGTTTTTTCGCCAAATGGATTGAAGAGATATATAACGTTAACACTTTTAGGAATATTATAATTGCACGCGTCTTCGTGGCCGATATAAAACGAGGTTTTGTATCCCTTTTTTTTCATCTCTTTACAATTATCCATTGCTTTCTGCAGGGCAGGATCATCAAGGTCAACTCCATAAACTTCTTTAAAGTTTAAAAGCATACCGAACGATAAAACCCGCCCGGCACCGCAGCCGATATCAAGTAATGATATATTTGATGAATCTAAATCAAGCAGGCCGAAAGCTTTTTTCAAAGAATAAAATGAAGAGGGTTGATTTTCATGGGCATCTTTATTAGCCGACATGGAATTTGTTTTGTCAAGATTGCTACAGTAGTCAGGATGAGAAACTCCAATAGCTTTAAACTTCTTTTTACTCCGGAATTCGTATAAGTTTTCTGCAACAGACCGAAAAAGCCCTTTCTTTGAAGTGTCGGCTAACAGGAAGGAATACTTGGTTTTTAACCAGTCTACGCCAGTTATTTTCATGTGTTTTGGTTTAATGGGGTTAGGCATTAAAACGCAGGGAAAATTATTGCAGCTATTGATAACAAATTAAAAATGTTAATAACCATTCCAATTAGCTTTCCTATACTTCTAAAAATACTTTGTACCGTGAATTTATTGGGCAGTCAAGATCAATCCTTGAACCAGGTAAGTAACTTGTTTCATTCTTCTATTCTTTAATACAAATAAAATATTACTTTGTTATAGCAACCTCGATCATTTGATACAGTTGCTTGTAAATCTGTAAAATTAAATTCAATGAATACTAAATATATATTATTTACCCGGCGCTGCATACTATTATCCCTTTTATTTTATATACTCGCCGTTACCGGGCTTGGTGCACAACCCGCCTGCTATCTTAGAGACACTCTTTTTTCCATTGATTTCGGATCCCAAAATAAATTGCAGGAATTTAATTTAAATTCTCTTAAAAAATACCATCGTGATTATTCCACCTGTCCAAACGATGGGTTCTACGCTTTCCCTTCCATGACCAGCAACTGTTTTAACAGCGATTGGATCACGTTAAATGAAGATCATACTCTTGGTGATGTTGATGGTAAGATGATGCTTGTGAATGCCTCAGAGACAGCAGGCGATTTTTTTATTGCTACCCTATCCGGCTTCAAACCCGGCACAGATTATGAATTTGCCGTGTGGATGTTGAATGTTTGTAAAATTAATGGAGGTTGCCAACCACTTCCCCCTGATATTTTGATTACACTGGAATCTACTACAGGGAAAAGGCTGGCGGAATTTCCAACTGGCAAACTTTACCAAAGTGATCGTCCTTTCTGGAAAAGGTACTATGGATTGTTTACCTGCCCCGCAGACAATGCTTCTATTGTTTTAAAAATGTCCAATACCACGGATGGAGGGTGTGGAAATGATTTTGCAATGGATGATATTACGATACGAGCCTGCTACCCCACTCCACCACAACCTATTGTCAAACCATCAACAATTACAGTGTATGCAGTTCAGAAACCATTGATCTATAAACCCGAAATAATAAAAATAATACCGGAACAAAATAATTTCAAAAAAAACACCCAGCCTATAACGATTGACCGGGTCAGCGATACTATTATACCGCAGTATGGTATAAACAGGCCAAAAACTTACATGGCGCCTATGACTCTACTCACTCGGATAAATCCGGTAATAAAACAAATTGAAGAAGCTGAAGGGGAAATTTTTATCGAATTATATGACAATGGTGAAATAGATGGTGATACCGTGAGCATATATCACAACAATGAATTGATTGTATCACGTAAAGGGTTATCCGAAAAACCCATTAGCTTCAAAATTACAGTAAGCCCTTCTGAACCATATCACGAAATTGTAATGGTTGCTGATAACCTTGGTTCTATTCCCCCGAATACCTCGCTAATGATTGTTAAAGCTAAGGGCAAGCGATATGAAATTTTTATTTCTTCCTCGGAACAAAAAAATGCAAAAGTGATTATAAAGAAAAAAGAATAATATCAGACCTCCCTGTTGTGCTATCTGTTATTTATAAATTTTTTTCACGGCCGTAGTGTAATATTTTCATTCATACTTATTATCGATTTTCAACCACCATACCCTGCAATTTTCCGGAAAAAAACTTGTCTATAAAAAAGGCTGCCAAAATGCAGCCTCTTGTTCAAACCCGATTTTTCTATAGTTTAACCAGTTTTATTATCTTCCGCTTATCAGCCTGTATCAGCTCACAGATGTAAATTCCCTTTCTGTAATTCCTACCGAATACCATCGTTTGACCCGTAGTAATAACCGTTTTAATTTCAATTATTCTGCCATTTATATCTGAAATTCGCAGGAATAAAGGCGTTATAATGTCACTGCCCGAAGCAACTAATTTAAACTCATTGTAGGTAGGATTCGGAAATATTTTCAAATCTAATCCGGAAGTCAGTACCCCGTTAAACTGTATGGCACTATTGCCATTTTTTGCAGTGATATTTCCAGTTCTTGGAAGTGCGCACGCAGGTAAATTGATAGCAAGTGTTCTGGGAGTAGAACCGTTTCCGCAATTATTTGTACCAACTGCTGATATAACAGATTGAAATGCAGCCTGGGAATAGTTTACTGTAATGCTGTTTGTTCCCTGGCCGTCCACAATAGTAGCCCCTGAAGGAACCGTCCAGGTTACGGATGTTGCATTCGCAGGTAAAGTCGCTATTGAATAATTGTATTGGCGGCTCGGACAGGCACTCAGTAACGTGGTACTGATGTTGCCAGGTGTGGAAGGTAATTTTCTAACCAGCGTAAGTGTCCTGGTAGAACTGTTTCCACATATTGCGTCTGCCCTTGCTGTTATATTACCGTTTACAAATGCGGAAGTATATGTTACAATTATTACCGTATCGTTCACGCCTGTCCCGTTAGGGTGCACAGCGGAAGCTCCTGTAGCTGGCACTGTCCAGGTATAACTGGCAGCATTAGGAATTTTATTGATTTTATAAGTGGCACCGGCTGTACCGATCCAGATACATGGATCAGTAGGTCCTGTAATTGTAGGAGTGCTTGTTGGAGCGAGGGCTTTTACAGATAACGTTCTTGCAGAACTGCTGCCGCATCCGTTTATCGCAGTTACTGAAATGGTTCCCGTACCATAACCGGTATTAAATGTTACCAGGATAGTTGTATCATTAACTCCGAAACCGTTTGGATGTGTTGCTGAAGTTCCGGCAGGCAATACCCAGTTATAGGACGAGGCATTGATTGTTCTGGCTATACTGTAGGCAGAAGTTGTAGCTGTACCCACTATTGCACAAACATTGGTAGATCCAATGACCGAAGCCGGAGCCGATGGTGCACCCGATCTTAATACTCCTAAACTTCTTGGAGAACTTGGTACACAACCAGCTGATTGAACTGAAATACTGGTACCTGATACAAAACTGTTATCGAATAATATGGTTACAATGGTATCATTGACCCCTGCATTGCCCGGATGCGAGCTTATGATCGCACCAGCCGGCAATGTCCAGATGTACGACAGCGCATTAGATACCTTCCGCACCGTGTAAGTGGCCTGTAATTCTGTGCCTATAAAGGCACAGGCGTCCGTAGGTCCGGTAATTACACCTGGTGTTGAGCCCGTGATGGTGGAGATGTTCAAGGATCGGTCACTGCTGACACTACAATTTGAAACAGATTTTACCTTTATTAGCGCGGAGGTAAATGTAGCCCCGAATGTAACGGTGATGCTGGTAGTTCCCTGTCCACTTACCAAAGTTATGTTGGCTGGTAGGGTCCAGCTATAAGAAGT
This sequence comes from Ferruginibacter sp., assembly GCA_014377385.1. GTDB lineage: Bacteria > Bacteroidota > Bacteroidia > Chitinophagales > Chitinophagaceae > Ferruginibacter. Next base: position 15,220 of record JACMPR010000091.1, on the reverse strand, counting down.
TGCATTTACAACAGCACTGATAGAATAAGTCACAGGGGTATTTGTTCCAAGGTATGGACATGCGCTCGAAGGCCCTATTATTGATGCAGGCGCAACGGGAACATTTTTCGACAGGGTTAAAGACCTTGGAGCACGGCTTCCGCAATTTGCAATTGAGGCTACTTTTATGCTCCCCGAAACAAAGGTATTGTTGTAACTCACCTGTACGCTCGTGGTTCCCTGCCCGCTTACAATAGTCGCACCTGTTGGTAAGGTCCATGTATAAGAAGTTGCATTGGCCACAGCTGCGATGGAATAGGTTGCGTTGGCAGGTTGACCAATAAAAGGACAAACATCCACAGGACCTGTAATTGCGCCGGGAATGGAAGGCAGTGTTTTGAAAAGCACCAGTTTCGATGGAGCACTGTTGGTACAAATTCCACCTGCCACCTTAAGTGTATCAACCGACCCGAAATTGCTGTTAAAGCTAACCGTTATACTCGTCGTACCCTGTCCTGAAACAATGGCTGCACCCGTTGGTACAGTCCAGTTGTAAGTGGTTGCATTTGCTAAAGCTGCAATAGAATATACAGCATTGTTTGGAGAACCAACGAATGCACAAATGCTTGTTGGACCTGAAATATTACCCGCTGCAGGTACAATCGGAAGTACTGAGGCGGTAATTGTATTCGATGTCGCTGTCGTGCCCGTTGCGCACACCGTGTTCGCGGTCATGAAGCATGAAATGGCATCGTTGTTTATCAAAGTAGTCGTTGTAAATGTTGCATTTGTGGCACCACTTATATTCACGGCATTTCTACTCCATTGGTACGTCGGGGAAGTTCCGCCATTGGTTGGTGTGGCGGTAAATGTCACTGGTGATCCCGAACAAATGGCACCTGTCTGGTTAGAAACTATTACTAAAGAAGGTGTACAGTTAGAAGGAGGATTTGTTATCTTGATGTCAATCAGTGATATATGGCCAAAAGTACTGTTAGCGTCTACGGTAATGTCAAAGCTCATATCCGTTTTCCCTGTAAATGTAAAAACAGCTGCATTATTAAAATCCGCATTATTGGTTGCATTATAAGCCTGTACATTTGTTTCATCAGCACGTTTAATGCGTATGATGCGTTCATCCGCCGCAGTTCGTGTGCCCCAAAATTTTACAACATATTGTTTTGAACTTTGCAGCCCTGATAATTTCCATTGACCGGTGCTGGTACTCAAATGTGCAAATGCAAAATCCGTAGTGGCACTCGCCGGATAATCACCCACAGCCCCCACAGTATTGCCGGTATTTGTTCCGGGGCCGCCAGGGTTAAAGGTCCCGTCAATCCTGTTTATAATTTCAAAATTTATACCAGTGGCAGAATTTCCGGTTGTAACTGCGTTAGAAGTTTTCACACCGGGCAGCCCATTGGTTACATTATTCCAGTATTTACCCCCTGCATCCGGGGCCCCTGTAAAATCAGGCCCGATGTCGAATAACACCCTGGAATTAACGGTGAGGGTTACACTCTGGCTGGCAGAGGCAGTGCTATCATCTGTTACGGTGAGCAGGAAAGTATACGTGCCCTCCACGAGGTTATTTACTGCAGTGATGGATGCCGAAGGAGAAAGAATCTGGACAGTTGACGGGCCCGATGTTTGAGCCCATTGATAGCTGGCAATACTACCATCATCATCGCTCGATGTACTTCCGTCTAACACAGCACTTGTCCCAGGAAGTGCAACATTCACGTCATTAGCCCTTGCTGTTGGAGGAATATTTAATGCCAGTGCAGGTGTAGTTCTGGTAATATCGATAAGGCAAATATGGCCAAAAGCACTACCCGATTTCACCCGGATATCGAATAACATCTGTGTTTTTCCAGAGAAGGTGAAAATAGCTGAAGTATTATAATTATTATTATTGGTAGCGTTGTATTCCTGCCAAATGGATTGGTCGGCACGTTTAATTTGTATTATACGGTCGTCTAATACTGTCCTGGTTCCCCAAAATTTTATAGTGTATTGTTTTGTGCTCTCGAGTCCGGTTATTTTCCATTGCCCGTTTGTTGCACTTGGCTCCGCAAATGAAAAGTCGCTTGTAACAGTTGCTGGATAATCATTAATTGCCCCCAGTGAATTGCCGGTATTGGTGCCAGGCCCCGCTGTATTAAAGGTTCCGTCAATCCGGTTAACTACTTCCAAACCAACGGTTGTTGAGGCATTGCCCGAACTGACTGCATTTGTAAGTTTGATGCCATTCCGCGTTTCGGTAATTGTGTTCCAGTACTTTCCGGCGGCGTCCGGCGACGTCGTTAGATCCGGGCCAAAATCAATTAAAATCCGTGTACTTACCACAAGATCTACAGTGTCTGATTTAACATTGAGGAAATTGTCTGTTACCGTGAGAGAGAACGAATATCTTCCTTCACTCAGGTTATTCACAGCTGTAAGAGCATTGTTTGGGAAAGGGATTACCGAATTGATCGGTCCGGATATTTTTGTCCATTGGTAGCTTGTGATGGTACCTCCGAGCGAGCTAAAAGAGTTGCTGCCATTCAGGCTTGCAGTTGTGGCAGGGAGTGTAACTGATATATCATTTCCGGCTTTTGCAATAAGGGTTTGCGTCACCCTTATACACAGGGAATCCAGGATAGTTTCTGCCTTTATCCTGTTATAAAAAAGATTGTGACCTTCATCGTTCACGTGTACATAATCAAAGTCGTAAAAAGGAGCTAAGGAGCCGTCTCCATTGGCGATAGTTGTCCAAAAATCCACTGCCTTGTCGCCAAACCTGGTAAATATCCAGTCACGCATCGTTGTTAAGTTAGATACCTGCGCTGCCGTCATATTATTCCTTGGCTGCGTGGTACATACCCAAATGGGCGTATTAGCAGAGTCGGCCAGGTAAACAGCTCTTTCAAAATTTGCCTGTTGTTCTGTAACCGTATAATTATTTGCTGCATCATTAGATGGCATATTGATGATGATAGCATCCGGATGAAGGTTCAATGCCGCCGTGATATTGTACGAACTATTTGAAGAAGGTCGCCCACCGGGTGCTACAAAACCTGTGGGACATAAATTCTGGTAAGTCGTAAACCCTGGAATTCCCAGGTTGTATATATCGTTGGAAATGTTTTTTCTTTTTAGGTAAGCCGTGAACTTGCCCACCCAGGAACTATCATATGCAGTGGCACCTGTCCCAAATGCGGTAGATGATCCCAGCACTGCTATCTTCCAGACCCTGTTACAATTTACCACATCAGAATCATTCGCAGCGGCTTTAACTGTTAATGAAAATAATAGGACAACAATGAGGGTTAAACGCGTAAAAAGGTTGAGCATGTCAGATGATTTTCTCTTTTCTGTGATTGATTTATATAATGTTGCCGGTTTCCATAAAATTTGGAAGATTCCGTAGATTTTACGACGAATTATGCGGATTAATGACTTGTCGGATTACAAATGGATCGGAAAATTTGATTTATACGAGGATAGTTAGGGGTAAGCTTTGGTGCTTGCTTCTAGAGATTCAATATACAAACATAGTAAATATTTCTATATTTTTTTAATTTTTTATCGGGAGCCTCAGGGCTTTTTCAACCAGGTGGAACATTCAGCAGCACTACCTGCAACAATTCCTTTCTATTCATAACTAACTTTCTAATAAGGCATTAAACATTTAATTGAGCTTGTCAGGTATTTATTTTAATGCCGGCTTAACTTTTAACCAAATAGTTCACTCCTGTTTTATGGTTTAAAAACATATAGCTTGGCATTATCGGAAGTTCTTTATTCTGATTTCTAAGATGCTTCTTGCATTTTCTGCACTTTATAACGGAAACGGTTAATAGTGCAGGGCTGAAGTAATGCTATTTACGGCCGAGTTCGATATAACAAAAAACAGCAGGGTTTACTATTAAATGTAACTTTGTCCGAAAGTCTACTCTAAATTAATGGCAGCGATTGTTAACAGGATAAGGATATACTATAATAAGCTATCAGGAATTCCAAGGAAGAATTTCTTCAAAAGGCTTCTTAGCGGTGTGAAGAAATACTACACAGGCTTTCCAACAGCAATTGTTCTTCAAACGGTATCTGCGTGTAACCTTCAATGCAAGCATTGCTTTATTACAAATTATGGAACAGAAATATCGGATGGCGTTACAAAGATCATTTTATACGACGAATTCATTAAACTGGCAGAAAGATTAAATCCGCTTATAAAAAAAGCTGATACCTTCATTTTCTCCACCTTTGAAGCAATTATTAATAAAGATCTTTTTAGGATGATGGATTACCTCCTGGTTATCAATCCTAAAATAACATTCCCTTTCCTGTCTAATGCCATGCAGTTGACAGAAGAAAAAATTGTTTTACTGGAAAAATACCCGATCAGCGAGATCAATGTTTCAGTAGATGGCAGCACCAAAGAAATTGTTGAGAATTTTAAAACCGGTGTGAGCTTTGATAAAATAATGCTGGCACTTGAACGATTGTCAACATCAAAACTAGCAAACCGTGTGGCTATAACTTTTGTAGCCCATAAAAAAAATATTCACCAGTTGCCGGAGTTGCTGATGTTGGTAAAAAAATTCAACGTGCGAACGATTTATGTGAGTAACCTGTTGTCATTTACGAAAGACAACCAGGATATGGTGTTGTATGCTAAAGAAGGCAACCCGGAAGTTGATAAGATCTTTAAAGAATGTGTCAGGATCGCCAGGGCTAACAAACAGGTGATAGAATTGCCGCTAACAAAGCCAAGGCTCAAAGGTTGCCAGGCCGTAGAGGCCTTCTTCGTAAATTATAATGGTAATGTTTCTCCTTGTGATTTTTTAGCGGTAACCACGCCATTTACTTTGTTTGGACAAACAATAAAAAATCCCCCTGTTGTTTATGGTAATATCCTGTACGATGATCCGCTTGAAATCTATCGTTCCAAATCATATGCTGATTTCAGGAACCAGCATCGCCTCGCAAAAGAACTTCCGGCAGTTTGTAAAAATTGCATCGATGGATATGGATTAATGTGTAGCAATAGAACGGTACATACACCATAACATTATTTATGCAGATACATCGTCAGTTCAACAGGCTGTTTATTGGTAAGATACTGTTGTCGGGATCTAACTTTTTAATACTGCTGTTACTCTCTAATTTTTTTCCTGAAGCACTAGCAGGCGAATATTTTTTTCAAGTTACAATTGTAGCAACCATTGCAATATTGTTGGGTTTGGGTACAGATAATTCCTTGTTTTATTTTATTTCAAAAAATATTTTGTCAGTTTCCAACTTGTTGGCACTTGCCTGGAAGCTCCTTTGGATTGTTGCTGCGATCGCAGGATTGATTTTGTGCTTCTTTTATTTTGATCTGATCCCCCATCCGGCATACCTTATTTTTTCAGGCGCATATGTTTTTAGTCTGCTCGTCCAGAATATTTTCAATGCCATTTTTTCGTCGAGAATGCAAGGCTGGAAATTACAGGCCGTTAATTTTACCATCAATTTACTATTCTGTGTTTATCTTCTTGCTGATATTTTTTTTAATGGCTCAGGCAATATGAAACTCCTTTTGTTTGTTTTTTACGGCGTAAACTTTCTTACAACGATCATCGTACTGCTGCTGATTTATGCTTCCGCCGATTTTCCTTGCACAAGGTTACCATCCGCAAAAACAATCCGCCAGCTTTTTAAATTTGGAAGCTTACCTTATATAAGTAATAGTATTTTTTTCCTCGGAGCTAACATCGACCTGTTCTTCATAAAATATTTCTGTAATCCCAAATTAACTGTCTATATACAGGCGGTAAAGATATTCCAGGTGTTTTGTTCCGTTACTTACTTACTTTATTACCCTTTTATGGGAAAGATACTCAGGGCTTCAAAAGAGGAAGCTGTAGAATCATTATTAAGTACCGGAAGGATCGTTATCGCCGGTCTTTTACTGCTGCTGCTCCCATTCTACCTTTTGTGTTATTATTTCCTGGATAAGATTTTCCCGCATGCTACCCCGGAAATGTTTAAAATGCTTTTAATCTTAAGCGTAGCGATTATCGCTACGAGCACTGCATACTTATATACTTCCTATTTTGTGGCTACAAAAAAATACAGGCAGAATATTATCAGTTCGGTCATCTTCCTGGTAACGGTAGTCGTTTTATGCGTGCTGCTTATTCCCGCCATCGGCGTTTATGGCGGCGTAATTTCATATTCTGTTGCCATTGTATTTTCACTCATCTTTGATATGGCTTATATTGTAAGGTCTGTTAACGTAAGATTTTCAGACGCTTTTTTTCTCAAGAAAGAAGATTTGAAAATTATAAAAAGCATAATCTAGGATGCTGTTCAACTCAATACATTTTTTATTTTTCTTTGTAATTGTTTCATTACTGTACTATAAAGTTGAAAAACCTTACCGGCTGTTCCTTCTTTTTTTGAGTTCATGTTATTTCTACATGGTATATAACCCGGTGTATATCCTTATTCTTTTTTTATTGATTTTAATTGATTTTTGTTCCGGCATTATTTTACAGAAAATAACTCAACGGTCTTACCGGCTGGCAATTCTTTTGATAAGTATCGTCTCCAATTTGGGAATACTTTTTTACTTCAAATATTCGGGCTTATTCATATCGCTGCAACATTTTTTTTCTGCTCCGGAAAATTTATTATTCTATAAAAACAATGCAGAAATTACATTGCCGATTGGGCTTTCCTTTCATACTTTTCAATCACTGGGTTACATTATACAGGTTTATAAGCGAAAATATCCGGCAGAAACCAATTTACTTACCTACAGTAATTTTGTATTATTTTTCCCGCAGTTAGTGGCGGGGCCGATTGAAAAACCACAAAAGCTGCTTCCTCAATTTGATAAGCCCCTGGATTTTAATTACGAAAGAATCGTTGCGGGTTTATACAAAATAGCCTGGGGTCTCTTTAAAAAAGTAGCTATAGCAGACAGGTTAAATGCGGTTACTTCACCGGTTTTTGAAAATGTATATCATTACAACGGACTTTCATTAATCGTTGCCATTTTGTTTTTTGGAATACAGATATATACCGATTTCTCCGGCTATTCTGACATTGCACGGGGAACTGCACAAATACTTGGGTATGATCTTAGCATCAATTTCCGCCAGCCTTACCTATCTAAATCATTGTATGAATTCTGGAAACGATGGCATATCACCCTAACAAATTGGTTCAGGGAATATATATATGTTCCTTTAGGCGGCAACAAGGCAGGGATTGCCAGGCATTCCCTGAATATTTTGATCGTTTTTACACTAAGCGGTTTGTGGCACGGCGCTAATTTTACCTTCATTGCCTGGGGACTGTGGCACGCAACTTTTTATTTACTTGAAAATTTATACCGACGGGTATTCAAAAACCGGAACGGGATTTTACCAGCGCCCATAAGGATATTGTTGGTTTTTATGATTGTCTCCTGTGGCTGGATTTTTTTCAGAGCCAATGATCTTGCGGCGGCACAATATATATTTTCAAACCTTTTTACAGGGTTACAAATGCAGTTTTCCAATTTATTGGCGAATCATGGGAATACCTATCAGCTATTCAACATTAGCCCGCTGCAATTGATACTGTGTTTTGGCCTAATCTTTTTTCTTTTTTACATAGACTCATTATTAGAAAAGAAAAATATTATTGGCATGATGCGGAGTCTTTCCATAAGAAAAAGGTGGACTATTTATTATATTTTTATATTGCTACTTTGCTTGTTGGGCGTTAGTAATAGTCAGCAATTTATTTATTTTCAATTTTAAGATGACCCTGCTATTCAAAAAAATATTACTGCTTTCTGCGCCGCTACTGGCATTCTTGTTTTTTGCCGAAGTTCGATTGCGGACAATCACAACACAGTTTGAAAAAAAGAAGGTAGAATTTGAGGAAAAAATTCCTGCGGTCGACCTGCTCATATTAGGAAATTCGCATGGTGAAAATGCTATCGTACCTACGCTGCTGAGCGATAGTGGTTATAATCTATCCCTACCCTCCCAGTCACTTTTTTACAACGAAAAACTCCTTGAAAAGTACCTGCCAAAAATGAAAAAGTTAAAGCAGGTAATCATTACCGTTGACTATCACAGTTTTTATTTTGTTGACCAGGAACTATCCGCTTTCAATAATGATAAATTTTTTGGCGTCTCAAAAAAGTATTATGATTATAGGTTTACAAGTGAAAATCTCTCGTTTTTTTTCTTCGTGTATGGAGCCTTACCTTCTTTAAATTACCTCATGTACAAGCCAAAGCTGCCTGTCCCCGAACGAGGCTTTGAGCCATTACCAGGTGCAGATTCATCCGTTATAAATGCTCACAATGGCTCCGTTCGGGCCAGCAGTCACAATGCACTTGCTGTAAAAGATAAAAAGCTCAAATCATTGCTACTGCAAAGCCTGGTGAAAATGATTGACCTGCTTAAAAAACAAAACATACAAGTAATGCTCGTTTCCACGCCGGTTTTTCACACTTATTACGACGACCTCAATAGCGATGTATTGCGGAATAATAAACAGGTATTAGATAGCATCTCATCAACGTACGATGTTCCCTATTTTAATTTTCTGCAATTGCCGGAACTTGAAATGGCTGATTTTAGTGACAATGATCACTTATCGCAAAGCGGTGCAATAAAATTTACTACATTGCTGGGAAAGTTGATACGTCGATGATCTAAAAAAATATTTTGCTTTTATTTGCTGGTTTCACTTCTAACTATAAACTATTATGTCTCTGCTCCGCAAAATAAATTCTAACGCAAAAGCATCTATTGATACAGGTTTTGGAGAAAATGCTTCCAGTTATGGTGGTCGGTTTTTAAATAAGGACGGCGTTGCCAACGTTCACAAAACAGGCCTGGGCTTGCTGGAAAGGTATAGTTGGTTTCATAGCATGCTGGCTATATCAAGGACGGGTTTTTTCATCGTCATCCTGTTGTTTTACATACTGGTAAATATTGCTTTTACCGTATTATATTATTTGGTTGGTGTCGAACACCTGAGTGGTCTTGGGAAAACTAATTCCGGTTTGGAATTGTTTATTGAAACATTTTTCTTTAGCTCACAAACCTTTACCACCGTTGGCTATGGTCGCATAAGCCCGGTAGGATTCGCCACCAGCGCCATAGCGGCATTCCAGGCACTGATCGGGCTACTCAGTTTTGCAGTTGCTACCGGCCTTATGTACGGAAGATTCAGCAAACCTACCGCCTATTTAAAATTTTCTCACAATGCCGTTATAGCGCCGTATAAAAATATCAAGGCACTGATGTTTCGGGTGGCTCCTTTCAAAAATACTACCTTAACCGATGCTGAAACAAAGGTGACACTTGGATTAACGATGGATGAAAATGGCAAAACGGTGAACCGGTTTTTTCCACTTGAACTGGAGTTAGAAAAAGTAAATGCCCTTACTTTAAGCTGGACGATCGTTCACCCCATAACAGAAAACAGCCCTATGTATGATTTTACAGAAGCTGACTATAAAAATATCCGTGGAGAGATCATCGTTTTTATAAAAGCATTTGATGACATGTTCAGTAATACCGTCGTTGCCAGGAGCTCTTATACCTTTGCAGAAGTTGTTTACGGTGCCAAATTTCTTCCTATGTATCATAAAAGTGATACCAACAACAGCACAACCCTGGAACTGGGCAAACTGAATTTATTTGAAAGTATCAGCTTGCCTTCATAGGTTAACCATATCGAATTTGGATATTCTCTTGATGCGCATTTTCATTTAAGGCTATTGATGATTGTTGCAAAATCAGCCGCAATTAGACTTGCGCCACCAACCAAACCACCATCCACATCCGGTTTCGAAAATATATCGGCTGCATTCGCAGCTTTCACACTTCCACCGTATAAGATAGAAATCGAGGCGGCAATTTCATCGCCAAACTGTATTGCGATTACATTTCTGATGTGTTCATGCATTTGCTGTGCCTGGTCGCTGCTGGCGGTTCTTCCCGTACCGATCGCCCAAATAGGCTCGTAAGCAATGATGAAGCCGTTCATCTGATCTTTATTCAAATGAAACAAGCTTTCTTTAAGTTGTGTTTCAACATAACTGTTTTGAGTACCTGCTTCACGGATATTTAAAGATTCACCGCAACAAAAAACAGGATGTATATTATTTTCAAAAGCACGATTTACTTTTTCGGTGAGAATACTGTTAGTTTCATTATAATATTCCCGTCTTTCGCTATGACCAATCAGCACATATTGAACGCCAATACTTTCAAGCATTTCAGTACTTGTTTCGCCGGTGTATGCGCCATTTTTGGTTGCAGCACAATTTTGTGCGGCTACAAACATATTCGCGTTATTTTTCAGCCGGGCCTGTATGCTGGTTAAATAGGGAAACGGTACAGCAAGAATAGCAAGCTGCTCCACACCCATCTTGTGGTTTGTACTAAGAAGATCATTTGTTAGTTGTTCAGCCTGTTGAAGGGTCAGGTTCATTTTCCAGTTGGCAGCAGCTATCTGTTTGCGCATATTATTTTATTGATTTGATAAATAAAGTTGGTGAAGTAAATCTGTCTCTTTTGATGTCAGTGCCTGGTGCTTCATTTTTTTCCAGTTTTCAATATCTTTTAGCGCCTTCTCAAAAATATAACGTTCCTGGCCCCACGAAAAATTCTCAATATGCTTTGGAGGTTGCTGACTAATTATATTACAGCATACACCCACTACCGTTCCGGTATTAAAGGAAGTATTGATAGCCGCACGGCTGTAGTCTCCCATTAAAAGTCCCGCTTTGTTTCCGGCGATGATGGCTTTGCCGTTCTTATTTAAAAAATATTTTACCTCACCACCAGTATTCTTTACATTACTGTTGCTGCATCCGGCGCCAAGATTGCACCAGGCTCCTATAACGCTGTCGCCTAAATAACCATCGTGCGCCTTATTACTGTATTCAAAAAATACGGAGTTTTTTATTTCACCGCCGGCAACGCAGTGTGGCCCGATACTCGTTGCGCCATATATCCTGCTTCCCATTTTTAAAGTGCTTTTTTCGCTGATGGAGAATGGGCCGCGTATCATGTTACCTTCCATAATCACCGCATCTCTCCCGATATAAATGGGCCCCGCAGCGGCATTTAGATAGCTGTGTTCAACAACAGCGCCCTCTTCAATAAAAATATTAGCCTCATTTGTAAAATGATTTGTTGAAGGTATTGGCTGAGAAATCCTGTTTTCCGTTAAAAGTGCAAAATCGTGCCTGATGGCCCAGTCATTGTACTGGAATATTTGCCAGGGATGGTGAAGAACCTTGATAGCTGCATTGTCAAGCATCGGTATTCTGTCATTAGCAATCCGTAAAATTGCCTGTATGTTCTCCTGCGTGGGAATAATATCAGCATGAATATGAAGCTCATCACCGGTCAGTTCCTCAAGTGATGTGCGTATTTTATTCTGGGTGAGTAGTTCCCATTTTTCCCTGATAGTAAGTATGCCTATTCTTATATCAGCTACATGCCTTGTTTGTGTAAAAGGAAAAAGTTGTTCCCTGCATTTTCTATCATCTAAAAATATATTCATCTGGTATAAAAGTACTGAATTAAAGTATTGGTTCCGGGTCCGCAAAGTTAACGTACGTATGAAGACCAGGTTAAAAGTATCCGCATTACAAAAACCTGTTTGTAGTTGCGGAGTTAAACTAACAAAAGTGGCAGTGCTTCCTAAGTTGGCAGCATAAAAAAATCCCTCCGGAAAACCGAAGAGATCTTAAAGTATAGCCATGAAAAACAATCATCTAATAAAAAAACAGGTTTTCTTTATTAATTACTTTGCTTTCTTTTCGTAACGTTTTTTAAACTTGTCAATACGACCCGCAGTATCAACCAATACATTTTTACCTGTGTAAAAAGGGTGAGATGTATTTGATATCTCCAGTTTTATAACCGGATATTCCTGGCCATCCTCCCAAAGAATCGTTTCTGCACTGTATGCAGTTGAACGGCTTAAAAAAGTGGTACCATTGCTCATGTCCTTAAAAACTACTTTCTTGTAATTTACCGGATGAATGCCTTGTTTCATATTTTTTAGTTTTGTATACGGGTTTTGCCGTACATTTTTTGAAAGTGCGAAATTAAGTTTTATAATTGACAATTGAGAACTGACAGTTGACAAATTTGAGCCCGGCAGTTTTTTTTAAGCTAAAAATTAGCTCAAATTGCATAACCCGCAAGTAGGGCCTCAGCTATTTGCATTTCGCTTTAGCTCTTCATGTTTACAAATTGCAGAGCTATTTCTAATGTCCAGGTTTTGCTTAGCTGTATCACATCCTGCAAATCATCGATCTTTTTCCCTGTAACGCGGATAATATCATCCATGATCGCTACCTGTACTTTCAGGCCGCTATCTTTTATGAGTTTGACAATTTTTTTTGCATCTTCCTGCTTTATTCCGTTGCGTACGGGAACTTCTTTTTTTGTGATTTTACCACTCGGAAAAGGATCTTTACTGAGGTCGTACACTTCAGCAGCCAAACCTTGTTTCATACTGCGGCTTATCAGAACGTCCACCATCTGCTGGATCTTCATGTCACTGTCAGCCTCCAGGTTAACTTTAAAATCTTTTTTATTGAGATCAATAACTACATGAGAGCCTTTAAAGTCGAAGCGATTGGTGATTTCTTTGTTCACAACGTTGATTGCATTGTCTAATGTTTGCAGGTCAACTTTGCTAACCATATCAAATGAAGCCATAAAATAATTTTACGCAAAGATAGCCTGTTTTGGGATAGAGGTTTAAGTGTTTAAAGCATTATCCGGCTGCAGGCAAATCAGCCCGCAGCCGGATAATTACTCATCTAACTCATCGCCGGCATCCCGAATTAATTCCCCGATTTGATCCTGTTTTGTTCATCTCCTGCCCCACCTGTCTTTCGCTTCGGTTGCCCTTTTACAGGGTTTCCAAAACGATAACTAAAGCTAAGTGTCGCGACCCTGCTGTCATTGTATTGTTGGAAACTTGCCTCTGTGTTTTGAAAATCGATTTTTCCTCTTGCAGTTCGGGGACCGTAAATATCTCTGATTGATAATTTGAGTGCGCCTTTATTTTTAAGAATCTCTTTTTTTACACCGATGTCCGCTTGGCTAAGGGATTTAATTATAATCTGTCCCTCCACCGACTTAGAACGGTAAAAGCCAGATATTTCTGCGCTCCAGCCTTTTTTAAATGAAAACTGGTTGTTGACGTTTGTTGTGAAATTCGTGCCACTCACCTCAAGTTTTTTCCCATTCAATATTCCTTTGAATTCCTGATAACGACCTTCAACATATATCATCGAGGTCCACCATTTTGTTACTTTGATCTGTGCGTTTGCAGACATGCTCAGGTTATTCACCCGCCCGTAATTACCTTTTGTTACAACGGTTGAAATGCTGTCATCCGGCAGGTTGTTCTGCCTGAACACCTCATTGAAAAGATCTTTTGTATGGCTATAATTCAATGTAGTGGTAAGAAATTGCCTGTACGTATGTGACACCTCAAATACATTCGAATACATGGGTCTTAAAAAAGGATTTCCTTCTTCATAGGTATATTTATCAAGGAAGAACAGGAACGGATTCAAGTCTTCATAGTCAGGTCTTTCAATGCGCCGCCCAAATGAAAACCCGTATTGATTTTTGTCACTTGCATTGTAGCTGATGTATGCAGTTGGAAAAGCGCCTGTATAGGATTTTTTAAAAGTAGAGTCAAGGTCAGTACGGAATTCATTCCCGAATTGATGGCCATTGTAATGGGTATTTTCCACACGCAGTCCGGCCTGGAGTCCCCACTTTTTAATTGTTTTACTGAAATTCATGTAGGCAGCATTGATATTTTCCTTGTATTGAAAACGATTTGTCTTTTTTATATCAACACTCTTTACTTCGTTGATCACGTTAAAATAATTGGCGTTGTTGTCGGTTGTTACATAACTGAATTTAAGCCCTGCCTCCATTTTTATTCCCTTTTTTAGAAGTTGGGCGTAATCAGTTTTTGCCGCGTAAATCTTGATGTTTGACGGTAAGTCTCCAACCAGGGCGTCGTTGTATCTCTTGCTCCAGTTGGCATTGTAGATAATATTATCAAACTGCTGGGTCCGGTCTGAACGATATTGAAGAAAGTCAACGTCTGCGGTTAGCTGCCGTCCCGTAGAATCAAAATTATGCTGAAAGTTGAGGTTTACAGCCCCATTCTTCCAAACGCCTTTTTCTGATCGAAAAGCAGTTACAATTGAATCCAGCACATCCGCACTGTTCCTAGGATAGCTGTAACTGTTACCTGTTTCAGTTGTGGGAATATAGTAGCCGCTAAGTACGACACCAAAGCTGGTTTTTTTTGTAGCATAAAAATCCATTCCAACTTTGCTGTTGTAATTGTAATTTTCTCTTGTCTTTGAAGTATTCTGCGAAAAATTAGCTTTTAGCGTATGATCGTCGTTTGTGTACCTGCGGAAAATATCCAATTGCTGAAAATTTTTCCGGTAATTAATACTTACCGTACTGAATAAATTTACTCTGCCGGTCTTATAATTCAGGTTAAAACTGTTGTTTGTTTTTGAATAGATACCCTGGCCGTAAGCAGTAGTCAGTGATCCGTTTAAACCCTTCTGCTTGTTTTTTTTCGTCCGTATATTGATCACACCTGAATTTCCGGAAGCATCGTACTTAGCCGTGGGATTTAACATGATCTCGATCAGGTCCACATTGGAAGCCGGCATACTGTTTAGAAAATTTGCCAGGTCAGAACCACTCATGTTGCTGGGTTTACCATCAAGCATGACGATTACCCCTTGTTTACCTTTCAGGCTGATATTGCCATCTTTATCTACAGACACGCCCGGGGCTTTCTCTAAAACTTCCATAGCAGTGCTTCCGGTATTGGAAATGAGCGCATCAGGGTTGATAATCGTTTTATCTATCCGGCGCTCAATAAATTGTTTTTTTGCAGTCACCACCACTTCCAGCAATTGTTTGTTCAAGGGAATAAGCTGCAACACTTCAGGCGTGGCAACCGGGTTCACATCGTTTACAATAACGGGCTTACTGCAAGCCTGGCTATACCCCATTGAATTTGCCACAACAACATAAAGCCCTTCCTTTAGACCCTCAAATAAAAAATTGCCCTTCTTGTCGGTAATGGAAGTCTTTACAAGCGAAGAATCGCTGGCCTTCAACAGGGAGATGGTGGAAGCATCCATTATTTGCTGATTGCCAGCTTCCTGAAC
>JACMPR010000090.1 GCA_014377385.1 Ferruginibacter sp. | reverse complement strand
GATTTTAATGGCGATGGAAAACAAGACATAATCATTGGAAATTCACTAACATCTTCTAACACTGCGCTTAAAAGTTCTCCTTATGCAATCTTATCGAACACGGGAAACAAATAAGCTTCAGTATGATTACCTACGCCTTTGTTTTTTTATTTTTTGTACCCGGCAATGGAGCCCGAATTAAACACTCTTGCAGCCTGCCCCATCAGTTTTGCGGGGTCGCACCCTTGTACCGAAGTGCAATTATCAGCTTTTTTCAAACTGCGAAGGATAAGATTATTTTCCATTATGGGGTATGAAGTTTTGAATATTAACAGCCTGTCTATTGTACTCATAAATACTGTGCATTAAAACAGCTCGTTCTTACGAGACTTAATTTAAAGTTCTTATTTAATTTCTACCACTACATCTTCCCAAACGGGACTATTAAGGCATAGCCAAAATTTCATAATACCGATAAAAGCTGGTTCCCCTGGTTGATAGTAGTAACTCAGCTTGGTTCCCGAAAAAAAGGGGCACGTAAAACATCCTACTCACTTTTTGCACCTTGTGAAGCATAATAACTACTTGCTGTCAGTTGAAAACGAGTAAGGATAGGCAGAAGCCGATGTTCCCTTGCTTTTATTGGGATTGCTGCCCATAATAAAATTGATTGTTCCTCCTTTCTGCATTTCTGAATGCGACAGCCAGTTTTTATCCCACGCTTTTCCGTTGAACTGAGCACTTTGTACATATTTATTTTGCTCAGAATTATTAGCAGCGTTAATGATGAGTTGTTTTCCATTACCTAATGTGACAGTTACCTTTTTAAACAACGGAGCACCTAACACATACTGGTCTACTGCCGGGCAAACAGGATAAAACCCCATTGCAGAAAAAACATACCAGGCAGAGGTTTGACCATTGTCTTCATCGCCACAATACCCATCCGGGGTAGCCTTATATAACCGGTTCATCGCTTCGCGAACCCAATACTGCGATTTCCATGGCTGCCCTGCATAGTTGTATAAATAGATCAGGTGTTGAATTGGCTGATTGCCATGTGCATATTGTCCCATGCCGGCAATTTGCATCTCCCTGATTTCATGGATAACACCGCCATAAGCGCTTTCATCAAATACGGGAGGCATTGCAAAAACAGAGTCCAGCATTTTTACAAACATTTGGTTCCCGCCCATCAAATTTTTAAGCCCTTCAATATCATGAAATACGCTCCAGCTATAGTGCCAGCTATTTCCTTCTGTAAAGTCGCCACCCCATTTAAGAGGATTGAAAGGTGTTTGAAAACTTCCATTTGCTTTTCTGCCCCGCATTAGTTTTGTTTCGGGATCAAAAAGGTTTTTGTAATTCTGTGAGCGTCTTGCGTAAAGATCAATTTCTTCCTGAGGACGCTTTAATGCTTTTGCCAGTTGGTAAATGGTAAAATCATCGTAAGCATATTCCAGGGTTCTCGCGGCACTTTCGTTAACTTTTATATCATTTGGCACATAGCCTAATTCATTATAATGCTTTACACCATCCCGGCCAAGTGCCGACATCGGGCCTGCATTGTTAGCGCCATGTTGTAAGGCTTCATACAGTTTGTTTATATCATAGTCCCTCAATCCTTTGATATAAGCATCTGTCACCACCGATGCAGAGTTGTTGCCCACCATAATGTTTGCATAACCCGGGCTTGACCACTCAGGTAACCAACCTCCTTCTTTATAATCATTCACCAATCCTTCCTGCATCTCTTTATTAATGGAAGGATAGGCAAAATTGAGAAAGGGATATAGGGCCCGGAAGGTATCCCAGAAGCCGGTGCCGGCAAACATATAGCCGGGCAGTGTTTCACCGGTATAAGGGCTCCAGTGTACCATTTTTCCGGCAGCATCAATTTCATATAATTTATGAGGGAACTGTAGTGCACGGTACAGGCACGAATAGAAGGTTTTAGTTTGATCTGGTGATCCACCTTCTACTAAAATTTTATTTAATTGTTTGTTCCAGGCTGCTTTTGCTTTCCGCTGGGTTACATCAAAACCATCGTTGCCTAACTCTGTTTTCAAATTTAATTCAGCCTGTTCCTGGCTAATAAATGATGATGCTACCCTGAGATGTACCTGCTCTCCTTTTACTGTTTTAAAACCTATAACACCACCCGCATGACGGGCGGTGTTTTCTAAAGAATCTTTTACAAGTGTACTATCGTGCCATGCATAGGAAACATCAAAGCCTTTATCAATATAGATAACAAAGAAGTTTTTGAAATTTTTTAAAGGACCACGGCTATACTTTGTTGTATATCCCACAATCTTTCTTTCATTAGGTATGATCTTAACATACGATCCACGGTCAAATGCATCTACCACAATAAAAGAGCTATCAGCCGAAGGAAATGTAAACCGGAATTGTGCAGCTCTTTCCGTAGGCGTTATTTCTGTTGTTACATCAGCATCGGCCAGGTATACACTATAAAAATAAGGCTTTGAAATTTCAGCCTTGTGCGAAAACCAACTTGCACGGTCATCCTCTTTAAATTTTAATTTATGGGTTACTGGCATAATAGCAAATTGACCGTAATCATTCATCCATGGCGAAGGCTGGTGTGTTTGCTTGAACCCTCTTATTTTATCGGCACTGTACTGGTACATCCATCCATCACCCATACGTCCGGTTTGTGGACTCCAAAAGTTCATACCCCAGGGAACACATATAGAAGGATACGTATTGCCATTAGATAAACTGGGTTTTGAATCCGAACCCATTAATGGATTGACCCATTCAACAGGATCGGTCACTTTGCTTACCAATTGAGCTGAAGAATAGAAGAAACTGAAACCAGCTACAATTAATACGGGTATTTTTTTCATAATTATTTTATCATTTTTATCTGAAGCTCTCAGATAGTTATATTATTAAACACGGTAACACGAATTAAATGAGTTTTCACGGATTTCATTTTTGAAGCAGCATAATAAATCCTTATTATCCGTCAAATCTGTGTCAACTGTGTTCCTTTTTTCGCTATTACCGTATGCTTTTATTTTGATAATGAGAAAGGCTTATCCTCATTTGCCAACCCTCGGTTTAGAGAGGGTTTATTACCCATAGTAAACTCTAAAATTCCACCGTTCATAATATTACTATGACTAAGCCAATTTTGATTATACGGTTTACCATTTAAAGAAGCTGACTGAATATAGACATTCTCCCCGCTATTGCCTTTTGCATCTATAATAAACTTCTTTCCATTTTCAAGGGTTATAGTTACCTTTTCGAAAACCGGGCTTCCAATAACATATTGATCTGTACCAGGACAAACACTATAAAAGCCCAAAGCACTCAATACATACCACGACGATGTTTGTCCCTGGTCTTCATCGCCGGGATAACCATTTTCTGTTGAGTTGTATAATTTGCTCATGATCTCTCTTACATGCTGCTGCGCCTTATATGGCTCGCCGCTATAATTGTATAAATAAATCATGTGCTGAATGGGCTGGTTGCCATGAGCATACTGTCCCATATTAGCCATAACCATCTCCGTCATTTCATGTATCATTCCCCCGTAGGTACCTACTTTAACCGCATTTGGTACAGAGAAAACAGAATCAAGCTTAGCATTAAAGTTTTTATTACCACCCATTAAGTTTATCAGGCCCTGAACATCCTGAAACACCGACCATTGCCAGTGCCATGCATTTCCCTCTGTAAAGGGACCGCCCCATTCTATGGGATCAAAATTTGGAACCCATTCGCCATCTGCTTTTCTTCCCCGCATAAACCTGGTTGCCGGGTCGTACACATTTTTGTAATTATACATCTGGCGTGCAAAAATATTTTTATAAAAATTGTTGCCTGTAACACTTGCTAACTGGTACCCGCAAAAATCATCGTAGGCATACTCAAGTGTTTTAGCTGTGGCTTCTCTGTATTGGGGATAGGGTACATATCCAAGCTGGTAATATTCCCTCCAGCCATCTCTGCCATTAGAAGGCCCCCATGGGCCTTTATTAGTTGCCTCTTTCAGGTAAGCTTTTAATGCCTTTTCAGGGTCAAACGTTCGTATGCCTTTAACCCATGCATCGGTCAGTAACGAAATAGCATGATTTCCTATCATGCTTCCACCTTCGCCGGGAAAAGACCAAGAAGGCAACCAGCCGCATTGCTCCTGTGCATCAAGTAATGCCTGCATATAACGGCCATGCATTTCCGGGTACATCAGGGCATTAAGTGGAAACTGCCCCCGGAAAGTATCCCAAAAACCGGTATCGGTAAACATAAAACCTTCATGCACCTTTCCATCGTAAGGGCTAAAATAATAAGGCTTGCCATCTTTATTGTATTCATAAAACTGGCGGGAAAAAAGACTGGCTCTAAAAAAGCAGGAATAGAAAGTTGCTTTCTCCTCTTCAGTTCCACCTTCAACCAATATTCTGCCAAGATGCTTGTTCCAAACTTCCGCCGCTGCGGCTTTTGTATCCTCAAGACTTTTGAACTTTCCCAATTCGGCATTTAATGTTACACCCGCCTGTTCCCGGCTAATATAGGAGGAAGCTACTTTGGCCTGAACTTTTTCGCCATCTTTAAATTGTATATAGGTACCTATGCCTTCACCTTCACCTTCAGTTTGATTGTTCTGAATGGTATTCTTCCGGTTTTCCCAGGTGCCATAACTTTTAAAAGGCTTATCAAAAACAATTTCAAAATAACTTTTAATCAGGTTTCCCTTGTTGTTTTTATTGTTGCTTACATAACCTGTAATCTTCCTTTCTGCGGGCAATATTTTCACCTGGCTTAAACCGGTATAACCATCCAGTACAAGATAGCTTTCACCTCCCTTAGGAAAACTAAATCTAAGATGGGCGCCACGTTCTGTAGGAGACATTTCTGTCACTATGCCATTGTCTAATTTTACTTTGTAATAGTTGGGCTTTGCAATCTCATTATCGTGACTAAACGCTGTTGCCCTATCTTTTTCATTCACCACAAGCTTACCAATAACCGGCATAAAAGAAAACACACAATAATCAGTTGTCCAAGAACTGCACTGATGCGCCTGCTGAAAACCACGAATGGTTTTTTTAAGATACTGATATTTCCACCCATCACCGTTCTTGCCGGTTTGCGGTGTCCAGGTATGCATACCAAATGGCAGAGCTGTAGTAGGATAAGTATTGCCCCGGGTCAACTCATGTTTTGAATTGGTGCCTTGTAACGTATTAACATACTCTACAAGTTCTTTTTCTTTAGCATTTAGTGCAGTTATAGCAAACGATGAAAGCACAAAAAAACAAATGAATTTTCTCATATCAGAGTTTGAGTTTTTAACAATTTCAATACCTCAGGTAAAATTAGTTATGGCCTTAAGTTGATGATTACGACTGCCTAACGCTGCACAGCCAGCATACCTGGATAATTATGCCCTGATTTATTTCAACTTCGCGTAGAATATTTTATGTGAACAGACTAAGTACTTTATTGCCGAATATTGAACGAAACGTAAAAGAGTTCCTGCCGATGGTGGGAACGGCTGTTTAATAACAGCATTACAGTCTGGCTCATAAAGAATTCATCGCATTACTTGCCCCGATGTTTTCAGGATTTTCATGTGACAAGAAGTATAAAACATAAGTACTATATTTTTGATTTAGCCATCAACATGAAATGTTTAAAAGTACCATTTAAAAAAAAATTACCGATAAGATGTAGTTCAATAAAGCGTAATTGTTTGCCTGTGAAAAAGCATTCAATATTTATGATGGGTCAGAAATTAATTGCTTTTTTTCAGTGATATAATCCACGCAGCAATTTTTTGCGCATCTGCTTTAGACACCTGCGGCATCGGCGGCATCTGTGTTTCATAATCCGGCCAGTTTTCTTTTTGTGGATTATAAATCAGTTTAACAATCTGATTAATTGAGTAATTTCTTTTTGCAACATCCGCAAAGGCAGGCCCTACCTGCCTCTTAGTTTCATTATGACAGGCAACACAGGTATTTTTTATTAATAAATTCTTTACACTGGCAAATGTAGGTTTTGCAGTTGCAAGTTTTGTTGATGTTGCCGGTGCTTTTAAACCAGGCGTAACTCCTGAGCCCGCTTTTGCTTTATTATCAGTTGCGGGTTTGGTTTTAGCAATTAAAATTCGCTTTGTACTTACTTCGGATAAAGAAAGCTTTTCGCCTTCCGGTATATTATTCAACGTGTAATAAGCTGTTGGGTGTACCAGTGAATAGGAATTATCCATGTCCCTGATACCATCAAGCCTGATAGTATGGATATAGTTCTTGCGTAAGTCATTAACAATGATCCTCGCCTTCATACCATCTGCAGAAACTTTTACCCCTTTTATTGCACATGCTTTAATGTTTACAGGCGGGCTGCCGTACACGGGGTGGTACTTATAAATAAAACTTTCTGCTTCATAAGATGAAAGATTTTCGGCTGACTTTTTATCAACCGGTTTTGTAAATTCAATCTCAAATCCATCTGGCATAGCCTTTACTGTTCTCATTTCAAAAGGCACCTGGTTATTCCAAACCAAGCGCTGCAAACCCATACTTGCATCGCCTGCTGACCCCCATCCCCGGTCGGTTTCGCCCACAAAAAGAGAACCGTCTTTAGCCCAATCCATCCTTAAAACACCTGATTGAAAACCTGCCCGAAAATCCCAGGCAACGCCCTGGTATTCTCCGTTTACTTTCTCCATAAAAACCCGCATTATTTTACTCTGTCCCTGATCACCAACCAACACCTGCCCCGCAAAGGGACCAAACACGCCCTCAGGTATTTTTATAGGTTCAGAATTGGAAATACCAAGGATAGCATACGGTAACCATACAGCCGGAAATTTGAGTTGGGGGATTTCTTTCTTTAAATCGATAAGGGTAGCAAATTTTTCATTCACCACATTCTCTGGTTTAATATATCGCCCCTGTGCATTTTTTATCTGCCGGGGATTAACCGCGGAATATACTTGTTCGGTGGTTACATTAACCGGGGAGTTAGGTAAACCCGACCAGCGTAATCCGGCAGGATGTCCCATAAAGTCGCCTTTTTTTACATTCCATATTCCGCCCGAACCCATCCATTCACCCTGGTTATCAGTATAAAATAGTTCACCATCTATCATACCTAAACCACATGGCGAACGTACACCAGTTGCCCAGGGTTCTATCATTCCGGTTTCTCTAACCTTAAATATCCAGCCGCGCCAGGGCACACGGCTTTCGCCCCGCCACCACTCTTCGTTACCAAAAGCCACATTTCCTGAAACAAAGAAAGCTCCGTCAGGCGCTATCTTCGGGCCAAAGCTATATTCATGATAATGCCCCGAAATGGGCCAGGAAGCAACTGTTTCGTAGAGGTCGGCCCTGCCATCATTATCTGTATCAACTAATTTTGTCAGCTCACCCCGCTGGGCACAATACAATACGCCATTTTTGTAAGCCAATCCAAGTATTTCATGTAAGCCAGAGGCAAACTTGCGGAAAAAGGGACGTGCACTGGTTGGATTTTCAACTATAAAGACATCCCCACGCCTTGTAGAAATACCCAGGTCACCATTAGGGAGAGTCACTAACCCTCCCACTTCCAACATAACATTCTCGGGTACGCTCATCCGCACAATACGAAAAAAATCTTCTTCTTTAGCAGCCTCTTGCGCCGTTAACGTTTGGGCAAAAACTAT
>JACMPR010000089.1 GCA_014377385.1 Ferruginibacter sp. | reverse complement strand
TTGAGGCAGATATTTACCATCAGTTCACCGGTGGTACAATACCGGATAATAATATTCCGCAGCCAGCCGGTATGCTCCTTAATATCATAATACGAAAACTTATTTTCTTTGGCAAAGTCGCGGATCGAATTCCTTACCCGGTTGTTTACATCATCCAGCAGCCAGCATTCAAAAATGTCTATTGCTTTATCAAAAATTCGGGGAACATGATAACCCAAAGCTCCGGACGGAAGAATGGCAGCGTTTGTTAGCGTATTTGGGTTTACCGCGTCTTCAAAAGCGCCGGGAGTTGACATCTCTTCATGTGTAAAATAACGCTTGTTGCTAAACGTAAATTCAAGCTTATTCCGGTAATGGATTGTATTCGCGGAGCCTATGATGGGCATAATCGCCGGCAGCTCCACTTTGCCAATGCGTTTCAGGTTCTGTTCGGTTTCCTGTTGCTTGTAAAACAATTGCTTTTCATACGGTAGCATTTGCCATTTGCAGCCCCCACAGATCCCAAAATGCCGGCAAAATGGCTCCAGCCTGTCTGGCGCCGGCGTTACAATCTTTATTGCCCGTGCTTCAGCCCAGTCCTTTTTATTTTTAGTAAGAATGATATCCACCGTATCTCCCGGAACCGCACCCGAAATAAAAATTACTTTACCATCGTGACGGGCAATGGCTTTACCCTCTGCCGCATAATCTGTAACAGCAATATTATTCAATTGAATCCGTTGTTTATTTTTTCTCACGGCGGTAAAAATAATCTTTAAAAAAGTAAACCCTGATTTGTTAAGAAACTGCAAATATTTACATCGCCACTTATTACAGTAGTGATTATGAACGACGCATTTTTAATACATTTGTCCTCATTTATAATTATATGAAGAAAAAGTTACTTTACCTAAGTATTTCCTTTTGCGCATTCTCAGCCTCCTTTGCACAGGGATATAAAGTTACCCTACAAACGCCCAGTTATAAATCAGGGATAGCATTTCTTACTTATCACTGGGGCAAAAACCTAAATATCGAAGATTCAGCAGCTATCAACAACCAGGGCGTAGCATTGTTTAAAGGAGCAAAAGCGCTTCCTCCCGGTATCTATTCAATCGTTTTCCCGGGAAAAAATCTTACGGCCGATTTTTTTGTTGATAAGGAACAGGTGATCAATATTAAGGCAGATACAACTGACCTTTCAAACATGGTAGTTACAGGTACTAAAGAAAACGTACTGTTTCAGCAATACCAAAAGTTCATAGCTGTTAAAGGAGTACAGATGCAAAAAGAACGTGCCGCCTACAATGCTTCCGGCACAAAAAAGGATTCTGTTTCACACGAAGACAATTATAACCGCTACAATTCAGAATTAAACGAATACAGGAATGGCGTTGTAAAAAACCAGCCTAATTCCATGATGGCTTCCCTGTTAAATGCGATGAAGGAGCCACCTTATCCAACCAAAAAACCAGTTACCCGCCAGGATTCCCTGGATAATTATCATTACTATAAAGCTCACTACTGGGATGGTATAACGTTTATGGATGACCGAATTGTTCGTACGCCCTTCTTTTTACCCAAATTAGAAAGATACTACAGGGAAGTAATCCCACAGGAGTCTGACAGTATTATTAAAGACCTTGACTATAAACTGTTGCTCGCAAGAACAGCACCTGAGATGTATAAGTTTTTGCTTAACTGGCTGACGGATGAATACCTGAATCCAAAATATATGGGACAGGATGCCGTATTTGTTCACCTGTTTGAAAAATACCACAGCCAGGGACTTACACCCTGGCTAAATGAAAAACAAATGGAAACCATCACCCGGCGTGCTTATATGCAAATGGCCAACCTGATTGGTGAGAAAGCAGCCAACCTTGAAATGGTAGATACGGCAGGCAAATCTTCTCCTTTATATAACGTAACGGCAGATTATACAGTGGTTATATTCTGGGATCCAACCTGCGGTCATTGCAAAGAAGAAGTACCCAGGATCGATTCTATTTACCAGGCTTCGTGGAAAGGGAAAAATGTAAAAATATATGCCGTACTCACAGAGGAACAAAAACCAGCCTGGATCAGGTACATCAATGAACATCATATCACAGACTGGGTAAATGTATACCAGACGAAGGAAATGGCCGAAGCAGAAAGCGCAGCCCAGAAAGCGAGTTTCAGGCAATTATATGACGTTACACAAACGCCTACCCTGTTCCTGCTTGACAAAGAAAAAAGGATCATCGGCAAAAAACTCAGCTTCCTGCAATTAAATGACCTGTTGCAGGTAAAGATGAAAAACGGAAAGTAGGTATACGCAATTAATTTTTAGTTGTTAGCAAACTTCCTTAGTCAAGAACTTAGCTTCACTAACCCATAATTTTCACTCATTAAAGTTTATAATGAAAAAATTTGCCCTTTCTCTTATCCTCATTATCACCTGTATTTCCGTTCACTCCCAAACCCTTATTAGTTATGGCAACAATACCGTAACCAAAGATGAGTTTCTAAGGGCTTATAACAAAAACAAAACGCCGGTAAGCGACAAGGAAAAAGCCCTCCGGGATTACGTAGAGCTGTACACCAATTTTAAATTAAAAGTAAAAGCGGCTAAAGACCTGCGCATTGATACGCTTCCTCAACTACAGGCTGATGTTGATAATTTTCGCCGCCAGGTTGATGAAAATTACATGAGCGATGAAAAAGCACTGAATAGTTTAGTCGACCAGGCAATTGAACGAAGCCTCATAGATCTTCATACAGTGCATTTTTCCATATCAGTTGCAGAGGATGCACAGCCGGAAGACAGCATGAAAATTTACCAGTCGATTACTTCTTTGTACACAGCATTAAAATCAGGCAAAACAAATTATACCACACTTGCAGAAACCGCGACCGCAAAATTTGGAGACCTTGGTTTTATCACTGTATTTAGTTTGCCTTACCAATATGAAAATATTGTTTATTCTTTAAAGCCCGGCGAAACGAGTATCCCTTACCGTGCAAAAAAATCATGGCATATTTTTCAAGTGACAGAACAAAGAAAAGATGCAGGAAAATGGCGGGTGGGCCAGATCCTCTTTACCTATCCGCCGGATGCCGATGTTGCCACGAAACGCTCATCGCAAAAGCTGGCGGATTCCGTTTACGCTTTGTTGCAGGCCGGGGCTGATTTTACGGCACTCGCAAAAGCTTTCAGCAATGATAAACTTACCTATTTAAATGGTGGTGAGTTACCGGAGTTTGGCTCCGGCAAATTTGATTACTCTTTTGAAAAAGAAGTTTTCAATTTAAAAAAAGATGGAGATATTACAACTCCTTTTACTACAGCCTTTGGAATTCATATTGTAAAAAGATTGGGTTACACACCCGTTCCAACGGATAAAACGGATGCTTCCCTGCAATTTGAACTCAAACAAAAAACAATGCAGGATGCCAGGATCACTGCAGCAAAAGAAAAATTTGCAAAAGATATTGTCGGAAAGATCGGTTACAAAAGAATTGCCGGCGTTAAAGAGGAAGACCTGTTTCGCTATGCAGATTCACTGGCGATGCATCCTGAGCCGGAATATTACACACAGGTTCCCATCAGCAATAAACCTGTTATTGGATTTATAAAGGGTTCTCTAAAAGGTGCCGACTGGCTTAAGTTTGTTAGTGAGTACAAAGGAAATTTTGAACAATATAAAGGCGAATCCAATAAAGAATTGTGGGATAAATATACCAGCATTGCTTCGCTTGAATATTATAAAAAACACCTCGAAGAATACAACACCGATTTTAAATTTCAGATGCAGGAATTCAGGGAGGGTAACATGCTGTTTGAAGTGATGGAAAGAAATGTATGGACCAAAGCAGGCACCGACAGTGTTGGCTTACAAAAATATTTTAATGAGCACAAAACAAACTATAAATGGGCCGAAAGTGCAGATGTGTTAATAGTAAACTGTACGTCAGATAAGATAGCACAGGAAACATTGTCCGCATTAAAGACAGGCAAATCAATCAAAGAAATTATTGATCAAAGAAGCAGCGAAGTTCAGGCAGATAGCTCCCGTTATGAAATTGCTCAGATCAACGGTGCCACAAATGCCTTCCCCGCAGGCAAAGACGCATTTTCACCAATTGTGAAAAATCCCGATGGTACGGCAACCTTCATCAAATACTTTAGATTTTATGAGGCCAACCAGCAACGCAGTTTTGAAGAAGCGCGCGGGCTGGTGATAAATGATTATCAGAATGTGCTCGAACAAAAATGGCTGGAAGAATTACACAAAAAATATCCTGTAAAGGTGAATGAGGCGTTGGTGAAGACTTTGGTGAAATGATCTGAGGTTTTCAAAAGCTGGTGATTTGGAGCTGTGAAAACTATGTTGGGCCGGATGTTACTTACTATTCAGATCGTTTAATAAATTATTTAAACATTCTTAAATACCAGGTGCCTGATATTTCACTAAACCCCATCAGTACATTTTCAAATCATTAAAGCTCTTTCACCACATCTGCCACTATCTGTGGCCTGCCCAATGTATAATAATGAAGTACTGGCACACCTGCTTTCTTTAATTCTTTGGATTGTTGTAACAGCCACTCTGTGCCAACTGTTTCCACATCAACGTCGTTTTTACAAATCGCCATTTCATTCGACAAATCGGCAGGAAGGTCTATATGGAAAGTCTTTGGCAATATGGTCATTTGCTTTCTTGTGTAAACCGGTTTTAACCCGGGGATAATTGGAACAGTGATGCCGATTTCCCGGCAGGCATTTACAAACGCAAAATACTTTGAGTTGTCGAAAAACATCTGGGTTACAATATAGTCGGCACCGGCATCAACTTTGGCTTTTAAATGCCGGAGGTCGCTGTCCATATTGGGCGATTCAAAATGTTTTTCCGGATAGCCGGCGACACCGATGCAAAATTTTGTTTGAATGCTGTTTTTTAAATCGCCTTCAAGGTAAACCCCGGCATTTAAATTCTTTACCTGGTTTAACAGGTCCAGCGCATACTCGTGACCGCCCGGTTCCGGTTCAAAAGACGTTTCATTTTTTGCTGCATCGCCCCGCAACACCAATACATTATCGATACCCAGGTAATTGAGGTTTATCAAGGCATCCTCTGTTTCATTTACACTAAATCCGCCACAAATAAGATGAGGCACCGTATCAACGTTGTATTTATTCATAATAGCTGCACAGATGGATTCTGTACCCGGCCTCTTCCTTACTACTACTTTTTCAAAAGTACCATCCGCTTTTTTCTTAAACACATGTTCGCTGCGGTGATAAGTAACATTGATGAAAGCTGGTTTAAATTCCATTAGCGGATCAAGATGCTGGTAGAGGGAATGTATGCCTTTACCTTTCAGAGGTGGTAGTATCTCAAAGGAAATAAGGGTTTGATCAGAATGATTTATATGGTCTATTACTTTCATAAATGTGCTAAAATGGCAGCAAAGATAGAGCTAAATGAAAAAAACCTTGTGTTTATCGCACAAGGTTTTTAAATTATCAGGGTAAGAATTGATTATACTGTTTTGCTACCGGCTTCCCTAACCAGCTTATTTTAAGTAGAAAGAGCGAAAAATCTAAAAAGTTTGCGCATTGGACATATCCGTGCTACAGCTTAACAAATTGAACGGTTTTAGAACCAGTCTTTCCTGATAATTTTAAAAAGTACTTACCAGCAGGTAAATTGCTGATATCTACCTGAATATTTCCCACACTTTTCATTTTTCTAAGCAAAAGGCCACTGATATTAATGATTTGTATTTCTTCGTAATTTTCCGCACCATTTATTGATAAGATATTTTTTGAAGGATTGGGTGAAACAGATATTACAGGTGATCTTTCGAAATTGATCTCTTTTGTTTCACTATAACTGTAATCACCATCAATATCAACTTGTTTTATCCTGTAATAGTTTGTGGGTTGTAACGGTAATTGATCTGTGAAATGGTAATTATTATTGCCTGGTAAATTATTAGAACGGATGTTCCCGATCTTATTGAAAACCCTGCCATCTGCACTTCTCTCAATTTCAAAATGAGATGTATTGATTTCATTTTCGGTAGACCAATTCAGAAAAGTTTGGTTATTGGATTTTGTAACCTGAAATGATAACAGTCGTAATGGCACGATAGTGATCTTGTTGAGAATAACTGTAGTGCTTCCTATGGTCATAGTATAACCTGCAGGGAGATTAACAGTAGTAAAGTTACCGCTGATGAGACCGGCTGACAATTCTATAATCGTAAAGCTTGACAATGGCAACACTGCCAATTCATTTACAGTCAGTGTACCGTTGAGCGTTAGGTCACTGTTTCTTTTCATTTGGTCATGACCCGAACCTGGACCACTGTTGTTTAATAATTCAATCGCCAATATACTATTTGCTGAAAAGGGCTGTGCCTGATTGAAAGCAAGTATTCCCACAGGGTTGCCTGGAGCTATGGTGCCATCATTGGTGAATAGACCAGTGATATCCAAAGTCCCTGCACCTTTTATAATACCTGATGCATTGTTTATTAATGGGACATCTATAGAACTAACGGTTGACTCTACAACCGATTTATTGATCGTACCATTGTTGATCAGCGTACCGCCAAAATTAGATATGCCCCCGCCCGTTATATTCATCGTCCCGTTCAACGTTAAAGTGCCCC
>JACMPR010000088.1 GCA_014377385.1 Ferruginibacter sp. | reverse complement strand
GAAGTTTCACAGCTTTTAAAATAATCAATGATCTCTTCCTGTTCATATTCATCCACCATATCGTTGATGGCGTAATTGAGATTGAGTTTAGTGCCGCTTGCAACGATCGTTTCCATCTCTTCCAGCAGTTCGTTTATCTTAAGATCCTTGTTCTTTGCGATTGTTTCCAGTGGTATTTTTTTGTCTACATTTTGAATGATGAAAATCTTATTGTTGTTCCTGTTCACCACGCTCTTCATCACAAAATCATCGGGCCTGGTCACGTCATTTTCTTCCACAAAATTAGTAATTACATCCAGGAAAGGCTTGCCATAGCGCATGGCTTTGCCCTTGCTTACACCGCTTATCTTTTCCAGTTCCGCCATTGAAGTAGGAAACATGGTTGCCATATCTTCCAAGGAACTTTCAAGAAAAATCACAAAAGGAGGCAGATTCTTTTCCTTGGAAACTTTCTTCCGGAGGTCCTTTAATAATTCCAACAGGTTTTCATCTGCCACGCCGCCTTCAGCAGCCATGGCTTCACTGGCTTCATCATCTGCATTGGCTTCTTCAAATAAATTGTTGAGAATAATCCTGAAAGACGTTGGCTTTTTCAGGAAAGCTGTTCCTTTTTTTGTAAACTTCAACACCCCGTATTCGACGATATCTTTTTCAAGCAGGTCGTTCAGCAACATTTGCCTGGTGAGGCTGCTCCAGTAGTGCGCTTCCTGATCTTTGCCACTTGCAAAAATATCCAGCGCATCGTGCCGGTACATTTGCACCTGTGGGGTAGCCCTTCCTGTTAGTATGAGTATAAGGTATTCGATGGTAAAATGTTCCCCCAACGCTTTTACAGCATTTAGAACAGTTACCACGCTGTCTTTCGCTTCAATTTTTTCCTTTGGATTTATACAATTGTCGCAATGACCACAACTGTTACTGTCATCAAACGGTTCGCCAAAATAGTAAAGTAATGTTTTACGCCTGCAGATACTGCTTTCTGCATATGAAACAGTTTCGTTGATTAGCTGTGCACCCACTTCTCTTTCACTCAGGGGCTTGTCACGCATCAGGTGTTCCAGCTTCGCAACATCCTTGTGCGAATAATACAGGATACATTTTCCTTCCATGCCATCCCTGCCTGCCCGACCTGTTTCCTGGTAATAATTTTCAATTGACTTTGGAATATTATAATGAATAACGAAACGTACATCGGGCTTGTCTATACCCATTCCAAAAGCAATAGTAGCCACGATCACATGCATATCTTCATTCAAGAACTGGTCCTGTCTTTCCGCCCTTAATTTACCATCCAGGCCGGCATGATAAGCAACGGCTTTGATACCATTTGCCACAAGCATACTTGCAAGTTCTTCAGTTGTTTTCCTGTTGAGCGTATAAATGATACCGCTCTTGTTTTTATGTTGCTGAATAAAACGTACGATGCTTTTGTTTGTTTGCTCCAGGTTTATTTTAGGCTGGATCTCGTAATATAAATTGGGCCTGTTGAAAGAAGAAATGAATACAGCCGGCTTCCGAAGCCCAAGGTTTTTTAAAATGTCACTCTGCACTTTTGGGGTAGCCGTAGCCGTTAACCCGATAATAGGAATAGCCGGATTTATCTGGTCCATCACTTCCTTAAGGCGGCGATATTCGGGCCTGAAATCATGGCCCCATTCTGAAATACAATGCGCTTCATCCACTGCGAAAAAAGAGATGGTAATAGACTTAAAAAATTCGATATTGTCCTCCTTGGTCAGCGTTTCAGGAGCAACATACAGCATTTTTGTTTTGCCGCTTACGAGGTCATCTTTTACTACTTTTTGCTGCCCTTTGTTTAAACTGCTGTTTAAAAAATGGGCCACATCATCTTTACTGCTGTAACTGCGTACCAGGTCTACCTGGTTTTTCATCAATGCAATCAGGGGGGAAACAATGATTGCCACGCCTTTGCTTATCATGGCAGGAAGCTGATAACACAAACTTTTACCGCCGCCGGTGGGCATAATAACAAAGGTATCCCTGCCGCTTAAAAGTGTATTAATGATTTCTTCCTGCGGACCTTTGAAATCATCGAACCCAAATTGCTGTTGTAACTGTGCGGATAGAGAAGCTGAAATAGTGGGATCTGAATGCGTTACGGCGGTGGTTTTGCCGCTGTTTTTTTTAACTGTATCTGGAGTTGATTTCTTTGTGGCCATAATGTTATTTTCTCTGAACTGGGTTATTCCGTTAACTTAATTTTCATTCAATTTTTTGATTGGGGGCGCAAGTTAATCCAATACGGTTGCAATTAAGAACAATACCAGTAGTATTCATTTATATTATGAAAGGTTTAGGATAAGCGGGTTTTGATTTTACACATTGTATAAATTTATATTCTAAACCAGGCAGCGTCTTTTGTATGTTTATTTGCAGTTTCGTATCATTTCTTAAGATACCTATTTTAATTGAATCCGGACTGCTTTTTTAAAGTACCCGCGTTGTAAAAACCTGATTCTTTGCATTCTGCCTTAATTAAAGTAGGTTTGCGCCTCGACAATGAACAGCGAAATTATTATACCAGTTGCACTGCATACTTTAGAGCTGCAGGCTGCGTCAATCAATGATTTAAAAGCTTTTATAGATGCTGATTTTGTAAAGGCCGTGGAGCAGATTGCTTATTGCAAGGGGAGGCTGATTGTGAGTGGAATTGGCAAAAGTGCCATCATTGCTCAAAAAATTGTAGCTACCCTTAACAGCACCGGAACGGCATCAATGTTTATGCATGCGGCGGATGCCATACATGGCGACCTCGGCATGATCCAGAAAGAAGATATTCTCCTTTTGATAAGTAAAAGCGGAGACAGCCCGGAAATAAAAGTGCTGGTTCCTCTCCTCAAAAATTTTGGAAATACTTTGATTGGCATGGTTGGCAATACCCAATCATTCCTGGCTAAACACAGCAATATTTTTTTGAATACAACAGTTTTGCAGGAGGCTTGTCCCAACAACCTTGCGCCAACAACCAGTACAACTGCGCAGATGGTGATGGGAGATGCCCTGGCAGTATGCCTGATGGAATTGAAAGGGTTTAAAAGTGCGGATTTTGCTAAATTTCATCCTGGTGGGACGTTGGGCAAAAAACTGTATTTGCGTGTTTCAGACCTGATCATACACAACCAGAAACCTGCAGTAAAACCACAAGCTTCAATTAAGGAAGTGATTATGGAAATAACGAAAAACAGGCTTGGTGCAGCCGCAGTAATTACCGAAGATGAAAGAGTCACCGGTGTTATTACGGATGGTGACCTTAGGAGGATGCTGGAAAAAAATAATTCGGTGAATATATTGCAGGCAAAAGACATCATGAGTGCAGATCCAAAATCGATTGCTTCAGATGCATTGGCTGCTGAAGCATTAGAAATAATGAGAAGCAAAAATATCAGCCAGCTGTTGGTAACAGAAAATGATAAGTATGCCGGCATTATACACCTGCATGACCTTATAAGAGAAGGAATAATATAAAAATACGGGCGCTTTTTATGAATAAAAATCATTACGTGGCCATCATGGCTGGAGGAATCGGTAGCAGGTTTTGGCCAATGAGCAGGACCGATTATCCCAAACAGTTCCTGGATATTCTGAATACCGGTAAAACCCTTATACAAGCTACTTTTGACCGGTTTGCCGGGTTTATGGCTCCCGAGAATATTTATGTTGTAACGGCCGAGAGCTACCGTGATATTGTAATTCATCAATTACCGCTTCTTAATCCCGCCAATATTTTATGCGAACCTTCCCGTAAGAATACAGCCCCTTGTATTGCTTATATATCTTACAAACTGCAGCAGCTGAATCCAAATGCAAACCTGATCTGTGCTCCTGCCGATCATTTAATTACGGATGAAGTGGCTTTTATAAAAATCTGCCAGGAGGCATTGCATTTTACTTCGCATATCAGGGCATTGATTACCCTTGGAATAAAGCCTGTAAATCCCAATACCGGTTACGGGTACATCCAGTACGAACCTTACGCAGTGGGCGATAATGTTTATAAGGTGAAAACATTCACTGAAAAACCCGATAAAGAATTGGCAAAAACCTTTGTTGCCAGCGGCGATTTTTTATGGAATGCGGGGATATTTGTTTGGGAAGTAAAAAATATTGTAAAAGCTTTTGAAAAACTTTTACCGGAGATTCATGACGTGTTTGATACTGAAAAGAAGTTATTTAACACAGTGGATGAAACTGCAGCAATAGAAAGGATTTACCCGCAGTGTGTTAATATCTCCATTGATTACGGTATTATGGAAAAAGCCGACAATGTATATGTTATCCCGTCTTCATTTGGCTGGAGCGATCTTGGCACCTGGGCCAGCGCATACGACACCATTGACAAAGATTACCTGGAAAATGCCGTTGCAGGCGATAATGTGGTGATCATCGACGCCACAAAAAACATGATACATGCGGATAATAAAAAGCTCGTGGTATTGCAGGGCCTGGAAGATTTTGTAATTGTTGATACAAAAGACGTACTGCTTATTTGTAAAAAGGACAAAGAACAGGAAATCAAACAATACGTTGCGGAGATAAAGCGCAACAAAGGCGATAAATACCTGTAACATGCAGCTGACTGAATGATAATCTCATTGTCAAGGCACTTATGTCACTTGCTTACCATCGTTGAAAATCCCTTCAACACAATATATATAGTTAATACTCGTTTGCTTCTTTATGCCGTTGTATAATCGATCTGCAACAGCGTTATTTCCAGGCATTAAAGATCCAATATGAAGACCAACATCATCCTCATCGCCTTATCTGTATTGCTAATAATACCCAATTTCATAAGCTGGGATATCAACGGTAAATCGAAATACAACCACATTGAAAGATTTGACGCCCGCCTTTCGGGCATAAAATCAATAGCAGACCTGGAAAGATTTGTGGATGATTCGGCGGCTTCCCAACAAATCAATATTTACTCAGAAAAATACACGGCGTTACTGGCCTATGTAATCTCCTGCCGTTTTTATCATGGCTTTTCGCATTTTCAACTAAATGAAAACTGGATTGCAGCAGTTGGTGAAAAGTGCCTGGGCTACGGCCTGGCTTCCAAAGTTGAGCCGGAAGATATCATGCAGGCAGATAATGCGGCCTGTTCACAACAGGCGATTGTGATGATGGCTGTTTTAAGACAAAAAAACATCAGTTACAGAAAGGTGGGCTTTCCACATCATTATGCCCTTGAAGCAAGAATAAGGAATAACTGGTATTATTTTGATCCGAACATGGAACCGGATATATCACTAAGCGAACGGCTACACGAAAACTGGAAAGGCGACAACGATAACCTAAAAAAATATTACACAGCAAAACATGGAAATGTGAGCTGGCAATTGGGGGATGGAGCCAAAGCAAAATTGGGTACTGCGAATGAAGTTCCGGCTAAAAACGCAGATCTGTTCCAGCGTTCTACAGCTTTCCTGAGTAAAATCCTTTGGTGCTTTCCGCTGTTTTTCGTTTTTGCAAGACGGCGCCGACCGGTGATGTATGCCGTAAAACCAATCAACCTTTTTCCACGCAATCAAAATCCAACCACTGTTTTTTCTGCTTAAGCGTTATTTTTGAATGGGTATTAACCAACCCGCTATTTTGTTTTGACAACAAATATTCAAAGTAAACTTCCTGCAGCCGGTACAACCATATTCACCACCATGAGTGCGTTGGCCACAAAACATGAAGCCATTAACCTCGGACAGGGCTTTCCTGATTTTCCAATGAATGAAGAATTGCTTTCATTGGTATATAAATCAATGCAAGATGGGCACAACCAATACGTTCATATGTGTGGCCTCCCTGCATTACGGGAAGGATTAGCCGAAAAAGTTCACAGCCTTTACAACGCACCTATTGATCCTGAAACAGACATCACAATTACGCCTGGTGGCACTTATGCTATATACACTGCACTTACAACGATTTTACAACCGGGCGATGAAGTGATCATTTTTGAACCAGCCTACGACAGTTATATTCCAAACATTGAAATAAATGGTGGCGTTGTAGTAGCAATCTCTTTAAATTTCCCGGATTATAAAATAAACTGGCAGTTGGTTAAAGAGAAGGTGAATGCAAAAACGAAGGCCATTATCCTCAATTCTCCGCATAATCCTACAGGTAGTGTGCTGGAGGAAAGTGATATTGAATCACTGCGTGATATCGTAAAAGATACAGGCATATTTATCATAAGCGATGAAGTATATGAGCACCTTATATTTGATGAAAAAAAGCATCTTTCTATTCTCCGTTACCCGGATCTTTTTGAAAGAAGCTTCGTTTGTTTTTCATTTGGAAAAGTTTATCACTGCACCGGATGGAAACTGGGGTATTGCATCGCCCCGGCAGCTTTAATGAAGGAATTGAGAAAGGTACACCAGTTTAATTGTTTTACCTGCAACAGCCCGATTCAGTATGCACTTGCAGTATTCCTAAAACAAAAAGAACAATATTTGCAACTTGGAAGTTTCCTGCAGAAAAAAAGAGATTATTTTAAAACCATCATGCAGGAAACAAAGTTTATCCCGCTGACAACTCATGGAAGCTATTTTCAATTATATAGTTATGAAAATATCAGTGATGAATCAGAAAATGATTTTGCTGTGCGCTTAATACGGGAAGCCGGAGTGGCCACCATTCCCGTTTCTGCGTTTTATAAAAATGCGGTGAATAATAAAGTGCTTCGGTTTTGTTTTGCAAAAAAAGAAACGACACTTGATGAAGCCGTTAGCAGATTATTAAAAATGGAGATGATTTCGGGTATAGGGTGATCTGATGTATATTTCATACTTGCCCATTCTTGTCTAAACGTCTTCAACCAAAACTTTTCCTTCAAAATAAATCCATGCGATTTTTAATT
>JACMPR010000087.1 GCA_014377385.1 Ferruginibacter sp. | reverse complement strand
TAATTATCGCTGTACAATACTCCGGATTTAACCACTGCAAATACTTGTTTTAATAGTTTGTTAAACACAGCGATCAGGGCCTGTTTTCCTGTTTTTCCATTAGCTCTTAATCTTTCGTATAATATTTTGCAGGCTGTGTAGGTTTTCATGGCATTCATACTGCTCATGTACAACACGTCGCATAAGTTTTTCCCGCCCCTTTTATGTATCTTGATGAAGCCTCGTGTGCTGGCTAAGACAAGGTTACTTTTGTATTTCCCCCCTGAGTAGAACAGTTTTATAGTCAAGAATTTAATTCATCACGACAGTCTCCCTGCTCCATTTCTACCAACTCCCACTCGATCCCCCGCCACCGAACCTGCCGCCACCGAAGCCCCCAAAACCGCCACCGCCGGAACTTCCACCGCCACCCCAACCGCCACCACCCCGGCCGGAACCGCCGCCAAGCATATTGCCGAGTATCATTGGACCAATGATACCGCCACCACCACCCCTTCCGGCAAAGAGTAGAAATAAAATGATGATAATGATAAAGATTAATTTTCCGCCGCCGCTGCCTTTAGACCTGGCTGCCCGGGGATTACTGTATTCTCCTTTTACTGCGTTTATGATTGCATCGGTTCCCTGGTCGATGCCGCGGTAATAATCTTCCCCTTTAAAATTTGGCCTGATGATGCCTTGTATGATGTCATTGGATTCAGCATCGGTCAACGCACCTTCCAGTCCGTACCCCGGGGAAATATTTAGTTTACGGTCATTTTTTGAGATCAACAATACAACGCCACTGTTTGTTTTCTTATTCCCTACACCCCATGATCTTCCCAATTCAATGGCTGCATCTGCCACATCATAACCATCCAGGGAAGATACAATAACAACAGCTATTTGGGTAAATGTAGAATCATCAAGACGCACCAACTTGCGTTCCAGTGCTTGCTTTTGATCTTCAGTAAGTACACCTGCGTAATCGTTAACAAGTTTCGCGGGAGATGGGGGATTCTTAATAATATCCGCCATGGTATTGCTACTTCCCTGCTGTGCAACAACAAGAAGGAAACTAAAAATCAATATAATTATGCAGGAGAGTTTTTTCATTTTTAAATTCAACAATTCATTATTTTCCAAAAACGATATCATCCGACAGTTCATTCTTATCATCTATTCCGCGGTACGGGAATTTTTCTGTAAGTGTTGCACCAACCTGCCGGATACATTGTTCGATAGCACCCACAATCTGATCTTTTGAAAATTCTGAGAGCATATTTTTTACGGCGTTGTCCCAATATTCCTTGCCAACCTGCTGATATATTCCTTCATCTGCAAACAAGGCAAGTTCATGGCTGTTCATGGCAATGTATAAAAGCACGGCGTTGCGGTCTTTTGTATTTTGCATATTTAGTTTCAGGAAAATCTCGGATGCCCTGTCAATTGCATCCATAAAAGGATTTTTGCTTTCCACGTAAATCCTTATTTCCCCGCTGGTTGTTTTTTCAGACGACTGAATTGCTTTCACAATCAGTGCCTGTTCTTCGGCAGTGAAAAAAGTTTTTTTGTTTTTAAAAAAGGAGAATATACCCACTATGGCTATTAATTTTTGGTACACAAAGAAGAACTATCAAAGAATCCGGCCTTAGAATTTTATTTCTACAGCTTTGTCAGTTCCCATACCTGATTGAAAACCTTCCCTGGGCAAAAAACCAAACACGCCCGAGACCATTTTCGTGGGGAAACTTTTCACTGAACTATTATAATCCGCAATTGAACCGTTGAAATCTTTCCTGGCCACTTTTATCCGCCGTTCGGTACCTTCCAACTGCACCTGGAGATCTGAAAATGCCTTTGTTCCCTTAAGATCAGGGTATTTCTCCACGGTTATCATTAACCTGTTTGCTGCACCTGCAAGTTCGTCCTGCAAGGCAGACTGCTGGTTGAATTTTTCTGCGGAGATATTACCGGAAACATTTACAGAAGCCGCTTTGGCTCTTGCCTCAATGATCTTTTGCAAAGTTGCCTGTTCATAACCGGCGCCTCCTTTTACAATATTCACCAGGTTTGGAATAAGGTCCAGCCGCCGTTGATACGTATTCTGAACCTCATTCCATTGCAGCTTAACCTTTTCATCTTTCTTTACGAGTGCATTGTATGTAACAATGAGAAATATACCGACGATGAATATTATGCCGCCAATTATATAACCCGAATAGCTTTTTTTCTTCATGGATAAGCGTCTAAATTGACCGGATTATTTTTTCATATCGTCAAAATTCACATCCACTTTCTTTTCTGCACCAGGATCTGATTTAAAGCCTTCTTTTTGTCTGAAGCCGAACATGCCGCCAAGAATATTCATGGGGAAAGACCTTACTTTGGTGTTGTAAACATTGATCTCGTCATTGAAGACTTTACGGGAATTTTTAATGTTGTTTTCTATGCCTTCCAGCTGGTTTTGCAATTTCATAAAACCTTCGGTAGCTTTCAGGGTAGGATAGGCCTCCACGGTAGCGAGTAACCGACTTAAAGAGCCGCTAAGCTGGCCCTGTGCCGCCTGAAATTCGGCTACTTTTTCAGGTGTAAGATTATTGGCATCGATGTTAACGCTGGTCGCTTTTGCCCTTGCTTCCACTACAGCAGTTAGTGTGCTCTGTTCAAAATTAGCTGCACCTTTTACTGTGTTCACGAGGTTGCCGACTAAGTCGGACCTGTTCTGGTATTCTGTTTGAACGTTGTTCCACGCTTTTTTTACACTTTCATCCTGCTTTACCAACCCATTGTATCCGTTGCAGCCCAGGAAGCCGACAATAACAACGATTGCAAGTACTATTAATAATCCCGTACGTTTCATATTGATTAATTTTAAAGTTTAAAGTATAAAATTAGTGGTTTCTATAGCATTTGATAATAATTATTCGGTGAAGTGGTGGAGGGTGAAGGTTTAAGGGTTTAAGGGTTTATGGGTTTAAGGGTTTAGGGGTTTGAAGGTTTAAAGGTTTGAGGTTAATTTAAATTTATGATTATGTTTTAATAAGTCATTGCTAACAACCTTAAACTTTCAACTTTATACTTTAAACCTTTTAGTACCCTGCTTTTGCCCCGCCTATATTCTCAATTGGGTGCCAGGTTGTTTTAATTTCCTGGAAGTCCATGATTGTATAAGGCGACTGTGCTTCTTCAGAAAGCCAGGAAACTTTATCATACATCACAACACGTTTTACATTGAGTGCAGATTTTTCTTTAATCAGCTGCTTCGTGGCTGCATCGCTTTCGCAGTACGCCGTTGCATTTACATCCATGTGGTCCGCAAAAAACGGGACCAGTTCGGCCACTTTACCCGTAATAATATTTACTACTCCTCCCGGCAGATCGGAACTATGTAACACTTCCGCAAATGTAATAGCCGATAACGGTTTTGTATAACTGGCCAAAACAATGCAGGAATTTCCACCCGCAATAATGGGAGCAATAACAGAGATTAAACCAATGAGGCCATTCTGTTGCGGTGCGATTACCGCTACAACACCTGTTGGTTCCGGCACTGAAAAATTAAAATGTGAAGATGCTACGGGGTTAACGGAGCTGAATACCTGCTGAAACTTATCACACCAGCCACTGTAGTAAATCAGGCGATCTATGGAAAGATTAACCTCTTCTTCGGCCTGCGCTTTTGTAGCATCCTGTTTCATTAACTCTTCAACAAACTGCGCTTTCCGCCCCTCAAGCATTTCAGCTATGCGGTACAATACCTGCCCACGGTTGAAGGCGGCCCTGGCGCTCCAACCGCCAAAAGCGGCTCTGGCGGCAACAACGGCGTCGCGAAAATCTTTCCTTGAACCAAGACAACAGTTGGCGAGCTTTTCTCCTTTACCGTTAGTGGCTACATAAAACCTCCCTGACTCT
This sequence comes from Ferruginibacter sp., assembly GCA_014377385.1. Taxonomy (GTDB): domain Bacteria; phylum Bacteroidota; class Bacteroidia; order Chitinophagales; family Chitinophagaceae; genus Ferruginibacter. Next base: position 51 of record JACMPR010000087.1, on the reverse strand, counting down.
GTTCTCGGGAATTGCCCACCAACATAGATCTTATATGTTTTTAGCACTTCC
>JACMPR010000011.1 GCA_014377385.1 Ferruginibacter sp. | reverse complement strand
CAACCGATTTATTGATCGTACCATTGTTGATCAGCGTACCGCCAAAATTAGATATGCCCCCGCCCGTTATATTCATCGTCCCGTTCAACGTTAAAGTGCCTCCTAATAACCGGCCGCCACTGTAGTTATTAAGATTAATGATCCCTGTTGGCGATATTGTTGTAGCACTGTTGAGTGTGCCAGTCCAATTCAAAGTTCCATTTATCAAGGCAGAACCCGGACCAGATAAAGTACCATTCATTATAAAAATTCCATTTACAACAAGATCAGTTCCTGTTCCATCTTCAAGACTAAATGTGGAAGAACTAATATTCAAGGTCGCACCGGTTGAAATAAGAACCTGGTCGGCTGTAATGTTGCTGTTTGCAGTGATCGTATGTGGACTTACAACAGTGATGGCACCGCCACCTGAAGATGGCGCCGCGAGCGCCGCAACCCATGTTGTACCATTGAACATTTGCCAGGACGCACTGGCATTCCAGTCACCTGTAGCCGCGGAACGGTAATCCCCGGAACTTTGTGCAAAAGAAGAAAAGGAAATACATACAAATGCCACAAGGAGTAAATATTTTTTCATGATTTTTTAAATTATGTAATAAAGTAAAAGCGGCCGTGCCAGGATTAAACCAAAAACGAAATGGAAAAAACCTGGGCCATGACCCAGGTTTTAAGTTCTATATATAAACGAGCTTATTAAAGAATGAATATCTCATACCAATTTAAATTTAACAACTAAAGCCCTCCGGATCAAGGCGTAAAACTCACCAGCTCCAATGAAAAACCCACGAACATGGTACCTGTAGAACTTTCATCGTATTCTTGCTGCTTCACCAGCATATTTGCATCATTGTACCATATTTTGTCTTCCAGGCTATTGCTATCATTACCTTCTGCGTAGTAACAGGAAATAGTTCCCATTGGAACAGTTACATTTTGATTGACTGCCATCACCTTGAAATCGCTGTAATCGCCTGCAGCACTACTATAGGTTGTACGCCATGTATCATTTAGAGCCGCAGGAACTTTAAAGTTTAGTTGGGATATTCCATTGGTAATTGTGTGATAACCATCTGCAGCTTTGCGGATATGAGACGGTGCTCCTCCACCTGTGGCTACCCACCAGGTTTCACCAAGCAGGGTTTCCTGTGACGTAATAGTAAGGGTAACGTTGTTTGACGACAAAACAGTTCCGGTTTCATCAAACTGGGTGTATTTATAGACCCAGGCAGTGCCAATTTTAAAATCCCCCGTCGTTGTTGCGGGTGACGGATCGTCTTTTTTACAGGAGATGGCAAACAAAATAACAAACAGGAATAAAATATTCTTTTTCATAAATTATTTTTAATGAAGTGTAAGATTACTTATTTAGTGACGGCTATAAAATGTGAAAAAAGTAGTAGAACGTATTGTAAGGTTATAAGCTTTTCAGATTAATTCAAGAGACTCACTGATCTCTCCAAACCAGGAAACCTCTACTTTGTTTCGGTTAAAGAATGAATAACAGCGGTTGTAATTTTCCATGCTCCTTTATCAGTTTTGATCCAGTTCACCGTGTAAATGCCGCGGGGTTTCGCGACTACGGAGTCATTTACCATTACATAAAATTCATACCTGCCTGTATATCCTGCCCGCTCATTGCCATACCAATCCTGTAAATGCGTAGTTTTAAAATGGTTAACAGCATTTATGTTTGGATGTATCCATTTAGAAGAAATTTCTTCCTGCCCGCTTGCCACAAGATTGTCATCTATAACAAGCGCATCTCCCACAAACATATTTCTTACTCCTGCGGAATCATGATTATTCCAGGTATTGCTCCAGTTTGTAATTAACGAATCAACAGGAGATTTTACGATTATTGCTGCAGCCGGTAAGGGCTGATCGCAGGAAATTAACATGGTGGTAATAACAACGAGTAAAATTAATTTTTTCATGTTTGAGTTTATTTGGTTTAAAGTTGATTAAAAAAGTGGGTTCAATATTGCAGGATATTTTTATTTTTTAAGAAGTTTGCTTCCATTTTTGAAAAAAACTCCTGCTACTTTTAAATCTCCGGAATTTTTTGTGGTTCATTGTTCCGGGAATATTATTATTTCAGTTGCTCCATCTCCAAAGATTTATATAAAGTATTATCTGTTGCGTGAATTACTAAAACGTATCCTTCTACCGTAGCGGAGGCTTGGCATTTTAATTGGAACACAATGATTTAATGGTGCTGAAAAAAAAGTGATGGCATACTGACCAGTCGTTTCTAAAATCTAAAGTAGATAACCGGTGAGTAATAAAAAGTATTAAAAAAGTAGTACTGATACTTTAGCGGAGTTGAAGAGGCAGTAAATACCTGCTTTCAAACCAAATACAGGTAAGCGGGATGTCGCGATATAAATTACATGCATTATTTTTCTGTTTGGAAATTCTACCGAAGCCCTGCTTTTCTCAACGCCTCCATTTTATTTGGCACCTGCAATTTTTCATAAATATTACGAATATGGGTACGCACTGTTTCTACAGAAATAAAGAGGCTGGAAGCAATATCCTTATAACTATATCCTTTAGAGAGCCATTGGAGCACTTCATTTTCTCTTCCCGATAAATTTTCTTTGGCATCCGTATAAACAATATCCTGCTGAAAAGCATTTACGACTTTCCTTGCTATTTCATTGCTCATCGGGCTTCCTCCTTTTTGCAGGTCGCTCAATGCTTCAATCAATTTTGCAGCTGTGGTATTTTTTAAAATATAACCGGTGGCGCCAGCTTTCAACGCTTTAAAAACTTTATCCGCCTCGTCATACGCACTTAATACCATGAATTGAATTTCGGGCCGAAGCGGCTTAAGCCAGGCAATAAATTCAATGCCGGTTTTGCCAGGCAAATGAATATCAGTAAGTACCAGTTCTACCATGTCGCCCATACCACTCTCAAAATACTGGATGGCATCTTCTGCCGAAGCAAATCCTGCCTGTAAATCAAACGCTCCCGAACCAGCGATCAATGCGGTTAGATAATTCCTTATCTTTTCATCATCTTCTATTATAATGATAGCTGTCATAATTTTAAAGATAGCTCCTCCGTCTTCCTTCTGAGGTGTGAAAAAAGTAGTAGGACTTCAAAATGGAAGTGAAAAGTTTACTGCCATACCATCATCCATTTGCACCCATTCAACAGACCCGCCGATATCCTCCATCCTATTTTTCATATTACGTAAGCCGTTGCTTCCGGGCCTGTTCTTTTTTTCATTCATTCCTTTCCCATTATCTGTAACACTGAAGCAGAGTTCCTTATCAACAATGTCAAACTTTAATTGTACCGCGCTGGCTTCCGAATGTTTCATAACATTGTTCAACGCCTCTCTTGTTACCAGGTATAGATTTCTTCGCTGTTCATTGCTAAGTTTTATATCCGGAACTATTTCCGGAAAAAAGATACTCAGCTGTATTTCGAGTGATTCAAAATACAGCTGTGATTGCTCGCGGATGTAAGCAAGCAAATTTTCCAGGGTTTCGTTATGAGGATTCAGTGCCCAAATAATCTCGCTTATCGTTTGTACCAGTTTGTGGGCGGAGGTTGCTATTACATTGATGTCTTTTTTAAATGTTGCAGTATCTTTTGACTGGGTTTGTATGAGTTGGCTTAGCAAAGCAATATGGGTAATGCCGCTACCGATTTCATCATGCATATCGCTTGAGATGCGGCTCCGTTCCCTTTCCAGTAATTCAAACTGATCATGCTGATTTTTAATTGCGGCAATTACCCCTGCAATGGCTTCCAGGGCAAGGGCATCATGCATAAGTAAGCGGGACGTTGCAAAGAGCACTGTTTCTATTTTTCGGCCTGTAAACAGGTAAGCAATCACACTATGCCCTACGATCACAGGCGTAAGAATGAAATACGGAATACCGAAAGCCTTTGTAAGTAGTTCAATAAATGGGGTCACAATGGTCTGACTATTTACAAGCAATGACTTTTTCTGCTCAATAAATAAGGGGTCTATATAGACGCTTTCCCTGTTTAATTTAAGTACATCAACAACCGGATTGCCTTTGATGAATCCTGGAATAAAAAAAAAGGATGTTTTATCAACCGGTTGCAAAAAAAAAGACAAATCGTTTTGCAGTTTTGAATTTATTTCTTCTGAAAAATGGTCGTAAATTTCTTCAAAAACCAACACGGGCTTAAATTGATTTAAAGCAGCGATGAGTTCAAATCCGGTTTGCATCTGCTTTATTTCGTTGTTCATTTCAGCCACTCTATAGTCGCGGCTGACAACAGATCCGGATAGTTCATTCAATTGCTTTTTGTAATAAGCAACTTCCTGTTGTAGTTCAGCAATTCTTTCATCCGGCATTTTCATATTAAGCTTGTTATTCTGAAATGATACACAGCACCCCTGTCCAGTCAAGTGGTTGCAGTTTCTCTTTTACTTTTGCCACCTCAACACCGCAGTAAAAGCCCATAAAAGGAATGGGACCTATCTCTTTTTGTACTTCCGCTGCATCTTCAAATTTGCCGCCTGCATAGGGTTTGGCTCTTCCGGCACAGTTTATATAAAAGGAAAAAACAGGTTTTGAGCCTTTTATCTTCTGCTTTATTTCGTTTATTCCTAACCGTATATAATCGAGGTCCACACTCCGCCGCATTAACTGAACCTCATCACCCGTTTTTAGATCTGGTTCAAACATGATCAGTGATTTAGAAGGAATATCCACTGCAAGCAGCAAACGGTTGGCATATTCCTTTTCATCAAATGCTGAAAATTTCTGGCCCCTGTTCACGCCGAGCGTAACAAAGAGCGAAAAATCTTTCCACTCCAGTGTATGATTATTGCCGAGTAATTCGTCAATCACTTCCAGTGCCGGCCTGTTATCAATCTCTGATACAACGGGCCCTTCTGCTTTCGTTATAGTAAGATAGGCACTTGCAGGCTTACATCCATGCATGATGGTGGTTTGCATGCTGCATTTGCCGGATAGTAGAACAGCAACCACATTTTGAGTTCTCACTTCGCCGTTGAAAAACTGGTAGGTATCATGATTCAACTGCATATCCGACAAAAGACCCGACCCGGCGCATGAAATATGCTTTGGTAAAACTGCCTCCAGGCCTTCAAAAAGCCAGGTAGCAAAGTTGAGCATAGGAGGATTTTTTTGTTTACACGAATCGTAAAAAACCAGCAAAGCCTGGTCATCTTCACCAGCTGCTTCCTGTATTTGTTTTCCTAACTTTTCACCTGCTTTTCTTTCACCAAGATTGATATCCGGTTGAGCAAAAACTTTAAAGAAAATGGTATCCGAAGCAAAAACGGTGATCCCTGATTCAAATCCTTCGTACCCGATAAAATTTTCGGTAATAATGCCGATGCTTGAGCCGCCAATCAGCGGGATAGGTCCCAGCACAGACCGCACTGCGTTCAAAAATTCGTAAGCATTGTGTTTGCCACTACAGAACACCAGGGCAAAATCAGCTTTCTGTATGCCTGCATTTGCAAGAGCCCCGCTGGCTGCTTCGTTACCGGCAGCAGTAGCATTTGAAAGGTTGCTGTAAGCAACACCGATTTTTGTGGCCATAACCAGTAATATTTATTTGTAACTAAGCTGTAATTAAATATAACCGGCATAAAAAGTAATGAAAGTGTAGGTTCTCTAGCAGATTATCGGGTTAACCATACAATATAGTCTATTGAACGCACAACGTCATTTCTAACACTTTAACTTATCCCAAAAAAACGGTTAGCCCAATTCTCTTATTTTTGTATCTAAAAGATTTTCTTGAATTTAACCATCCATACAAAAAACCTGGTAAAAGCTTATGGCAGCCGGATAGTTGTTAACGACGTATCTTTTAATGTAAACCAAGGAGAAATAGTTGGTTTGCTCGGACCTAACGGTGCTGGTAAAACGACCTCTTTTTACCAGGTAGTTGGGCTTGTTAAGTCGGATAGCGGCGAAGTTTTCTTAAATGACATCAATATCACAAAACTACCCATGTACAAAAGGGCTAAGCTCGGCATTGGTTATCTGCCCCAGGAGGCCAGTGTTTTCAGGAAATTGAGTGTGGAGGACAACATAAGGGCCGTTCTGGAAATGACCAGGTTAAAAAAAGCGGAGCAGAAAGAAAAACTGGAATCACTGCTTAATGAATTCAGGCTGCAACATGTTAGAAAAAATAATGGGGATACACTTAGCGGGGGCGAAAGGCGCCGTACTGAGATAGCGCGGGCGCTCGCTGTAGATCCAAAATTTATTCTACTCGATGAACCTTTTGCAGGGGTTGATCCGATTGCGGTGGAAGATATCCAGGAGATTATTGCAAAACTTAAATATAAAAATATCGGCATACTGATCACCGATCACAATGTAAATGAAACGCTGTCTATCTGCGACAGGGCTTACCTGCTCATTGATGGCAGCATATTTAAACACGGCACTGCAGAGGAACTCGCGGGAGATGAACATGTGAGGCGCCTCTACCTGGGTAAAAACTTTGAATTGAAACGCAAGGATTATTTGCATGAGCAGGCAGCACGATGACGGGATGGCTTTTATGTGTGGTGGGTATAATAGATTACCCTAAAATGCGTTTACACAGGCATTTTTCAGGCCTTACTTACATCGTGTCGCCAAACGTTCACCTTTGAACGGATTTAAGTTCTCTAAATGCAAACCAATATATTTTAAATAATAAAATATATATAAGTTTTTTTATCTTTCCATAAATGAAGCTGCTTTCTCCTGCCATATCAAAACTAGCCCGCCTTCGTTTATGGCGTATTAAAAACTGGATAGACCACCCGGTTGCAGCACAGCGTGAAGTATTGCAGGGGCTGGTAACGGCAGCCCAATACACTATTTTTGGAAAGAAGCACCATTTTTCTACATTGTTTACTATTAAAGATTTCAAAAAACATGTGCCCATTCATGAATATGAAGACATAAGTCCTTACATAGAGCGTATGATGGAAGGAGAAGAAAATGTTTTATGGAACACACCTGTTACCTGGTTTGCTAAAAGCAGTGGCACGAGCAATGATAAGAGCAAATTTATCCCGGTAAGTGATGAAAGCCTGCAGGAAAATCATTACCAGGCCAGTAAAGATGTACTTACAAATTATTATAATAATTTCCCTGCCAGCGACCTGCTTACAGGGAAAGGACTTGTAGTAGGGGGTTCACACCAGGTAAGTAAAATAAATGATGATATACAATGTGGCGACCTGAGTGCCGTACTGATGCAAAACTCTCCTTTTTGGGGCCAATGGATACGCACACCTGAGCTGAGTATCGCCCTGCTGGATGAATGGGAAGACAAAATTGAAAAACTGGCACTTGTTACTGCCGAAGAAAATGTGACTTCTCTCGCAGGTGTTCCTACCTGGACCTTACTGTTACTGAAAAGGATCCTGGAGATAAAACAAAAAAAAACCATCAAAGAAGTGTGGCCTAACCTGGAACTTTACATCAACGGCGGCGTTTCGTTTGTGCCATACCGTGAACAGTTTGAATTGCTGATCGGCGCACCAATCAATTACCTGGAAATATACAACGCCAGTGAAGGGTTTATTGCTGCCCAGGAAAATCCGGATGATGAAGGAATGACCCTTTTTACAGAACATGGCATCTTTTATGAATTCATGCCCGTAGAGGAATATGGCAGCCCTGACCCTAAAACAGTTGGACTTAACAAAGTGGTCCTTAATAAAAACTATGCCCTTGTGATCAGTACTACCGGGGGTTTGTGGCGATACCTGATTGGTGATACTATAAAATTTATTTCAGTTGATCCCTATAAAATACTAATTACCGGGAGGCTTAAACATTATATAAACGTATTTGGTGAGGAAGTGATCGTAGACAACAGCGATAGAGCAATTACCGTGGCTGCACAGAAAACGGGGTGCATCGTTACGGATTATACCGCAGCACCGGTATATTTTACCCAACACAATAACGGTGGCCATGAGTGGCTGATAGAATTTGATAAAGAGCCAGAAGATATTTCCCTTTTTGTTCAGGAACTGGACAACGCATTAAAAGCTACAAACAGTGATTATGAAGCGAAGCGTTACAAAGACATTGCACTTAGCCTGCCCAAAGTACACAAGCTTGCCAAAGGCTCTTTTACCCGGTGGCTTCGTTCAAAAAATAAAATGGGTGGACAACACAAAGTACCAAGGTTGAGCAATGACCGTAAGATCCTGGAAGAAATATTATCGTCAACGAATCCATAATGAAAAATAACAGCGCGGCAAAAACCTTACTGTTTATTTGTCTGCTCCTGTCATTTATCAGCCTTGCACGTGTGACTATATTTCCCGGGGAAACAAGCTGCATCATACTTTCCTTTAATGGATTACAGCTTACCGGCAACATATATCATAACAAAAATATTCCAAAAGCAACACGGGAAGCCATCGGGCAGGCAAAAACGACGGGCGAAAATAGAAACCAGATTTACTGTCCAGCTTAACTATGCCACCGCAAAATAAATGGTGCATGAATGGCTGAAAGATCATTCAATAAAAGAATGTGTCGAGGACATAAAGAAAGGAATAGCCTTTGGTAAAACATACAACGGAAACACTTTATAAAATAAATTTTTAAAAGAACGATTTAAGAAATGTTACAAACAGGTTGATTTATATATTTTTGCTATGACACTTAAATAACTTTTAATGAAATTACTCGAGGGTAAAGTTGCTATTGTCACCGGCGCAGCAAGGGGCATTGGTGAGGCTATTGCTTTAACATTTGCCAGGCAGGGAGCAGCTGTGGCATTCACTTATGTAAGCGACAGCAGTGCAGAAAAAGCCGCTGCATTGGAAGCGAAACTCGCCGCATTGGGTGTGCAGGCAAAAGCATATAAGACAAATGCCGGAGATTTTGCAGCCTGCGAGGTATTTGTAAACGACGTGCTAACTGTTTTTGGAAAAATAGATTGCTGTGTTAATAATGCAGGCATTTCAAAAGACAACCTGCTGTTAAGAATGACCCCTGAACAATGGGATGATGTGATGCAGGTAAACCTGAAAAGTGTTTTTAACATGACCAAACAGGTGATCCGGCCCATGATGAAAGCAAAAAATGGCAGCATCATCAACATGAGCAGCGTTATTGGCGAAATGGGCAATGCCGGGCAAAGTAGTTATGCAGCCAGTAAAGCAGGTATCATTGGGTTTACAAAAAGTATCGCAAAGGAACTTGGCAGCCGTAATATCAGGTGCAATGCCATTGCGCCCGGTTTTGTAGAAACTGATATGACCAGCTACCTAAAAGATGGTGAAGGCGCAGAAAAATACAAGGCAGACATTCCCCTGGGAAGATTTGCCGGCACCGGGGAGGTTGCGAATGCTGCATTATTCCTGGCCAGCGATATGGGTAGCTACATCACCGGGCAAACGATCAGTGTTTGCGGTGGACTGAATATTTAATTGCAGCATTTTTGAGGCAAATTAGCCTGTGACAAAAAGCATGGCTGCACTTATACAATTTAAAGCCCCTCGATTTCATTTTACAACGTCATGTTAAAACCTGGCCTGCATTCCCGGGGCCTGCCGGCAGATTAAGCACTTTACACGCTAAAAATTGTAACAATCTGGTAAAAAAACTGTTTGAACATTCATTCCACCTTTGGATCTTTTATATTTGCACCAGTAAATGAAAAAAAACAACAAAATACCGGCTGGAATCACCCTTAGAAAAATTATTTCCATCGGAGTAATGAGTGCCTGCCTGTTCTTTTTAACCGGAATTAATTTTTTCATCTATCCTCCCTCCAATCATCTGTTTCATTCTTCCTTACTTCACAACAACGGAGCGAGTGATGAAGAATCTCCCACACCTGCAGAAGAAAAATCTTCTGCCAAAACAGGGTTGACGATGCAGGAAGAATACATACACGATTTGCCTTCCATCAAAGATCTTTCAGCATTTATTGTTTCGTCAAAGCATAAAATTCCAGCTGATGAAAAATTACAAATCGTACATTTTGAGTTAGTTTCTCCTCCTCCCAAAGCATAATTTCTCCTTTTAATTGCAACTGCTTTTTTCTTACAAAAGCAGTGTCCTCGCGGCCATGCATTTTTTCCATGCACTGACCCCGGAATTACAGCAATATTTTGTGCCAATCAAAAATCAATAAAACTCACATTAGTGTTTGCCTGCTTTGAAAAACTAGAGGGCATGCCATTGCACAAATTAAGGTTGCTTCAAGAAAACTGAAGCAACATTTTCGCAAGGCAAGCTGCGCTTTTTCAAGCTGGCACGGAAACTATAACAATTGTATCAACTCAAAAATTATGACATTTAAATATTTAAAGAATGACCTGCCTTCCAGCATCGTGGTCTTCCTGGTGGCGCTACCTCTTTGCCTGGGTATATCACTCGCTTCGGGTGCGCCATTTTTTAGTGGCATCATTTCCGGTATTATCGGGGGCGTGGTAATAGGCTTGCTCAGCGGATCAAATCTTAGTGTAAGCGGGCCCGCGGCCGGGCTGGCAGCTTTAGTACTGGCGGCCATTACCAATATCGGTGATTTCAGGCTATTCCTTTGTGCCGTGGTTATTGCCGGCATCATACAGGTATTAATGAGCGTTGCAAAACTGGGTGGCATTGCAAATTATTTTCCTTCAAGCGTAATTAAAGGAATGCTAACAAGCATCGGTATACTGATCATAGCAAAGCAAATTCCACATGCATTTGGTTATGATAAAGATGAGAAAGGAAACCTCACCGAATTGTTTCCTTTTGGTAACGAAGACATGCACGAACTGTTTCAACCACTGGAGCATATTGAGCTGGGTGTATTTTTAATATGCCTGATATCGATCATAATTATGATTGTATGGGATAAGCCGTTCATTAAAAAGAAAGTAAAGTTTATTCCAGGTGCCCTTGTGGCAGTAATCGTATCCATCCTGCTTAATGAAATTTTTATCGCGGCAGGTAATCCGTTAGAAGTTGGACCAGATCACCTGGTTACCATTAAAGCAGCAGGCAGCGCATCCGAATTTTTTAGCTTTTTCACATTCCCGGATTTTAATGGCTTCCTGAATAGCAAAGTGATCATGACTGGTGTAATGATAGCGATCATTGCATCGCTGGAAACATTATTGAGCATTGAGGCGGTAGACAATATTGATCCCGAAAGGAATGTAACTAATACCAACCGGGAGCTTTTGGCACAGGGCATAGGAAACAGTATATCAGGCCTTATTGGCGGAATACCCATCACAAGTGTGATTGTAAGAAGCAGCGCCAATATCAATTCCGGCGCAAAAACAAAATTATCTGCCATTCTTCATGGATTGTTGTTATTGTTATGTGTAATATTTATTCCATTCCTGCTTAACAAAATACCACTGTCATCCTTAGCTGCTATTTTATTCCTCACCGGTTACAAATTATGTAAGATTTCCGTTTTTACAAAAATGTTTAAAAACGGAAAGTACCAGTATATACCGTTTTTTGTTACGGTAGGCGTTATTTTAGCCATTGATCTTTTTGGTGTGTACAAACCGGTAAAAGGCGAAGGATTGCTTATTGGTGTTATCGCCGGGCTGATTGCTGCAATAGGCGCTATCCTGCACGGCAATTTAAAAAACTCTTATTATTTCCACCGGGATAAACATAAAACCGGCAACGCCATAAAGATCAATCTTTCTGAAGAAGTATCTTTCCTGAACAAAGCCAGTATCAGAGAAACGCTGGACCATATACCTGAAAATTCGATCGTTGAAATAAATGCATTCACTACTAATTATATTGATTTTGATGTGTTGGAACTGATCAAAGAATTCCGGGATATCAAAGCCCCGCTTAAAAACATAACCTGTAAACTAACGGGTTTTAAAGATATCTATAAAATTGAAAACGATTTTAACGTACAATCTGCTCATTAATTAAAAAAATAACAATGGACAACAAAGCAATGGCAAAATCATACAAAAAATTATTAAGTAACAATAAGAAATGGGTGGTCAAGCAGTTGAAAGCCAATCCCGATTATTTTGAAGAACTTGCAAAAGGGCAAAGCCCGGAATATTTGTGGATAGGCTGCAGCGACAGTCGCGTGCCTGCCAATGAAATCACCGGAACCAGGCCCGGTGAGATGTTCGTACACCGAAATATTGCCAATATGGTGGTGCACAGCGACATGAATTTATTAAGTGTTCTATCATACGGCATAGAAGTTTTAAAAGTAAAACACGTTATCGTTTGTGGTCATTACGGCTGTGGTGGCGTACTCGCAGCCATGGGCAATAAACAATATGGATTAATCGACAACTGGCTACGCGATATCAAAGATGTGTACAGGTTGCACCAGGAAGAACTTGATGCTATTAAAGACGAAACTCAAAAAGGCCGGAGGTTTGTAGAATTGAATGTGATGGAGCAGGTATTTGATCTTACCAAATCATCCATCATACAAAATGCCTGGAATAAAAATCAACCTTTGCATGTACATGGCTGGGTGTACGACATACATGATGGTATCATCAAAGACCTGGACGTTACTTATACCGGAACGGAGGACATACATAAGATTTTCCAGTACACCAGTTAATGTTATCTCAAAATGAGCGGGGCCGGTACTGCGGGTGCTATAGTTGACGGATTACTTTCCGTTCACTTGAGCGGGTTTCTATTGCTTCGAAACTATTCTTATCAAGAAACCGTCGCGGTCATAAAAAGATAAGTGGTTACAATAGTATATTTACATCAATGCAACAGGAAATGCAAAAGCGCAGTATTTTGCAGGAATATTTTTTTAAAAACCTGCCTACTTCCCGGGTCGCCATCAGCATAAAATTATGCAACATAAAAAATAATTCAACCTGTTGCCTGCAGCCCTTTATAAAAAGTAAAATTGGTTTTTGGTTTGAAATTCAATTTTTACCGCGGACGCTGGTGTTTTTGTTTGAAACACCAGCGTCAGGTTCTATCTATTCCCCTGTTATTTCCTCTGTGAATAATGATTTTAAAATCGATTTTTTATGTTGATTATCCCTTTACAAAATAAATATTTAAGCGTAAATTGGCTCCTGGTTATGGTTCTTTTGAAATAAGACCCAGGTATATTATCAAAATTAAAATAATACAGGCCTGTATTTTAAATAACATATATGTCAGCGTACGAAAAATTATTATCGAATAACAAAGCCTGGGCAAGGCAACAAAATGAAATAGACCCGGGATTTTTTAAACGCCTGGCAGGGCAGCAGGAACCGGATTTTTTATGGATCGGTTGTAGCGACAGCCGTGTTCCTGCAGATAAAATTACCGGCACTGACCCAGGAGAGATTTTTGTTCACCGGAATATTGCTAACCTGGTTGTAAACACGGATATCAACCTGTTGAGTGTTTTGCAATATGCGGTAGAAGTATTAAAAGTTAAACATGTGATCGTATGCGGCCACTATGGTTGCGGAGGTATAAAAGCTGCTATGACACAGCATCATTTTGGCATCATCAATCAATGGATTAAAAATATAAAAGATATTTACCGCTTGCACCGGGAAGAAATAGACAGCCTTCTAACAGAGAAGGACAGGGTGAACCGGTTAACCGAGTTAAATGTGCAGGAACAAATTTTCAATCTTGCCAAAACGTCGATTATCCAATCTGCATGGAAACACGAACAACGCCCCCATCTTCATGGCTGGGTGTATGGATTGGAAGACGGCATTATAAAACCGGTTTGTGAAATGGAAGCGGGTTCAGCGATGGATCCAATTTATGAGTATGATAATCTGTAAGATTGTGCAAACTGCCGGGAATGGTTCATTGGGGCGGATTATTTGCTTAAAACCAGTTTCGCAATAAACTAAATAAATTATCAAAATAATACTAAATAAATTAGTTGTTTATAAAAATAAAATATTATTTTTGAATCACGATATACATTTACAACGCAAATTCAGATACATCACTTAAAAACAAAAACAATGAGCAACGTAGAAAAATTGGAGAAATCAGAAAAGGCAGAAAAATTCAAAGCGCTTAAATTAACGATGGATAAAATCGATAAGGATTATGGTAAAGGCTCAGTAATGATGATGAGCGATAAGGGAATTGTAGAACAGGAAGTTATTTCTACCGGATCAATAGGCTTGGATGTGGCATTGGGCATTGGTGGTTTGCCTAAAGGCAGGGTAATAGAAATTTACGGGCCGGAAAGTTCCGGTAAAACAACATTGGCAATACATGTAATTGCAGAAGCCCAGAAAAAAGGCGGCATGTGCGCTTTTATAGATGCAGAACATGCTTTTGATAGTGGTTATGCTCAGAAATTAGGTGTGGACATAGACAATTTGTTGATTTCCCAGCCGGACTACGGCGAACAGGCCTTAGAAATTGCAGACAGGTTGATATTATCCGGTGCACTGGATGTGGTAGTGATAGATTCTGTTGCTGCGCTGGTACCAAAAAGTGAACTGGAAGGTGAAATGGGCGACAGCAAAATGGGGCTTCATGCAAGATTAATGAGCCAGGCGTTAAGAAAACTTACTGCTACTATCTCTAAAACCAACAGCTGCTGCATCTTTATAAACCAGTTGCGTGAAAAGATAGGTGTCATGTTTGGCAACCCGGAAACAACAACCGGTGGTAATGCACTTAAATTTTATGCTTCTGTAAGACTGGATATCCGCCGCCAGGCCCAAATAAAAGATGGAGAAGAAGTAGTAGGTAACCACATTAAAGTAAAAGTAGTTAAAAACAAAGTTGCTCCCCCTTTCCGCCAGGCAGAGTTTGATATTATTTATGGAGAAGGTATTTCAAAAGTTGGTGAGATCATAGACATGGGTGTTGAACTGGGTATCGTGCAAAAAAGCGGTAGTTGGTTCAGTTATAATAGCGACAAACTTGGGCAGGGCCGTGAAGCTGTAAAGCAATTAATGATAGACAATCCTGAAATGGCTTCCGAAATAGAAGCAAAGATCAGGGCTAAAATAAAGGAAATGCAGGCATCATAAAGCCTCTATCTCTTTTTTCTAAAAAACCAGGCCGGTTTATCGGCCGGAAGCAGGCGAGATCATAGTTTACATGTCCATTTTTTATACTACTGGGGTTAGTAAGTATAGAACCGTCTTTTTCTAAAGACGGTTTTTTTGTTATTAATATTCTATTAAGAATTTGCCGTAAATAATATTATCAACATCCAAAGAATGTTCAATGGTACCATCTAATTTTATACACAACCAATTTATTGCACAGCTAACGAATCAGGGTTGAAAGTGTTGATGAAAATCATTTTATGAATTTTACTTTACCGCACAAGTTGTAGCTGCGTAAGTATGAAGGTGGAAAAATGGAGCAAGGAAGAAGCTGGTGCTCAGCAATAATTTGAAATTAAGTCGCTCTGTAATTTTGCCTGACTCAAAAAATATATGCCTTTGTAAAAAAAGCTATTTACAGATTTTATACTCAAATAGTTTTCTTAATTACTGTTGAACTTTTGTTGATGGAAACTATCTGAAAATGCCTGAGTATTGTAATGAGTTACATACTTTGGTTACATCTATTGGGTTAGTCACTGATGATATAGCAACCAGCAATATCGGAAAGAAGACAGACATGTGAACGGTATTTTTTAGTAGCGGCCATATTTTACCTGCTGAAAAATAAGCAGGTTTTATTAGCCATTGCCTCCGATCTTTGTAATAAATATAAATCAGCAACTTAGGAAAATTTCTTCCAGGGTTTTGATGTGACTATAAAAAAATCCGGGCAGTGCTTTTTTAACAGCTTATCTTTTGTGATTAAAAAGAATTTATTGCAAACTAAAACCAAAGCTCATCTCGCCTTGCTGGCTACGAACATATTCTTTGCCATCAATTTTACGGCGGTAAAATACCTGATCAATCAAGGTCTTGCAAAACCATTTGGCTTAAATCTTATACGCGTGGCCGTTACTGCCGCGCTACTTTGGTTAATTTTTCTATTTAAACAGCAAAGGACAATCATCCATAAAAAAGATATGGCCAGGTTTTTTTTATGTGCACTTTCCGGGATTGCTATCAACCAGCTTCTATTCATAAAAGGCCTGTCGCTTACCTATTCCATACATGCTTCATTGCTGATGCTAACCACCCCAATTCTCATTACCTTCATCGCCTCCTGGTTTTTAAAAGAACGTTTGAATAGTTATAAGATATCAGGTTTAATATTGGGCATCACAGGTGCCGCCATCTTGATAGCTGCCCGTGATGTAACCGGTAACCCTACGGATGTTTTTTGGGGTGATATATTGGTTATTATAAATGCGGTGTCGTACACCATTTATTTTATTCTCGTTAAACCGTTAATGAGAGAATACAATCCCAGTACCGTAATCAGGATGATATTTTCAATTGGATTCTTTATCATACTTCCATTCTGCTGGAAAGAATTTAGTGAAGTTCCCTGGCATTCTTACAATTTGATGAACAGTTTCATTCTTGGCCTGGTTGTATTTGGGGGCACTTTTTGTGCTTATCTTCTTAATGTTTATGGTATTAAAATACTCGGAGCATCAACTGCCGGCACGTACATTTATTCACAACCGTTTTTTGCCGCAGCAATTGCTATGATCTTTTTGGGAGAGCAGCTATCAATATATAAAATAATTGCAGCCCTGTTCATTTTTACAGGCGTATATCTGGCCACTAAAATTACCGCTCATGCCTGAATACATACATGTGAACACAGTAGAAGACTATGCAGCTGCAGCTGATTTGTTCAGGCAATATGCGGCGTGGATAGGAATAGATCTAAGCTTCCAGCATTTCGGGGAAGAATTAAAAGAACTAAAAAAAATGTATGCGGCACCTTTCGGGGGCATCATCCTTTGCAAAAATGAAATGGATTATGTGGGCTGTATTGCTATCAGGAAACTTGACTCATCTATTGCGGAATTAAAACGCATGTATGTAAGGCCCGCATCTCAGCACACTGGGATCGGCCAAACACTTTTGATGGAGGCGTTGCTGCTTGCCAGGAAACATAACTATGAAAAAATCAAGCTCGACACCTTATCCAATATGAAACCCGCCATAGACCTTTATAAAAAGAATGGATTTTATGAAATACCAGCCTATTACTATAACCCGGAACCTACAGCCGTTTTTTTTGAAAAGATTCTTTGAGATTCTCTTGCAAATAGTTCTGAGCAAAGGCCCTTTACGCCCGTCATTTTAATGGCTGAATGATTAAAGGTTATTGTCAGCAACCTGGCTATCGTACTAACAAACTTCACGAGCAGCGTAAATTTCGCCTGCTGGGTAAGTTGTGCCTGCGTAGGTGGCTTGCTGCTTTTCTTACCACGACTTCGCATGTATACGATTTCTTCCGGGAAGAACCGATTACGGTTCCTTCTTTATTATGGAATGAACCAGGTATACCTTTGATGTATTTTCTCTTTGTATTTATTTATTTTTGATTTTAAAAATTGTTAACCCAGGCGTTTACTAACAGCACTTCGAAACAAAAATAAATAGCGGTACCATACTTTCCAAGCCTGGTGGCCGATTTGGCAGTATTGGCCGAATTGGCGGCTTTACCTGATGGACTTTTCAAGGGGTTTCTTTTACTCAGCTTTTGTTCAGGCTTTACTCAGGCTTTACTCAGGCTTTACTCAGGCTTTACTCAAGCTTCTACATTCTACTTCGGATAGAACAGTGGAAGGCTTTTGTTCTTATAAATAATCTGCCCGGCTTTAAGTTGAGAATAAAACAAGGGTATAATCAATGTGCCTGCATAACCCGATTATTTTGAAAAAGCATCGCTGGAAAGGCGACAGAGACGCCATTTCAGCCCATTCAGCCAGAATAGCCTGCAGACTTTGAACAGAAAAGTTTATTGGTTAATCTTGCAGGCAGTTATACGTTGCGTACACACCAGCATTCCTTTAAAAAATTATCCTTTACAAACGAATACATAAATGCCAAAAAATGGAACTCATTCTTATAAGCATGTATCATTCAGGCGGCAAAAATGTAACCATCCATATTGATCCGCCTTTAAAAGCACTGTGTTTTACAATTGAATTACCCGGGCAAAACAATGACCCGGAAAAATCATGCATACCGGAAGGAAAGCATGCAATAAAAAAGCGCATCAGTTAATAGGTGGGAGAATCCGGCAAACAATGCTTTGAAAGAACTGAAAGGCTGTATCGCACCGATTGGAAAACATACAGGTGAAAGACGGTGGTTCCGGTCGGGGGTAGCATGTGACAAGATCAAAACACTTGCTTACAACTTACTGGAAAAGGGACCTGTTTATTTAATAATTAAACCAAACCATTATGACAATAAGGGAAAAATGCAGGCGCCAACACTGCCGTTTTTTAAAAAACT
>JACMPR010000086.1 GCA_014377385.1 Ferruginibacter sp. | reverse complement strand
TTGGTAAGTAAACTATTTGAATAGATAGATTTTCATTGCTATCCGGCTCTTAGTGCTGCACGCACCACGCTGCATCAGTAGTATTTCGCGAAAATACAGGGGTTGGTATATTAGGTACTTAGATGCTTTCCGGCAAGTGATATAAAACTACTTCCAAGTTTTATATCATTGGTCATTGATAACATGAAAGTGTAAGTTTTTAGGTTCTGACGGGAGCCATAAGGCAGGTCATTATTATTTTATTTAAATAAAGCCAAGATTTTTAATTAAGTACACTTGCTTCTTTTATGATCTTGAGCCCTTCCTGTTCTTTTATCATAGCCCATCCTCCTCTTATATTCCGAAGATTGTGAACCCCCTGTCGCTTTAACAGCGACGAGGCAATTACACTGCGGTAACCACCAGCGCAGTGAATATATAAGTTTTGATTGTCTTCAAATTGAGCAAGATGCAACACGTCGGTCATTTCTCCCAAAGGTAAATTTACCGCGTCTTTTATATGTCCTTCACCGAACTCAGCTTCTTTGCGCACATCAACGACCAATAGATTAGGGTCGTGTGGCATATCCATAAATAATTCATCTGCATCCACATTGATAATCATATCTATTGATTCCCCGGATTTTTTCCAGGCATCAAACCCACCCTTTAAATAGCCTTCCATTTTATCAAATCCTACCCTTGATAAACGGATTACGGTTTCTTCTTCTTTACCTGTGGGCGTAACCAGTATAATTGGTTTGTCAAATGGCAAGAGTGTGCCCGCCCATTCTGCAAATCTTCCTTCGAGGCCGATGAAGACGGATCCGGGAATAAAACCTTCTGTAAATTCCGCCTCCGTCCTGGTGTCCAATATTATTTTATCTTCTTTCGCCGCATTTTTAAATGCGGAGATTGACAAGGCAGTAGCACCTTTTAATTTCACCTCATTTAAATCCTGGTATCCCTGTTGGTTAATCTTTGCATTGATCGCAAAATATACGGGGGGGGCATTTAGGCCATTGGTGACAGTATTAATAAAATTTTCCCTGCTTTGCGCCTGTAATGCATGATTCGTTTTCTTTTCTTCACCTATCGTGCTGTACGTGTTTGGTCCAAGATTTTTTCCACAACTGCTGCCCGGACCATGTGCCGGATACACAAGTATATGATCTTCTAATGGAAGTATTTTTGATTGAAGGGTATCGTATAAGATACCAGCAAGTTCTTCGGAACACATATTACCGCTGCTCAGGTCCGGGCGGCCTACATCTCCAACAAACAAAGTATCGCCTGTAAATATGGCGTGTGCAATACCGTCTTCATTTTTTAATAGATAACAACTGCTTTCCAGGGTATGGCCCGGTGTGTGCAAAACTTCCAGACTAATTTTGCCAAGTTTAAATATTTCACCATCTTTTGCACTATGAATAGTGAAATTTGTTTTTGCCTGAGGCCCGAATACAATCGGCGCCCCGGTTTGCTTGCTGAGGTCTAAATGGCCACTGACGAAATCTGCATGAAAATGTGTTTCAAAGATATACTTAATGGACGCCTTTCTCTCCCCTGCAAGTTGTACATAGGCTTCTGTGTCTCGCAAGGGGTCAATAATTGCAGCTTCTCCTTCGCTTTCAATATAGTAAGCGGCTTCGCTTAGGCAGTTAGTATATAATTGCTTGATAAACATCTGAGATAGTTTAAAGTATTCGGCACAAAGATAAAAATAAAGGAGCGGACGTATATGCTACATCCGCTCCTTTGTAAAAAAAATGGCTTTAACCTACCAGATCCTGTACAAACTGGTTTATTTCTTCGATTCTTTTGTAATTGACAGTGTAGTAAATAAATTTTCCATCACGCTGGGTGGTTACAATTCCTGCACGTCTTAATATTGCCAGGTGTTGAGAAGCTACCGATTGCTCCAAGCGCATCCGCACGTAAATTTCGGTTACAGTGATTTTCTTTTCTGTCTCAATCAGCGCAAGAATTTGCTGGCGAAGTTTATGATTAAGAGATCTCAATACAAGTGCAGCTTTCTTTAGATTGTGAAAATTAATTTTCAAAGTGTCAGAGGTGCTGTCGGAAGAGTCGATTGCCTCATTGGGCTGTGTCGCAACTATCATAGGTAAATTTTAAATGCTTAAACAATAGGTTTATTACTGCAAATATACGAACGAAATATTATGTAAGTTTCTATTGTATTGTTAAAATAATGCTTATGATAAATTATTTTTTATTGCCCAAATCCGGGGAAGAATAAAATTCTTTTATATAGAATGGCTCACTATCAACCAAATGCGTAAATTTCTTTGCTGTAAATAGCTCGAAAGACAACCTGCACATTGAAGTAGTGAAATTTGTAACCGGCCGAAAGAAAGCATTTTTATGTCGGGAAATTAGTTGAAATTTTTCCGCTCCACTTCCAAAAAAACAGGTTTGGTATGTTTCAAGTATGTCCATAAATGAGCTTTCATCAAGTAGGAGTGAAGTTGGGCCAGATAGAACGTTCAAATCATTATCAAAAAGTGCTGTAAAAACTTCCATTCTTCTCGCGTCAATCAACGGGCAATAGTGTGAATAAGCTTTTTTTGTGCTGTTGATTACGGAATTTGTCATAATAGTAAGGCTGTCGATGGTGAGAAAAGGTTTGCCGAGTGCGAAGCACAACCCCTTGGCGCTGGCCATTCCTACCCTTAATCCTGTATACGACCCTGGACCGCTTACAACGGCGATAGCATCTAGTAAACTCAATTTTACAGAAGTTTTTTGAACCAATTCATGAATTGCCTTGTGTAAAAAACCTGCGTGATCTTTTTGACTGGCATTCATGATCGTGTGGAGTATCATGCCATTTTCTGCCATCGACACAGTTGCTGTTTCTGCGGACGTATCAATATTTAAAATGAGGCTCATGGGTTGGTAACTTTCTGTAGAAGCAGTGATGAAGGCTTGTAACGACTATCGTTTTTGTACAGGCTTACAAGCAAATCGTATATATTCTTCGCTCCAATTTGCCGCGACCATTCAAAGGGGCCATTAGGATAATTTGTACCAAGTTTCATGGCAATATCAATTTCATCTTCTGTACTGATATTTTCTTCTTTTGCAAAAAACGCCTCGTTAATTATCATGGAAATAATTCTGGCAGATATGAAGCCGGGTTCATCCGGGGTAACGAAACTTTTTTTTTGAAGCGCCTCAAGTACCGCATAATGACCAGCATCCGGGTTACCGGCAATTTCCCATACCGGTCGCTGTAAAAAACCACTCCAGCCGTTTAGTCTTATTACGTTTTTGGGGGCTTTTATCTCCTGTAAAGTTTTAGATACACTATTTATAAAAACAGGCTGACCCGTTTTGGTATAATCCTGGAAAGAGGCGTCTGCAGATAAATTAAAAAAAGCAGCAGCGTCATTATGTTCAAATAAAGTTGCCATACCAGCTGCCCTGATCCATGTTATCCCAGTCTTTATTG
>JACMPR010000085.1 GCA_014377385.1 Ferruginibacter sp. | reverse complement strand
TTTTGACTTAAAAAATACTGAGCAACTACTTTTTTCGGGATAAGATTTAAATCAAGTTTTTTCTTTCCTGACTTTACTTTTGAAAACTTCATTGAATAAAAAACATCCTGCTTTCTTCCAAGGTAAAAATAATTTTTCAAAATTTTTTCACTATGATTTATTGTGTATAACAAATCCATTGGTTCAACTGCTACACTATCGAGATAAATATTGTTTTCATCAAACTCAACATGCAAACAATGATGAATGTAATGCATACTAAAGGACTCCTAAATGCTGTCCAAGTGCTGGTGATATAATTTCATCGTCGTCAACAACAACCTCACCACCCACAATTGTTTTTACAACTGCACCTTTAGCTTTCTTTCCTTCCCACAATGAATAATTATTATGACCCTTGTACCTATGAAGACCTAAAGTAATTTCTTTATTTAAATCAACCAATACTAAATCGGCATCAAGCCCTTCTTTTATTGCTCCCTTTCGACTAGATATTCCAAAATGAAGTGCCGGGAGCTCTGATGTTACTTTTACCAGGTCGGGCAATGTAATACGATCCTGATGATAACCTTCATTTAGAAGTAGTGACATACTGTCTGGCGTTTGAATATTAAGTCCTGGACGTGCATCCCAAAACTTTTGGCCATCTTTATATTTAGAGGTGTACGGAATTGAATCAGTTCCGATTGCAGTAACAATCCCCTCGCGAATGGCCTTCCATAAAATTTCTTGATCGGATTTATAGCGAATTGGTGGCTGGATTTTTGCGTAAATCCCAACACCTTTTGCAACTAAATCATGAGCCGTTGTTGATAAAAAACCAACACAAGTCTCAGCGACAATCGGGTATCCATCGTTTTGTAATGTACGGATAAAATTAATAGTATGAGCTTTAGAAATATGGACAATATATAAAGGCAGATTAAATTGTTTGGCAATCACTCCATATTGATAAACCTGAACACTCTCCGACCACTCTGGACTGTGTTCGGCCCAATCAATTAATGATTCTCTGTTAGCTTCTTTAAATCGGTCAGCAAGCATAAACCTAACAGTAGGTTCTTCCGCATGAATCATCATTAACGGCTTTGTCGGTAGAGCGACTGCCTCTTCTACACATTTATAAAAAAGTGCTGGTGGAATTCCATCTACACCCATTCCCATTTTTTCAGCAAGACACCCACAGTATCCGGTATAAAACTTAAACGAAGTACAACCTTCATTGTAAGCAGCTTTAATCTGTTTTGCATGATGATCCTGTGTGACAACACAGGTAATTTTAAAATTTGTATGAGAATTTCCTGTTGCAACCTTAACGGTTTTTCTGTAGCTCTCATCAAGAGAATCGGGCGACAATACAGTTGTCGTAGCAATTGTTGTTACTCCACCTAAAAGACAATCTTGTGTATCTTTCTTAAAACTCTCTTCCATGTATTCGTAAGAACGAGAATCGCCGCTACCAAGATGGCAATGCGGATCTATCATTCCCGGGAATAAGTGCAGACCTTCTGCATTGATCACACGCTTAGAGTTTTGTGCTATTTCTGAGTCACGTTTTACAGCTACAATTTTTTTATCTTTTATTCCTACAGAGTAGCCTTCTAAAATACCTGTAGATAAAACGACACTTGCATTTTTTATTAGTAAATCAAACACTAATGACTCCATTATTCCAAAAGTTTTTCTATAAAGGCTTTGGTAATTTCTTCTTTTATGATCCTAGGATCATTTAGAGAAACACCTGACCGCACGAGTTCATTTATTCTTTCGACTGAAGCCACTGATGCAATTTTTTTTACAGACGCGATATTTATTTCATTATTTTGACTTGCTTCATTTAAAGCTACCCAT
>JACMPR010000084.1 GCA_014377385.1 Ferruginibacter sp. | reverse complement strand
TTATCAATCAAAAAGCGGCTGAGTTTCTTTTTTTTCTTCATACCTAACGGAGAAAAGTAATCGCCCTGTTTCCACTTTCTCAACAATAAAGGAAATTTAATTGTGTTGGCATCAAATTGGGCGACGGCAGGATTAGCATCAATCCGGGCAGGCTTTACCATTTTTTCGATTGTTAGCTTGTAATTGGAAAAATTTAATTTTTGATCGGTTTCGTCAATAAGAAAGTGTACATTTTCTATTTGCCCCAGCTTTGAAATTACCAGCCATGCCCGGTTTCGGAGGATGCGATGTGTACCTGAATCAATATATTTCCCGGATTCAGCGGTCAGTAATTTAATAATATCTGTTGTTTGACCCGGCGTAAAATTATACTCCCTGGTAATTTCAAACAACAAGGTTTGAAGGGCTGCTGTCTTTAAAAGCTTCAATACCGGCAAATGTATCTCTCCATTTTTTTCAATGATCATTTTTTGCCTTAGCAGTGATATTGCCTGCCGGTAAAGTATATTCACTTCTGTGAACCTGCTGATATTCTCAAGCAGGTTGTCCTCCACCTTAGGGTACACCTCCCTGATAGCAGGAATAAGTTCATTTCTAAAATAATTCCTGGTGTATTTACTACTGCTGTTGGATGCATCCTCACGGTAACTAAGATGATTTTCTGCTGCGTAGGTGAGAATAGCTGCCTTCCTTGCAAAAAGTAATGGCCGGATAATCGCCGGCGCTCGACCGGTTTTAGGCAGTATGCCCTGTAACCCTCCGATCCCGGTTCCTTTAAAGAAATTCATTAACAGTGTTTCAATATTGTCATCGGCGTGGTGGGCCGTTAAAAGATATCGATATGGTTGATTGGTTGACGGATTTAGAATTTCTGCAAACCATTCATACCGTAGTTCTCTTGCTGCGAGCTGTACACTGATTTTTTTTTCTTTTGCCAAGGATGTTGTTTCAAATCTTCTTACAAAAAAAGCGGTTGAATATTTTTCACTCAAACTTTTTACCAGCATTTCATCCGCGTCACTCTCCTGTTCGCGTAATTGAAAATTGCAGTGTGCAATGCCAAAATTAAAACCGCTTTGCCTGCACAACTCACACAGCACAACAGAATCTACTCCCCCACTAACGGCAACTAATAATTGATGTTGTTGTTGAAACAGGTTTTCCTTTTTAATGTATTATTGAAACTGCCGTAAAAAGCCCGTGTGCCCCGGAGGAACTTGCTTGTTTACTGATTCCTTATTGCTATGATGCTTTGCTATGATCGATTCTTTTAGAGTTCAATTATGAAATGCCGTACAAGTGAGTGACACAACGAAGTTGAGTTATCAAGAGCTGCCGGAAAAAATAAAACCTTTATGCAAGAAACTTAACAGGTTCTGTTAGTGATGTTTCAAAAGGTTTGATTTTGTTTAAAGCTTACTTTCACTCTTCGAGGTCTTCCAATGCACCCTGTAACTCATTGTAGCTATGCTGGTCCCCGGCCTTTTTTGCTTCTTCCATTCCCCGCTTGTATATCCGTATAGCTTTATCAAAATCCGCCACTCTTTCCAGTAATTTTCCCAAATGATAATAAGATCCAATATAAGTGGGTTCCCGCAATAAAAGTTCATTAAAGAGTTTACGGGCTTCCTCGTCTTTATCCACTTTGATGTATTCAAGTGCCAGTGCATGCTGCAGAAAACTGTCCTTACCGGACGTTTTCATAAATTCCAATAATTTTTCAATCCTGCTCATTCAACAATATTTTTTAAAATGCCTGTTAGGTATATCTTTGCATCGCTTATATTTGCTTAGTTGCATAAACAACTTTTTTCCTCACTCCTTGTTTCTTACGGAAATCAGGTAAAAGAATAGTTAATGAAGATATTAGTTTGCATTAGTAAAACACCCGATACCACCGCAAAAATAGCCTTCGCAAATAACAATACGAAATTTGCGGCCGACGGGGTACAATGGATCATAAATCCCTACGATGAATGGTATGCGCTGGTAAGGGCTATTGAATTAAAAGAAGCCGATCCTACTGCCATTTTACACCTGGTGAATGTAGGAACAGCCGACAGCGAGCCCATCATTCGCAAAGCCCTGGCATTAGGTGGCGATGAAGCCTTTCGCGTGAACACGGACAACACCGATAGTTTTTTTATAGCCTCCCAGATTGCCGCAATTGCCAAAGAAGGAGCTTACGACCTTGTCTTTACGGGTAAAGAAACCATAGATTATAATGGCTCTTCTATCGGCGGAATGGTAGCTGAATTATTAGACCTGCCATATATTTCCCATGCAGTAAAATTTGACCTTGAAGGCAACAACGCCGTGGTGATACGGGAAATTGAAGGAGGGGAAGAAACAGATAAAGTTGCACTACCGGCGGTGGTTAGCTGCCAGAAAGGTATGGCAGAACAACGTATTCCAAATATGAAAGGTATCATGGGTGCCCGTACAAAACCCTTGAAGGTAACGGAGTCTGTAGCCGCTGATTCATACACCAGCATAGCGTCGTTCGACCTGCCACCGGCAAAGGCAGGTGTGAAGCTGGTTTCAGCAGAAAACCCGGAGGAATTGGTAAAATTGTTACATGAAGTGGCAAGGGTGATATAAGGTCTACTGCCTTTTTAGTGTGAAAGCCGCATCACCGATCAGAAAATGCAGATGCTGTGTTCAAAAAATTTTCTTAGGTTGACCAGCTTCAACCATAAACCAGGCATTGTTGCGTCGCACACTTGTACAGCATAACAACATTGAACTTTAAAACCAACAATAATATTGCATCATAACAATAATAAATAAACAACCTTAGTCCCCCCGGGCACAAGGCACTAAAAATAAATTTATGAGCGTACTAGTATTTTTAGATCAGGCAGACGGCCACATCAAAAAGTCATCTTTTGAAGCAGCAAATTATGCAGCAAAGATTGCAGAGCAGTTGGGCACCTCTGCCGAAGCCCTTATTTTAGGAACAGTGAATGATGACCTTGCGGCAATCGGTATTTATGGTATCAAAAAAGTGCATACCGTGTCTGATGCTTCGTTAAATAACCTGGACGCACAGCAGTATACAAAAATAATTGCCCAGGCTGTGGAAGCAACGGGCGCCGATGTGATCGTATTTTCGAACAACACTTCTGGTAAAGCCGTTGCGCCAAGGCTTAGTGTTAGACTGAAAGCAGGACTTGTGTCGGGCGCCATAGCCTTACCGGATACCACTAATGGATTTACTGTTAAGAAAACTGTATTCAGCGGCAAAGCATTCGCCAACATTACAGTCAATACCGAAAAGAAAATAATCGCATTGAATCCAAATTCATACAGCATTGTAACAACAGGCGGAACTGCCGAGGTTGTTGCTTTTAGTGCAAGCATTGATGCAGCTAAAGTAGCAGTTACCCAGGTAAATAAAGTTGTCGGCGAAGTTTCTTTAAGTGAGGCGGAAATCGTTGTAAGTGGCGGACGTGGTTTAAAAGGCCCGGAAAACTGGGGCATGGTAACTGAACTGGCAGGATTGCTTGGAGCGGCAACGGCCTGCAGCCGCCCGGTGGCAGATATCCACTGGCGCCCGCATCATGAACATGTAGGACAGACCGGGCTCGCCATCGCACCCAATTTATACTTTGCCATCGGTATTTCCGGTGCTATCCAACACCTGGCCGGGGTAAATCGCAGCAAAACAATTGTAGTTATCAATAAGGATCCGGAGGCGCCCTTTTTTAAGGCCGCAGACTATGGAATTGTTGGAGATGCGTTTGAAGTGATGCCTAAGATAATTGAAGCTGTAAGAAAATTAAAAGGAGCCTGAGGAGCTTTTTTTCCTGCATAGCGGTATTAAAAAGGACAAGTAAAAATGTTTATTTAAAAGCCTTTCAATTAAATTTGAAAGGCTTTAGTTTTATCTTTGTAAATTAACCGATTAATTATTGAATAGCCCGGCATGAAAAAAATTGAATTGGAAATAGTTGCTTTGTCTCACAGTATCACGCAAACGCACTCATATGCAGTTGTTTTAGGTGAGATTAACGGGTTACGAAGGTTGCCGATTGTTATCGGGGGGTTTGAAGCACAAGCCATAGCCGTTGCTTTGGAAAGAATGAATCCCAGCCGGCCACTCACCCACGATCTTATGAAAAATTTCATGATGGCTTTTAATGTTGAGTTGCATGAGATCGTGATCAATGACCTACAGGAAGGCATTTTTTATTCAAAACTTGTTTGTAGTTCGGCGAACGATACCGTAGAAATAGATTCCAGGACGTCAGATGCTCTGGCTCTTGCTGTGCGTTTCGGCTGTCCTATTTATACTTACGATACTATTCTTGACCAGGCTGGTGTATTGATGGAAGACGACAACAAAAAAACAACTACTTCCGTTACCATTGAAACCGGGGGTAAAGACGACCTTCGTTCTATGAGCCTAGAAGAATTAAATAACCTCCTGACCGACGTTTTGGAGCATGAAGATTATATAAAAGCAATTGCGATTCGGGATGAAATAAAAAGCAGGGGAAACAGGTGACAATTTAAAATTGGCCGTCGAAATTTACAACCGGGCAAATTATTTTTGAAGTTTTTAAAAAATATGGATCGTAAATTTTCGTTTATCCATTCAAATGATTTCTTTTCCAAATTGTAAAATTAATATTGGTTTACAGGTTTCGGGAACCAGGGCTGATGGGTATCACGATCTGCAATCTGTGTTTTACCCCGTTACTATCAGGGATGCTTTGGAAATAATTGATGCACCGCCAACAAGTGATGATGTATTTTCCACATCAGGCATCCCTGTTGAAGGGAATTCCGAAAATAACCTTTGCCTGAAAGCACTGCATTTATTTAAAAATAAATTTCCCCGCCTTCCCGCACTCCGTATGCATTTGCACAAAGCCATTCCTACCGGAGCAGGACTCGGTGGAGGATCTGCAGATGCGGCTTTTACGTTACAATTAATAAATAAAAAATATTCGCTCGGGCTTTCTGTGGAAGAACTGAAGGATTATGCCGGCGAGTTAGGTAGTGATTGTCCGTTTTTTATTTTAAACAAACCTTGTTTTGCCAGTGGCCGCGGAGAAATACTGGAAGAGGTAACAATCGACCTTTCCAACCACAAAATTCTGGTGGTAAATCCCGGCATACATATTAATACGGGATGGGCTTTTTCTTTACTGGATAACCCACGTACCCCGGGTAAATTGAAATATTATATTAATCTACCCATAGGTACATGGCGTCAAAATATTTTCAATGATTTTGAAACACCTCTTTTCCTCGTCCATCCTGAGATCGGCAACGTTAAAGAATACTTATACCGTGCAGGCGCATCCTACGCATCTATGAGTGGGAGCGGTAGCAGTTTGTACGGGATATTTGAAAAAGGGGCAACACCTGAAATTAATTTCCCTGCGCATTACTTTTGCAAATGGGTTTAATGTTTTACCTTCGTGGTATTATAGCTACAACTACCATACAATTTCTTCGCAGTAACTTAGATCTGCTCAATCATCGAGGATAAAGTCAAGTCCTGAATTAACAGGACAATCGCCCTTTTTATATCGAAATCCGGAATACAATTCAGCCTTTTATCGTTTACCATTTAGCATTCTTTCATTATGAATACGACCGTCCAATTCTCAGCCAATACGCAACACTATTTTGACCTTGAAGATAAATATGGCGCCCACAATTATCATCCTTTACCTGTAGTATTAAGCAAAGCCTCCGGTGTTCATACCTGGGATGTGGACGGCAAACAGTATTATGATTTCCTAAGTGGTTATTCAGCCGTAAACCAGGGACATTGCCATCCAACAATTATTGCAGCACTGGTAGAACAGGCCAAGACGCTCACTTTAACCTCGCGTGCCTTTCACAACGACCAGTTGGGCGAATATGAAAAATTTATTACCCAGTATTTTGGATATGATAAAGTACTTCCGGTAAACACGGGTGTGGAGGCTGTGGAGACTGCGATTAAGCTTAGCCGTAAGTGGGCATATGAAGTGAAAGGAATTGCGGAAGGCCAGGCAAGAATAATTGTATGTGCAGGTAATTTTCATGGCAGAACATTGGGTGTCATTTCATTCAGCACCGATCCCAGTTCCACAAAAAACTTTGGACCGTTTGTAGGCGGTTTTGACGTGACCCCCTTTAATGACCTCTCCGCGTTGGAAAGATCCCTCCAGGATAAAAATGTTGCTGCGTTTTTGTTTGAACCCATTCAGGGTGAAGCAGGTGTGGTTGTGCCGGATGAAGGCTATTACGCAGGTATCAGGGCTTTGTGCACAGAATATAATGTATTGATGATAGCAGATGAAATACAGACCGGCCTATGCAGAACAGGCAATATGCTTGCCTGTGATCATGAAAATGTAAGACCTGATATGATTATACTCGGAAAAGCTTTAAGCGGTGGCGTATTGCCGGTAAGTGGGGTACTTGCCGATGATGAAATCATGTTGACCATCAAAGCCGGTGAACATGGCAGTACATATGGTGGTAACCCACTTGCATGCAAAGTTGCCATCGCAGCACTGAAAGTTTTAAACGAAGAGCACCTGGCTACAAACGCCGCCACCCTCGGCGAATTATTCAGAAATGAATTAAAAAAAATCAACTCGCCACATGTAGCATTGGTGAGGGGACGAGGATTATTAAATGCTATTGTGATCAAACACCCAAATCCAGAAGCCGCCTGGGATCTCTGTATTCAATTAAAAGAAAATGGATTGCTGGCAAAGCCCACCCATGGAG
Source organism: Ferruginibacter sp. (assembly GCA_014377385.1). GTDB lineage: Bacteria > Bacteroidota > Bacteroidia > Chitinophagales > Chitinophagaceae > Ferruginibacter. Next base: position 17,413 of record JACMPR010000084.1, on the reverse strand, counting down.
ACAAAATACGATTTGCCCCTCCACTCGTTATTACAAAGGAACAAGTATTGGATTGTGTACGCATTATTGAGCAAAGCCTGAAAATACTTGATTAATTCCTGCCTGGTAGAACAGTCGAGCTATTGCGCTTTAAAAACTTTACCTTTTACAAATTTTTACAAAACTATATGAATACACATCTTCATCACCCTCACGAGGAAACGCATTTAAAAAGTTCCGATCTTTTGAGGGATGTTGTGATAGGTATGAGCGATGGGCTTACTGTTCCATTTGCACTCGCTGCCGGGTTAAGCGGAGCGGTAGACAGCAGCAGCATCATTGTGATTGCAGGTATCGCCGAAATTGCTGCAGGAAGTATTGCAATGGGACTTGGTGGTTACCTTGCAGGCAAAACGGAGCAGGATCATTACAGAAGTGAAGTAAAGCGGGAACACCATGAAGTGGAAAACCTTAGGGAAAGAGAAATAGAAGAAACGAAAGAATTTTTTGCTAACATAGGCCTCAGTAAGGAGGTGCAGGAAAAAGCAACTGAAGAGATCGCAAGGGACAAGGATCGCTGGGTAGATTTTATGATGAAATATGAACTCGGCCTTGAGAAACCTGACCCAAAAAGAGCTACAAAAAGTGCATTGAATATCGGACTGTCTTATGTGGCCGGTGGGATCATTCCGTTAAGTCCTTACTTCATTATTGCAGATTCATCTGAGGCCTTACAATATTCTGTTGTAGCAACACTGATCTGCCTTTTTATTTTTGGCTATTTTAAGAGCAGGCTCACGGGGGTTAATGCGTTGTGGGGAGCAATACGGGTAACCCTGATTGGTGCGGTAGCAGCAGCGGCAGCTTTTGGAGTGGCGAAGTTGTTTGAAAGATGAGATGTTGCTTTAAGTAAAGCGTGACGCTTTGAACTGTAATTAATATATTTTCAATTCTATCAATTTTCTGCCTATTTACTGACTTCCAGGATAATGAATATTTCATTACCCTTCCGTGGCCCTATAGAATTATAACAGTTCTCCATCTGCCTTATTTGAAATTTGTCAGAAAATAATTTCTTATATTCCTGTTTATTACCCCCGAAAGGTGGGCCTTTTTCAAAAGATATATTGAATAACAGGCCTGCCAGTTTGCCACCTGGTTTTAGAAGCTCATGCATTTTTTCCGCATAATCTGTTCTTAGGCCCGGATCAAGCGCACAGAAGAAAGTCTGCTCCAATATTAAATCAAACTGCTGGGCTAATTTAAAAAAATCACCGCAAATGACCTGTAATTTTGTGCTGCTACTGTTTTGAAATTTCTGTTTAATTGCCGCTACCAACACCGGTGAAATATCTATGACAGTGATATTTGTAAACCCTTGCTTAATTAAGTACTCAGCTTCATAGGCATTGCCGCAACCGGGAATAAGTATTGAGATTGACTTGTCGTTTAGCTGGTCGATATATTCCTTTATTGGAGTGGATACGCTTCCAATATCCCATGCCGCTGAATGATTGCTGTATCGCTCATCCCAATATTTTTCATCAAGAAAATTTGATTCCATGTTAGCTTATAAGTGTATGCTTATGATTCATTGAAATATTTTCCATCGTCCAGTTAATTTTTTTTTCAAATGCGTGCTGGCGTACGGTGCAAGTGTCTTTACTGCAGATAGCGCAGGAAAATTCCATACAGCCGTCCGAATGAACGAATAGTTCTACGGACTCTCCATACTGTTGCCGTACCAGGCCGGAAAGAGCATCTATTTCGTGATGTGCTTCATTTACATTGAAATACCATGGCACGGTTAGATGGCAGTCGAGGTGAAGCGTAGGTCCGTATTTAATCAGGCGGAGGTTGTGAAGATCAATCCAGTTTACACTACGGTTTTTATTCAATGTGTTCACCATTTTTTCCAGCAGGTTAATATCAGCTTCATCCATAATCCCCGCAACAGAGCTACGCACAATTTTATATCCTGTAACCAGAATGATCAAGGCAAAAATCATGGCTACGGCGCTGTCAATCCATAGGATATTAGTAAACAACAATAAAACCAACCCTACAATAATTCCCCCGGTGGTGTAAGTGTCTGCACGCAGGTGTTTTCCGCTTGCGATTAGTGCAAGTGAGTTGCTTTTTTTTCCGGCATTTAAACAAATTGTTCCGGCAATATAATTGGTAATAGCGGTGGCTGCCACGAGGTAAATTCCAACATCAAGTTTTTGTATTTGGTGCGGATGGCGAAGATTGTTGATGGCTTCAACGATTATTATCAGACCCGCGACTGTTATCAATGTTCCTTCAATCGCTGCCGAAATAAACTCCACTTTACCGTGACCGTAAGGGTGATCTATGTCTTTTGGTTTGGCTGACACATATAGACTGTATACGCCAATAAGCCCCGCGATCACATTTACGATACTTTCCAGCGCATCTGTTAAAATAGCCACAGAGTTGGTAATATACCAGGCTATGATCTTTATGATAAATAAAAAAATGGAAACAGCCGCAATGTTCTTTTGGATCCGAAGATTTTGAGTGGCTGTATTCAAAAGAATAAAAATTAATGGTAAAGATATAAAAGAAAAAATGAGGTGGCTATGAACAAATGGTTGGCTAACATCTATCACCAATCCGCAGGAACTTCTTCAATATAAAAAATTATTTTTTTATCCTCTTGGTATGCAATTTGTAAAGGCTATTGGTATGAAAATAAAATATACTATTCCCGCAATCTTATTATTATGTATGCTGGCGATTACCGCACGCTCTTTCGCTCAATCTGGGAAGGGCCAGGTAACCCCCTTTCGAAAGGGAAGCGTAACCCTCAACCTCGGCGTTGGTTTTGGCACCGATTATAAAAATGAATATGCGAGCAGTTCTGCTTTCGGCACAAAAGCTGCGCTTGAATTTGGAGTGATAAAAGCTGGTCCGGGCGTTGTTTCTTTTGGTATCGAAGCTGGTGCAACTACCTCTAACAAAAGCAGCAGGTATTACAACGATTTCAGGTCCAACACCGTGGTGATAGCAGGCAGAACTGCCTGGCATTATGGATGGAAAGTTCCGGGTTTGGACACCTATGGCGGACTTTCAGCAGGTGCTGCTTTTTACCATTCAGGTTACAGAAATAATGGAAATGGTAATAGCAATTATGATTACAATGATGTATTCCCTGTCATCGGTGGATTCGTCGGCGCCTCTTATTTCTTCACACGAAAATTTGGCGTAAATGCGGAGGCGGGTTTTGACATCACTTCCTTGCAGGCAGGCGTAATATTTAAATTTAAATAAGCTTTTTCCTCCAACATCGAGTTTCACGATACACAAACCTTTTAAGGCCTTTGCCAGTTTAAATACTGGTTAAAGGCTTTTTTTTTTAAGAATCCCTGTTCTACCTTAAGGATTGGAATCGGCAAAAAAAAACAAACAGAACCTTTTTACTTAGGGTTCAAGCCTTATTTTTGCAGCACTTAAAAAAAGTAATATGCAGTTTCAACTATCCGAAGAACATTTAATGATCCAGAAAGCAGCCAGGGATTTTGCTGTAAATGAATGCCTCCCAGGTGTTATTGATAGAGATGAGCATCAAAAATTCCCAAAAGAACAGATTGAAAAGTTAGCCGATCTTGGTTTTATGGGCATGATGGTAAAACCGGAATATGGCGGTAGCGGGATGGATACGATTAGCTATGTGCTTGCCATGGAAGAGATCAGCAAGGTTGATGCAAGCGTAAGTGTATGTGTGAGCGTAAATAACAGCCTCGTATGTTATGGACTGCAGGAATATGGGAATGAAGATCAGAAACAAAATTACCTGACACCGCTTGCGCATGGAAAAAAAGACGGCGAATTGTATATCGGAGCATTTTTATTGAGTGAGCCCGAAGCCGGGAGTGACGCTACTTCTCAACAAACAACTGCTGAAGATAAGGGTGACTATTACCTGTTAAATGGAACAAAGAACTGGATAACAAATGGTAACAGTGCAAGTGTTTACCTCGTGATTGCTCAAACCGACGTAAATAAAGGAAGCCGTGGCATTAACGCTTTCATTGTAGAAAAAAAATGGCCCGGGGTGGTTGTTGGCGCAAAAGAAAACAAATTGGGTATCCGGGGAAGTGATACCCATACCATACTTTTCAACGATGTTAAAGTACCTAAAGGAAATCGCATAGGTGAAGATGGTTTCGGTTTTAAATTTGCCATGAAGACATTGGCCGGCGGCCGCATTGGCATTGCATCGCAGGCATTGGGCATCGCCAGCGGCGCTTACGAACTTGCTTTGAGTTACAGCAAACAGCGTAAAGCATTCGGAACGGAAATCATGAACCACCAGATAATTCAGTTTAAGCTTGCAGATATGGCTACCCGAATTGAATCTGCAAGATTGTTATGCCTGAAAGCCGCATGGGAAAAAGATGCAAAACTGGATTACACCCTGAGCAGTTCTATGGCAAAAGTTTTCAGCAGCGAAACCGCAATGTGGACAGCTACTGAAGCTGTACAAATTCACGGCGGATATGGTTTTGTTAAAGAATACCATGTGGAGCGTTTGATGAGAGACGCAAAGATCACTCAGATATATGAAGGGACAAGTGAGGTGCAAAGGATCGTGATCAGCAGAACAATTTTGAAATAATATAATCATCTTCAGGTCAACTTAAACTTAAGGACGTTATTGAATGTGCAAATGAAATTTCATTGCACATTTTTTTTTCATACGCATTTTGTATGCAGACTTTTTTTATGCCGGAAGTTCTGACACGGATAAAAATCTATTTTTAAATAGTTTTTTGGAAGACTTATAAATCAGCATCGTATATCTACTGAAGAAGCGATCCCGAAAAAATGAATTTATTATGGCAGTGAACATCGAAAACTACAACACAATAAAAAAACAACTGGCTGAAAAGGAGGTAACCCTGGTTGCGGTGTCTAAGACTAAAACGGTGGAGGAAATCCTGCAGCTGTATGACCTTGGACAACGGGACTTCGGAGAGAACTATGTACAGGAACTGGTGAATAAATACGAGGCATTGCCAAAAGATATCCGCTGGCACTTTATTGGACATTTGCAAACAAACAAGGTAAAATATATTGCCCCTTTCGTGCACCTGATACACGGAATTGATAGCGAGAAGCTATTATCGGAAATAAATAAGCAGGGAGCAAAATTAAACCGCATTGTACCTTGTTTGCTTCAGGTTTATATTTCAAAAGACGAAACCAAGTTTGGATTTGATGCGCAGGAGTTAAAAACTTTGATTACGCAGATCATGCGCAAAGAAGTCACTTATCCGCAGGTTGCCATACGCGGACTAATGGGCATGGCGACATTTACTGAAGACAACGCATTGATTCTTGCTGAATTTACTTCATTAAAATTACTTTATGAAAATGCGAAAACGCAGCTATTAACTATCAATCACCAAATACCCGTGCTTAGCATGGGGATGAGTGCAGACTACATGGTTGCAATTCAGGCGGGAAGCAATATGGTTCGGATAGGAAGTTTACTTTTTGGGGTCAGAAATTATAAATAATTGCCTTTGAGTTGACAACTCTGCCATGAGATGTCAACTCACCTAAATGTTAAAATTCTACGGCGACTAATGGAATTAAGGACAAACAGTAGTCTATTCAGCAATAAATCAAATAACTTTAAGCCATATAATATCACTATGACTTCAGCAACATTTGAAACTGAAAAAAACAGGAAGGCATTTATCTACACAGCCATCATCTGTATTTCCCTCCTGTTGTTATTTATTTTAATCAGTTGGAAAGTAATGCCGCCTGCGATCCCGGTTGTACAGGACCTGATGGAAATAAATCTTGGAAATAATGAGGAAGGCTTTGGTGAAGAGCAGCCTTTGAAAAAAGGAAACCGCACGCCATCAGTGGAGAATATACCTGTTCCAAAGCAAGCTGCAGCAAGGCCTGCTGAAGAAGAAAAAGTAAATCCCGATGATAATGCGGAAGAAAATGCAGCCCCTGTTACAAAACCAATAAAAAATACCCCAAAAACGAATATAGAAAAGGCAGCCGTTCCGGTTGTTGCACCTGCCCCAAAACCACAAAAGCCAAAAATCACTTATAACGGCCCTGGAAAGGGACCGGCGGGCAATAACCCTACCACCGACAATGGTTATACCTACCAGGGAAATAAACCAGGGGGCAAAGGCGATAATGGTGATCCAAATGGCAACAAAGATTCTTACGGCAATACACCGGGCGGAAAAGTTGGCGGACCGAAAGTAATAAGAGGTAACAGGAAAGTTATCCGCTATTATTCTTTTACAGGCGAATTAGCAAAGGCTACGATTTATGCAATCATAAAAGTTAGTGCGGCCGGACAAGGCAAATTTATTGGTTTTGAAAAAGGAAGTACAAGCCGCAGCCAGGCTTATGCGACTGCTATCAGCGATTATCTTCGTACAATGCAGTTTGATAAAGCCGCTGAGGAATCCACTGTGACGGTACAGTTTAATTTCAACGTGAATTAAGCGTACCGTTTTCATTTTTTTTTGAATTTGGTCAGCGCCCCGGTTTTACAGCTTGGCGTTTTTGGTTACAGAATTTTGGCATATTTCCAATTTCCGGTTCAACTTAACCGTTTCCCTTTACTAATTTTGCTTATGACTTATGAGCAAACCATCGATCTCCTTTACGCAAAGTTGCCCATGTTCAGCCGCATAGGTGCCGCAGCTTACAAAGCCGACTTAAACAATACCATTCAGTTGTGCGATGCTGCAGGTAATCCACAAAATAAATTTAAGTGCATTCATATTGCAGGCACTAACGGGAAAGGAAGTACGTCGAACATGATAGCGGCCATTTTGCAGGAGGCCGGGTATAAAACCGGGTTGTATACTTCTCCGCATATCAAAGACTTCCGGGAACGTATAAGGGTAAACGGAATAATGATAGACAAGGATTTTATCGTGGATTTCGTTGAACGCAGCACCGAACTCACGGATGCCATTCAGCCTTCCTTTTTTGAACTTACAGTAGTGATGGCATTTGAATATTTTGAAAGGGAAAAAGTTGATTTTGCAGTAATAGAAACGGGTGTGGGCGGCCGGTTAGACAGTACGAACGTTATTTCCCCCATCCTTTCGGTTATAACCAATATTGGATATGATCATGTACAACTGTTGGGTAAAACACTGCCTGCGATAGCCTTTGAAAAAGCGGGCATCATAAAAAAAAATACGCCGGTTGTTATTGGGGAAACTTTACCGGAAACACTGCCGGTATTTATTAAAAAAGCGGAAGAAGAAAATGCTGAAGTGCATTTTGCCTCAGAAGAGTTTATCCCGGAATATATAGATCCATCCGTTGATATATTGCGGTGCCATGTACGGAATACATCCACCAATGTTGTTGAAAAATTAAGACTTGGATTAACGGGCCTCTACCAGACCAGGAATGTTTGTACAGTATTAAGCAGCATCGAAATTTTAAAAAAGCTTGGCCTTGCTATCACTGAAAAAAATATTCACGATGCGCTTGAAAATGTTTCTGCAATCACTGGCATCAAAGGCAGGTGGCAGGTAATTGAAACAAAGCCCGCTCTGATATTGGATGTGGCCCACAATGAAGACGGCATCCAGGAAATCCTGCATCAACTTGCATACAGTTACCCCACGAGCAACTATCATTTTATTCTTGGTTTTGTAAATGATAAAGATGTAAACAAATTATTATCGATGTTTCCGCCTACAGCAGTTTATTATTTTACCAATGCCCATATTCCCCGGGCTTTACCGAAGGATGATTTGAAAAATGCAGCTGCAGAATATTTGCTGGAGGGCAATAGTTATGAGACCGTAAATGACGCCATTCGTGCGGCTAAGATAAGAGCAACAGCACAGGATGTAATCATGGTATGCGGCAGTTTTTTTATTATCGCTGAGGTAGAAGAAGATCAGGTAAGTTCATTCGCTTTTAAAAATTCAAACCCATAAAACAAACACAGGGCATGCATACTTTGTTTAATTTCATTGCGAAGTAGCATTAGCCTTACTTCTTCCAAAGGTTTTAAAACAATTTCTATTTCCTCATTTGCATCCAGCTTTTGATCGGCTGCTTTGATGCCGCCGGTTGCAAGGAACATGTAAGTATAATTATTTAATATCCCAGGGTTTAGGGCAGTTTTGCCTAGCAAATAAATGTTAGAAAATGAATAGCCTGTTTCTTCCAGCAATTCCCTTCTGATCGCAGTTTCGGGCGCTTCGGCCTCATCGATAAAACCACCTGGAATCTCCAACAGGATCTCACCAACAGGGTGGCGGTATTGTTTTAGCAGGATCACTTCATTGTTTTCCGTTAGTGCCATAGCACCTGCGCCTGTAGGCAATTCCACTACGAAATAAGGATCTACGATTTTACCGGTGTTGGTCTCATACCGGTCCTTTCTTGCGGTAAAATAAACATGCCGGTTAATGTATTCGGAGGAAAGGGTTTGAAACATTGAATCAATGGATGACTGATGATGGATAAAGTGCCATAGTAATTTCCTGTAATTAAAGGTAAGCTACCAGTCCATCCGGTCCCGGAGATTTCTGATATGAGCCACATGGTGTTTACTATGCCAGGCGTAATTACCCAACAAGTACCAGAGGGTCATTTGTTTTTTGTGCTCGGGATGAAAAAGGGTTCTGTCCCATTGTTCCCTGGAAATATTTTTAAGGATTTCGTACCAGCGGCTATGCAATGCATATAGTAATGTGGTCGAAATATTGACAGGTATGTTTTTCGTGTCGCTCATTTCAGCCCATAGGGATTCATCGTAAGGTTTTATTACAGGGTTGTCTTCTGTTAATCCCAGTTTAAAACGAATGTATGCATTCATGTGGCTGTCGGCTACATGATGCACCACCTGTTTTACCGTCCAGCCTCCCTCACGGTAAGGCGTATCCAATTGGTGATGATCGAGGTTGGTGATGGCGTACTCGATCTGTTGTGGCAAAGATTGTACATCAAGCAACCATTCCTGCAATTGTTCCTCAGAAAATGGCTGCCCGATATACCTGCCGATGGGGTATCTGAGCGCTTCCATATTTATTTTATTACTGCTGGTTTAATATCCTGCAGGGTAATTTCAAAGATAAGTGCAGCTCCTCCTAGAATGGCGGCACCTGCTCCCCTTTCTCCATAAGCAAGTTCAGCCGGGATATACACTTTCCAGTGCGCACCCTTAGTCATTAGTTGTAAAATCTCCGTCCATCCTTTAATAACACCGCCTACTGGAAAGGTAACAGGAGTACCTTTTGATGCATCAAATTCCTTTCCGTCGGTTAAGGTACCCTTGTAATCAACCACAACAGTATCTTGAGCAGTTGGTTTAACTCCTGCAGGATCGCCGGCTTTTAAGATCTCGTATTGTAAGCCATCAGGGAGCGTAACCACTTCTTTACGGTTTTTATTTGATGCAAGGAAAGCCTCACCTTTTGCTCTTTTCACGGCATTAATTTTTTTAGCTTCTTGTTGCTTTTTCTTATTAAAAATGGCCATTTGAGCCTGCAATTTTACATTACATTCATCGGGTGCCAATGCAGGCTTTTTCCCTTTTAACACGTCTTCTATAGCCTTTACCATCAACGCTGAGTTAAGGTTGCTGATGCCCTGGTCCTTCATATTGTTGGCGATATTAATACCGGCTGCATAGCTAAAACTATCCAGCAGGTTTTTCATAACAGGTCCTCCGACGGAAGCGGCGACAGGTTTAACAGCTGTTTTTTTTACCTGTGCATTTGCACTTCCCGTTACAGCACCAAATGCAACCAGACAAACTAATAATTTCTTCATCAATATTTATTTTAGTTTTAAATTAAATGCAAATAAAAACAACTTTATTCACCCCGCATCTCTCTTCCTGTTAAATGTATAAAAACATCTTCAAGGTTTGCGGCTTTAACCTGTTTTGGCCTTTCAAAACCGCTTTCTACGAGGTCGTCGATCATTTTATCAGGAGAATCAAGTTTAATTATTTTCCCCTGGTCCATGATGGCGATGCGGTCGCACAATTGTTCGGCCTCATCCATGTAATGGGTAGTAAGGATCACGGTCGTTCCATTGTCCCTGATCTCCGTGATGAGATCCCATAAGTTGCGCCTGGCTTGCGGATCGAGGCCGGTTGTAGGCTCATCCAAAAATACGATACGCGGATTATTGATCAAAGTCGTTGCTATGGAAAAACGTTGCCGCTGTCCCCCACTCAATTCCTTCGCCTTATTTTTAGCCTTATCCTCGAGGTTTACTTTTTTTAAAAGTTCCATAGGGTTAACCGGCCGGTTATACAACCCACCAAACAGCCGGATCAATTCAACCAGGTTAAGGCCCGGATAAAATCCCGAGGTCTGCAGTTGTACACCAATGATCTTTTTTATATCACCCGGCTTTTTATCCAGATCAAATCCATCTACAATCACTTCTCCACTACTTTTTTCCCGCAAGGTTTCTATGATCTCCAATGTGGTCGATTTACCAGCACCGTTAGGACCGAGCAAACCAAATATTTCTCCCTCATAAACATCAAATGAAATTGACTTTACAGCCTGGAACTCCCCGTAATTTTTTGAGAGATTTTTTACGGATATAATCTTGTTTGCCATTTTTTTATTTTATTATCCTGTTCAAAGCGCTGTTTTATTATATAGCTGGTAGCTGTTGCGGCTAATGTAAAGCGACTACCTGACACTTCTTTTATTTATTTTCCCCGGTCATAAACCCTTCCAGTTCATCCATCATCAGCTTGCTGCCAATAAAAAATGGTGTACGCTGGTGTACCTCTGTAGGCTGTATGTCAAGTATCCGCTGACGGCCATCTGTGGCTTTTCCTCCCGCTTTTTCAACAATGAATGCAAAGGGATTGCATTCATAAAGTAACCGCAATTTTCCGTTTGGCTTATCAACTGTACCCGGGTACATAAAGATGCCGCCCTTAATAAGATTGCGGTGCACATCTGCCACCATGCTGCCGATGTACCGCTGCGTGTAAGGACCACCGGTAGTCTTGTCTTTTTTCTGGCAGCCCGTTACATATTCTTTAACGGCTTGTTCAAACTGGAAAAAATTACCATGATTAACAGAATAAAATTTGCCCGTTTCGGGGCACTTGATGTCCGGGTGACTTAAAGTAAATTCCCCGATAGACTGATCAAGTGTAAAACCATTCACCCCCCGCCGGGTAGCATATACCATCATGGTAGAAGATCCGTAGATCATATAACCCGCGGCAACCTGCATGTTGCCGGGTTGTAAAAAATCTGCAGCCGTAGCTGGTTTGCCCAATTCGCTTACCCTGCGGTAAACACTGAATATAGTTCCAATAGAAACATTCACATCAATATTACTGCTGCCGTCCAGCGGATCAAACAGGCAAACGTATTTGGATTGATTGCTGATCTCATCATCAAATACAACAATATCGTCGAGTTCTTCGCTGCCGATGCCTGCGCAACTGATACCATGGCGCAATACCCCAACGAACTGGTTATTCGCAAAAACGTCCAGTTTTTTTACTTCTTCTCCCTGTACATTCATCGTTCCGGCGTCCCCCAAAATGTCGACCAAACCTGCTTTGTTAACTTCCACGTGAACTCTTTTTGCTGCCAGCCCCATGTCACGCAAAAGGCTCGATAGTTCGCCGGTGGCCTGGGGAAAGTCCCTCAATTGCTGAATAGTAAATTCATCGAGCGTTTGTATTATTCTGTTGATTGCCATAAAACAATTTCCGGTTTACAATTTACGAAGTTAGATTTGCGGCTCAAATGTAAGGTTTATATTATTTTGAATGCCAAATGTTGGAATGTGGTTTATTAATAGCGATTCGCATTCTTATTGAACATTTTAAATTAAAAATAGAAAAAATGAAAGTGTACAAATTTGGCGGGGCAAGTATAAACAGTATAGAAAGAATAAAAAATACCGGGAAGATCATTGCGGAGGAAGCGCCCGAAAAACTTTTGTTGGTTGTTTCAGCCATGGGGAAAACAACGAATGCACTTGAAAAAGTAGTAGAAGCTTTTTATGAAGGCAGAAATGAGGATGCACTTAAATTATTTGAACAGGTGAAGGAAAATCACCTTAAAACGTTGAAGTTTCTTATGGTAGTAGGATGGAAGCAGGCCGAAGATCAGCTAAAGGATTTTTTTACAGAAATTGAATGGATGCTGCACGACAAACCGGTGCGAAGCTTCGATTACTATTACGACCAGGTGGTCTGTTGCGGAGAATTGCTAAGCACGGCAATGGTCAGCCATTATCTCAATGAGCAAAAAGTAAAAATCAAATGGATAGACGTAAGGGATATTCTAAGAACAGATAACAATTTCCGGGATGCAGCTATCGACTGGGCATTCACAGAAACAAAAATACGATCAGTGGTGCTACCATTTTTTGAAGAATATGATGTCGTCATCACGCAGGGATTTATAGGATCTACGGATGAAAATGAAAGCACAACACTCGGCCGTGAAGGAAGTGATTTTACTGCTGCCATCTTTGCAAATTTATTGCCAGCTGAATCGGTTACAATTTGGAAAGATGTAGATGCGGTAATGAGCGCCGATCCAAGGCTACACCCCAATGCCACAATCATCCCGGCCCTTAGTTTTACAGAGGTGATTGAAATGGCTTACTATGGAGCCCAGGTAATTCATCCAAAAACAATCAAACCTTTACAGAATAAAGACATTCCTTTATTTGTAAAAAGTTTTTTGAACCCTTCGTTACCCGGTACTACTATCAGCAGAAAATTATCAAAAAATCTGCCCCCGATCATTGTTGACAAAGCCAGCCAGGTACTCATACAATTTAAATCAAAGGATTTTTCATTCGTGGAAGATAAACCAGTACAACAATTACATGAATTATTTAAACAGGTCAGGATACAACCAAATCTGTCGCAACATACAGCTATCTCTTTATTGTGTTGTTTTGACGATAAAGGTGAAAAAATAGACCAGCTTGCAGCAGATGCCTCCGTTATCTTCGATGTGGAATTGGAAAGAAACTTACTGCTGCTTACCGTACGGCATTATGATGCCGAAACGATCAATACCCTCACAGCAAATAAACAAATTGTGCTGGAACAAAAAACGCAGGAAACGGTTCAACTTGTATTGAGGGCAGGTTGACGGTTGGTTGATGAGCAACGACGTGCTATTGAAATACTGTAAAAGAAATGATGAGTCATAGATCTTAATTATATTAATTAAGAACATATTCGCCTCTTTTATTTACCATGATAACCGGCAACTGTTTTTTAATTTCAAAAAAATCAAAGACTTCTTTTATATTTTTATTAAAATGTTGCAGGTACGCATTATCCCTGATAGTACTATTAAGGTATTCCATCGATTTCTTTACATTATACCTTACCGGGAAGACGTGTACAGGAATAAACTCCTGGCCATTCGCCTTTACATTGCTGGCGATTATATATAATTCTTCAATTGGTTCGTCGCTGATGGCAATACATCCTGTTGAAACGCAATTCCCATGTATATAAATAGAATTACCTGGTTTTTCAGGATCACTCAAAATTTTATCGGAGGCATTTGGGTAATTTAAACCTAAGGATAAATGGTAATTGCTGTTTGGATTGAATTCATTAATCTGGTAAAATCCTTCCGGCACCTGGTAATCGCCCTGCATGCGCTTAGGGCCCATAGTACCGCTCTGCATGCAGATTTTATAAGTCTTAAATAATTTAAATGGTTCTTTTGAATCACCCTTTACCCACACTTCCAATTGGCGATCGTATTTGAAAGAACGGATATACAATCCCTCTGGTGGCCAAACCAGGTGTTGCTTTTCAAATTGCTTTTTTACAGAATCCTCCATACGGCTCAGTATGACCGGCAATTTATAAGACGATTTTTGTATGGGACTGATTGCATTTTGCGAGAATAGGGATGCTGGTGAAACCATCATGCCAATAAACAAAACCATCATCCAATTAATATGCTTCATCAAAAATTAATTGCGTTTACAGTTGATTAAAAGTGAAAATAATAAAATATTGTGTTCACCGCTGTTAAAACATACGCTTTCACAAAAACTTCAGTAGTCAGATGTGGGATTTACTGGTAAATAGGGAAGTTTTACAATACAAAAAAATGATAAACCCAATAAAAATTAATACGTGTTCGCCTTCACTGACAACCACTCCAATTCAACGTCTCAACATACACGAAGAGGAATTAGATCGTCAATCGACTATTGATCACAAATTCCCGCGTGCGTCCTGTTCCCTTTCCAGCGCTTCAAACAATGCTTTGAAATTTCCTTTTCCAAAACTCCGGGCACCTTTGCGCTGGATGATTTCAAAAAACAGCGTAGGCCTGTCCTGCAAAGGCTTACTGAAAATCTGTAAAAGGTATCCTTCCTCATCCCTGTCAATAAGTATCCCCAGTTCGCTCAAGGGTTGCAGGTCTTCATCAATTTTACCAACCCTGTCCAATACGTCTGCATAATAGCTGGCAGGTATTTTTAAAAACTCAATTCCCCGGCTTTGCAGGTCCTTAACAGTTTCCACTATGTTCTTCGTAGCGATAGCTACATGCTGTACGCCTTCGCCGTCATAAAAATCGAGGTATTCCTCTACCTGGCTTTTCTTTTTTCCTTTCGCTGGCTCATTGATTGGAAATTTTACGAATCCATTTCCACTGCTCATTACTTTACTCATCAAAGCAGAATATTCTGTAGAGATATCCTTGTCATCAAAGGTCAGGATATTTTTAAACCCCATCACATCTTCATAAAATTTAACCCATGGATTCATCTGGTTCCAGTCAACATTTCCCACACAATGATCAACGTACAACAAACCGCCTGATACAGGGTTGTAAGTCGATTTCCATTCGCGGAAGCCTGGCATGAAAATACCATCGTAGTTTTTCCTTTCGATAAAAAGGTGAACCGTTTCCCCGTAAGTATGAATACCACTCATCACAACTTCTCCTTTATCGTCTTTTAAAATTACAGGTTCCAGGTAACTTTTGCCGCCACGCATCGTTGTTTGATTCCAGGCGTCAGTTGCATCATCCACTTTTAAGGCAAGAAATTTAACACCATCGCCATGTTTAGCCACATGCGCCGCAATCTCGTTTCCGGACCTGAGCGGAGTTGTAAGAACAAACGTGAGTTGGTTCTGACGGATCACATAACTCACTTTGTCCATCACGCCTGTTTCCGGACCAGCATAGGCAAGGGATTGAAAACCGAAAGCAGTTTTGTAAAAATGAGCGGCCTGCTTTGCATTGCCAACATAAAATTCTACGTAATCGGTTCCATGGAGCGGGAGAAAATCTATGTTGGCTTCTGTCGTATTGTTTGCTGTCGCAACCGTTGTTGTTGACATAAAATATTTTTTATAATAATTTGTATTGACTTGTAATTGTAACTACAGGAAAATGGATAACCGAACTGTGTTGGGGGAATAAAAAATATTAATTCGAATCCATGGCCAGCATAACCATCAGCAAAGTGTAGTTGGTGCGCTTGTCGCCGAAAATCTTATGCGGGTAATCAGGTATCATTGATTTCAAAGCTAACTAAAAGTTATGGTAAAAGCAAGGTGCAGCTTACCGGCGGCATTTATTTTTCTGAAAATAGTAGCAGGCGTTCCACCCCTTCCTTTTATATTTGCCAGATGAAAAAAGTAGGTATTCTTGGTGGCGGCCAGTTAGGGCGAATGTTACTGCAAGCTGCTATAAATTATCCGGTGGAAACCTATATCCTGGAAAATGATGCCCAATGCCCGGCAGCACATTTATGTCATCATTTTATCAAGGGTGATATTAACAGTTTTGAGGATGTATATAACTTCGGTAAGGGGCTGGATGCCATTACTATTGAGATTGAGGGCGTCAACATTCACGCCCTGGAAAAACTGGAAACGGAAGGAGTATTAGTTTACCCGAAACCTGCCGCCTTAAAGATTATTAAAAATAAGATATTTCAAAAAGAATTTTACAGGCAATACCAGATACCTACAAGTGATTTTGTTGTAACACAAAACCTGGCGGAACTGGCGGAACAGGTAGATTTTTTACCCGCCGTTCATAAACTGTCACACGGTGGGTATGATGGTAAAGGGGTGAAAATGATAAAAAACAAAGAAGATCTTGGTAATGGATTTGATGCACCCGCGGTACTGGAAAAAAAAATAAATATAAAAAAAGAAATAGCGTTAATCATTGCCGTTAGTAGCACCGGCGATATCAGGTTTTACACACCGGTTGATATGGTGTTTGATCAACGGCTCCATTTATTAAGCCACCAGTTAAGTCCGGCAGAACTGCCCGAAAAAGTGTTCTGGAAAGTTGAGGCTATAGCCATGAAATTGGTGAAGGAACTAAAAAGCCCCGGTATTTTTGCGGTGGAACTGTTTGTTGATATTGATGACAACGTTTTGGTAAATGAAACAGCGCCCCGCGTTCACAACAGCGGCCACCATAGTATTGAAGCCTGCTACAGCAGCCAGTTTGATATGTTATGGAGGATCATACTTCAATACCCTTTAGGCAATCCTGATAATATACTGCCTGCTGCTATTGTTAATTTAGTAGGCGAAAGTGGCTACACAGGGCCCGCCTGTTATGAAGGGTTAGAGGAGGTTTTAAAAATGGATAATGTGTTTGTGCATATTTATGGAAAAAAGGAAACAAAGCCTGGCCGTAAAATGGGACATGTTACGATTTTAAGTAGTGAAAGGCAGGAGTTATTACACAAGGTAAACCAGATAAAGAATGGATTGAAAGTGATTAGCAAGGAACTGTGAGGGTGGGTGTTTCAAAATGATAAGTTCACAACGTTAATTTATTTGCAAGCCGCAATAACTCTATCTCCGCGGATTTAGCCGCAAAATTCAGATTTACCAGGCGAAAACCCGATTCTTCAAAACTTTGTTGTGCGTTCTTTACTTCTACAGCTGTAGCCTGTTTTAGCTTGAAACGAAGCAAGGTCAATTCAAGTAATTTATTGGAAAGGGTATAATTCTGCTTCGCGGTATCCAACTGGCTCATGGTGTTGGTGTAGGCCTGGAACTGTTTCACGGCCAGTGCGGTAAAATCACGCAGCAGTATTTGTTTTTGCAATCCTGCATTTTGCACGTCTATCTTGGCAACGCGTTGCTGTCGCTTGAATATGGAGCCATTAAATATGGGAACGGCGATCGAAATTCCAACTGTAGGACCATAATTTTGGTTAAGTAATAAATTTCCGGCACCCGCCTGGTTCCTGCTAAAGGCATAACCGGCAGTTGCACGAATAGATGGATACCTTTGAGCCGCTGTTTCCTTCACGATTAGCTCGTTGATCGTCACCTGGCTTTCTGCTGCTTTAATATCGGCGTTTTTGTTTAGGCTGTTAAGAATTGTATCCAGCACAATATTTCTTTCAATTAATATAGTATCCC
>JACMPR010000083.1 GCA_014377385.1 Ferruginibacter sp. | reverse complement strand
GTATTCCAGGATCTGGCGGGTTTCGTCATCCGTTACATTCTGGAAGGTCATTTGGGTGAGGTGTTTTTCAAGCAACGCCTTACCAACCGGATCTTTCTGTTCCATTTCGACCGGATTGGTGATCTGGTTCATGATCCATTCAGGGGTGCGTCTTTTTGTAACACCCTTCAATCCCGGGCCAACTATCTTCTGGTCGGTCATTTTATGACAGGCTCCGCATTTCGCATTGAAAACGACCTGGCCTTTGGCGGCCATTGCGGGATCGATAGCAGCCAGTTTTA
Organism: Ferruginibacter sp.; assembly: GCA_014377385.1. Classification (GTDB taxonomy): domain Bacteria; phylum Bacteroidota; class Bacteroidia; order Chitinophagales; family Chitinophagaceae; genus Ferruginibacter. The sequence continues at coordinate 3,973 of JACMPR010000083.1, read as the reverse complement.
CATCGGTAAACCTGCCGACACCTTTACTGTCACTTTTCGCCGCCGGGTCGATGTCTGCGGTTGCCGCAGGCGTAGTTGCCGAAGTGCTTTCTGTTGCGGAGTCGCCATTTGACGGACCACAGGCATATAAAAGGCTCATACCTGCTACAAGCAGCGTCAGAAGTAAGGACTTTAAATTTTTCATTTTTGCTTTTTTTTAAGTAGAATAAAAATAAGAGGAAGTAGGGAGCTTAGAAATGACCGCTCTTGGCTTTAAATATGATTTAAATCACATTATCTTATTTAAGGACAAGTCAGACCCTATTAAGTTTCATTTCCACCAGATATATATTTTATCTCCTATTTATTATAAAATGCTTATGTCCTTTATTGTATCAAATTTGTTTATTTTAAAAAGTAGCGGTTCAGTTCGAAGTCGGCTACCAGTTCAGTCACTGGTTTTTTACTAAATTCGTTCAAAAGCATCTCCCTGATCGGCTTCACCTGTTCATGCATCGGGCAGGGCTGTGTTTCTGAACACCGCTCCAACCCCAGGACACAGGATGAAAACAGGCCGTTACCATCGATCGCCCTGACAATGTCAATCAGGAATAGCAGGTGCCCATTTTCAATGTAAAAACCGCCTGTTGGCCCCTTAGCCGAGGAAAGTATTTTTTTACGAACCAGGGTTTGCAATATCTTGCCTGTAAAATGCATGGGCGAACCAATTGCTTCAGCAACTTCTATGATCCCTGTCTTTTCACCTTTCCCGGTTTTTAAGGCTACATATACGGTTGCCCGGATAGCGTATTCACATGATTTTGAAAGTATCATTATTTCCCTGCTGATTTACAAACCAAAAAATACTATTGCCTATGCTACGATAATTCCTTTTCCAGGCTGATCGATTTAGGAAACAGGATATTGCTTTCCAGGTGGACGTGACGATGCAGGTCATTTTCATATTCTTCCAGCTTTTTAAACAGGATGGTATAAGAGCTACAGGCATCCGCAGGCAAGTGATAGTTTGATGTGATCCCGCGTATGGTCTCAAAATCCCCGCCTACCTGCTCATGTTCAGAATCCATTACCTGTATTGGCACCGATATCTTTCCAAAGTTCGCAGACGGCAGCATTCCACCAGAATTGTATACCTGCGCCAGCTCTTTAATAAAAGGGAATAGTATTTTTTCCTCTTTTACCATGTGGAGAGTCAGATCATTCCCAATCCGACTGAACAGTTCCGCCACTTTGATCAGCTCGGGATGATGCTCCCCGTGAACTCGGGCCACCTTTTGCGCAAGTTCCAGTATAAAAGCCGTATTTTCCCTGACATAGCGGTGATGGGTATTAATAATATAATCACTCAAAAAACCAAGGTCCCAGTTCTGAAAATCGGTCTCGCTATTCGACTCTTCCCCTTTAACTGCGGCAAGCTGGCGTTCAACTTCTCCAGGATCTATCCCTTTTTTCTCACAGACTTCAGCGATGGTCTTTTTGCCGCCGCAACAAAAGTCAATGCCCATATTTTTGAAGACCTGCGCCTTACGATAGTCTTTGGCTACAATCTCACCAATAGTCTCGGTGTTTTCCGCCTCGGTCTTTTTGGCGATCTTCACCTGCCATGCTTCCGGGCCGCTTTCCAGATAATCCCAAATAAACACTTGGCCCCTTTCAGCTAACAGCTGATAGTATAACGGCTTGGGATCATGGTCGTTGTGAATAATAAATGCTTCGCCTGCCAACAGGGAATCGAACTTGTCGAAAATCGCCGGGTGCTTGAACCGTGGTTCGATCACCGTAACGTCAAGAATGTCTAATACTTCCATTTCTTAATTGTTTAAATAATAAAAGACAAAATTATCTTTTATTATTTCTTAAAAAATGACCCTGATCACTTTCAGGTCGTATGCGTTCTTTTAAGGAAAAAAAACAAAGGATAAAGATGCCTGAATGGCCATTAACCCCGAACTTTTTAAAACCAATACAGCTTTAAATGCAAACAACCATGTACGCATGTCTTTTACTATTAAGCTATCCACATTTGGAGGAGCCACAGTCTTTGCAGGTTAAACATCCTTCCTGGTACTGCAGGTTAACGGAATTACAATTCTGGCACTGTTGCTTCTTTGCTTCCGTGCCATCCGGCACGTATTTTTTAAGGGCACGGGCTACGCCATTTTTCCACGTATTAATAGCTTCATCCAATTGCAGGCTGTTTATCAGATCAACCACTTTTTCAATGGGCATGCCATGTCTCAGGGTGCTTGAAATTAGCTTTGCGTAATTCCAGTACTCCGGATTAAATTTATAGGATAAGCCTTCAATGGTTGTTTTATGCCCGTGCTTATTCTCATATTGAAAATCATAACGTGATCCTCCATCCGTCTCTCGGCTTTTAATAATAAGACCAGCGTTAACCCATCCCGGGATCAGGGTGCCATCCTCATCGTCAGCAAAACCGGTAAAGATTTCATAAGGTTTGCCTTCAACCAATCCGATAAACGCGATCCATTTTTCTTTACTGTTTTGAAAACGAACTATTTCGGCATTAAGCACAGGCGGCCTGGTTGTCGGAAATATCGGTTTACTACCCTGTTCCGTGCCGGGCTTGGGTACCGTATTTGCTATCAGTACTCCAGAACGTGATCCATCCCTATATACGGTTACACCTTTACAGCCGGCTTTCCAGGCGGCCATATATAATTGCCCAACAACTTCTTCTGTTACATCTGCAGGCATATTGATTGTTACACTGATGGAGTGATCAATCCATTGTTGTATTTCTCCCTGCATCTGTACCTTTTTCAGGTATTCCACATCATTAGAGGTCGCTTTATAATAAGGTGACCGGGCTACCAGGTCGTCCAATTGTTTTTGCGAATAATCTTTAGTCAGATCATGACCATTCACTTCCATCCATTGCTTAAAGCGATGATGAAAAACTACATATTCTTCCCATGAGTCGCCCATCTCATCCACAAAATCAACGCGTGCATCCTTATCATTTGGGTTAACCTTTCTTCTGCGTTTATAAACTGGCATAAATACAGGCTCAATGCCTGAACTGGTTTGCGACATTAAACTTGTTGTCCCGGTAGGCGCTATGGTGAGCAAAGCAATATTTCGCCTGCCATGCTTCAGCATTTCATCATAAAGCTGTGGATCTGCATCTTTCAAACGAAGCATGAAAGGATTGTTTTTTTCGCGGTCGGCATCAAACAGGGTAAAAGCGCCTCTTTCTTTCGCTGCTGTTACAGATGCCCGGTAAGCTTCAATAGCAATGGTCTTATGTATCTGTACGGCAAACGCTGACCCTTCATCACTACCATAACGCAAGCCCATAGCAGCCAGCATATCGCCTTCGGCGGTAATGCCAATACCGGTTCTTCTGCCTTCATTAGCCTTTGTGCGGATGTTGGTCCACAAATTAATTTCGGTACGCTTTAATTCTGCGTCCTCGGGATCATCCGCAATCTTTTGCAGGATAGCGTCAATCTTTTCCAGTTCAAGGTCAATAATATCATCCATGATGCGCTGAGCCGAATGAATGTGTTTTTTGAATAATTCCCAACTAAAGTTAGCTCTGGCGGTAAAAGGGTTTTCAACATAGCTAAATAGGTTTATGGCCAGCAAACGGCAGGAATCGTACGGACAAAGTGGAATTTCGCCACAAGGGTTGGTAGAGACTGTTTTATACCCCAAATCGGCATAACAATCTGGCAGCGACTCTCTAATTATGGTATCCCAAAATAGAATTCCGGGTTCGGCAGAACGCCAGGCATTATGTACAATTTTTTTCCAAAGGGCCGCAGGGTCGATTTCTTTTTTGTAAAGGGGCATTTTACTATCAACAGGATACTGTTGCTGGTAAGATTGCGCGGATGCTACGGCTTTCATAAACTCATCATCAATACGTACAGAAACATTGGCTCCGGTTACTTTACCCTGATCCATCTTTGCATCTATAAAATCTTCGGAGTCGGGGTGTTTG
>JACMPR010000082.1 GCA_014377385.1 Ferruginibacter sp. | reverse complement strand
GCATATATTTTTACTTCGTGACCATTAACAATAATGGCATTTTCAGTAGAGGTGACTTCCTGACCGAAACGGCCCTGGGCGCTGTCGTACTTAAGTAAATGAGCCAATACCGCAGGGCTGGTAAGGTCATTAATAGCCACTACATCGATACCTTTCATATCGTAGATCTGGCGAAAAACAAGGCGGCCGATGCGGCCAAATCCATTGATGGCAACTTTTACTGTACTCATAACTAATGTTTGAACTTGTTAACTAATTTTTTTGCGTGTGCAAAATTACTGAATATGTGTGATGTATGATGTAAGCGGTATGATTTAGTGAAAGAATTGGCGGATCATAGCGCACAACGGCCATCAAAGTTTTGAAATACAATGTTAACCGATCTTTTTTTAAAAAATTTGGATACAAAAATTCCTCTTGTTATCTTTGCCGTCCTTTAAAAAAGATGCCGTGTTGGTCAACCGGTTAAGACGCCTCCCTTTCACGGAGGAATAACGGGTTCGATTCCCGTACATGGTACAAAAAGAGAAGCCTTTTCAAAATATGAGAAGGCTTTTTTAATTGGGGTAACCTTTTCAATTGCCAGGGCATTTACCTCTTTTCAATGTTCTATTCGGGTTGATGTTAACCCGGCCTTTTCCAATGCAACTAGAGCAAAGATTTCAATTGTACCTTGTTCAGCTGAGCCTGTGATCTTTTGGCCATATTGTTAGAAGATTTAACTTACAAAAAGATAAAAAAGCAGGTCCGTAGCTAACTTGCAGCTCACTAATAATACGTGTATGTTTAAAGATTTTACCACCGAAGCAATCAATGCAGTTATGGAAAGCTCCTGGCAGGCATTTAAAATCTATAAAAAAGTGAGCCTCGCGCAACGGGCTGATTTCATGCGAAGGATTGCAACAGAAATAGGAAACCTGGGTGATGGATTAATAGAGCTGGCCATGAAGGAAACCAATCTTACAGCCGCAAGATTACAAATTGAGCGGGATCGCACCATACAGCAACTGAACAGTTATGCAGCATTTTGTGAAAGTGGACAATGGCTGGATGTTCGAATAGACATGGCAGATGTCAACCGGGTTCCTCCGAAACCGGATCTTAGAAAAATGCTGGTACCCCTCGGCCCTGTGGTCGTGTTTGGTGCTGCCAATTTTCCCTTTGCTTATTCCACGGCAGGTGGCGATACAGCCTGTGCTTTTGCAGCCGGCTGCCCGGTTATTGTAAAGGCTCATCCGGGGCATATAGCCACCAGTGAGTTGGTTGCTAAAGCCATCAGGCGTGCCGCAGAAAGTTGCGGGCTGCCAACAGGCATCTTTGCCCATGTGTACGGCGCTTCAAGTTCAGTAGGAGAAGCCCTTGTAAAACACCCGCACAGCAAAGCGGTAGGTTTTACCGGCTCATTTGCGGGGGGCAAACAGTTATTCGATTGGGGTAACCAGCGCGGTGAACCTATTCCAGTTTTTGCAGAGATGAGCAGTGTAAACCCTGTTTTTCTTTTGCCGGAAAAACTCAGCTCCTCGGCCCAGGAAATTGCAAAAATGTACGCTGCTTCCATTACATTGAGTGTTGGACAATTTTGCACCAATCCCGGCATCATAATAGGAATTGATGGCGATGACCTGGAAAAATTTGTACAACTGCTTTCTGAAGAAATACACTCAATTGCACCTGCGGCTATGCTTAACAGTGGTATATACAAAAATTATAGTGAAAAACGAAAGCTGGCATTATCACAGCATGGGGTAAAAATAGTTATGGGTGATAACCAAAACTCACCAGCTGGATTAGAGAGCGCTGGCGGAGGAATGATGGCCGGACCAACTCTTGCCGTCAGTTCAGCAAAAGATTTCATGGGCAATCCTCTGCTGCAGCAGGAGGTTTTTGGCCCTTACTCCATTATCGTGCGTTGCGCCGACATGAATGAAATGTATGCTGTTGCTCAAAACCTGCAAGGCCAGCTGACCGCCACTTTGATGGCGACTGAAAATGATATTCTTTACAACGAAGTTTTTGTAGATACCGTGCAGCAGATTTGTGGCAGGTTTATTTTAAACGGCGTTCCCACCGGTGTGGAAGTGTGCCTTGCGATGCAACATGGCGGACCTTACCCGGCAACTACCGACAGCAGGTTCACTTCCGTGGGCGCAGATGGCATACGGCGTTTTGCAAGACCGGTAACCTTTCAGAACTGGCCGGATGCATTATTGCCCCTTGAATTGAAGCATGCAAATCCGTTGAGAATATGGAGAACAGTGAATGGAGAATTGCAGAAAAAAGAATTATGAGTTTTACTATGCTACCTGCCTCAGGCAAATTTGATCTTAAAACTTTCTACAACTTTTGTGAACATGCCCAACTCCTTTGCAAATGGCTTAGCTGCAGCAGGTACTTCCATTTACAGACATGTAATTTACCCCGCGAAATCACCATGAGCTGAGCCCACATGGAAGAGCTGTACAAGATTTCAAATTAGTAAACGAATTATTTTGTGAGGTTCAATTGCGCGGGGAAAGAAAAGTGAACGAAATAAATGGGACAAATGGTGAACGGAATATAATTTTAAAAATAATTTGCAAAACGATTTAAGTCATGAACCAAACGAGCCCTATGAAGCTGTTTAAGTGGTTCAGTGTTCGTACCTGTCATGTACACTTTGTAAAATCAGTGTAATGCGAATTCATTTTCTACCTTTTTATTAAAAGTAAAATAGCCGGTAACAATCAATGAAATGATAAAATACGATGCTAATATATATTTTATATAACTTCCAAATGCAGCGGTACCAAACCAATCACCATAATAAATTATGAGGCCGATGCCCAGCAAACATTTGAAGAGTTCCCAGAAGAATGCGTGCTTATTTTTATCCATCAATTCGGCAAAAGCATAAACATATAAAAAAATAAAACCCCCGTAAATAAATATACCTGGTTTGCCTATTGCGGCAATGTTTCCAAAAAGATAACTTACAAATAAAAGTAACAGGATAAGCTGTGCCCACGTCCACGTTAGAAATGATGTTGAAAAACGGGTATCATATTTTTCAAAAGCGTAAACGTCTTCGATTTTATAAACAGGATATTTTTCTGCAACATCGGCAGGCCGCCAGCCGGTTGGCTTGTACCAAACACGCAATTTATCTTTCCAGCTTTGGGCATGCCAGGCATCCTTGATAAGCAACAACATGTGCTGGAAATTTATTTTGAGGGGGTTCCAGGTTCGTACGGGCCTTGTGATCCCGTAAACCGGCGGTACGTCTTTTAACTCTTGTTGAAAAGTTCCAAATAGCTTATCCCAGAAAATAAATATCTGTCCATAGTTCTTATCGATATATTCTTTGTTGATGGCGTGATGCACCCGGTGATGGGAAGGTGTTACTATTATTTTTTCGAGGAAACCCATTTTATTGATATGCTGTGTATGGTACCAGAACTGAGCAAATAAATGCAAGGGCGCCACTACAGCGATGACTTGTGGCGGGACACCCAGCACGGCCGCAGGTATCAGCAGTATCACAAATAATCTTATAAAAACAGAAACATTTTGCCGCAGGGCACAGGCAAGGTTAAATTCTTCGCTGCTATGGTGAATGATATGGCTATTCCAGAAAAAATTGATTTTATGATCCAGGGTGTGCACCAGGTAGCCGGCAAAATCCAGCACTATAAAAGCAATTACAAAAGTGAGCCATGTTGCTTCAATGTGTATGATGGCGATCCTGCTAACCAGCCATTCGTAGCTGATGAGTGCGATGCTGAGGCCGAGTACATCCTTGGTTACATTGGTAACTCCGCTGTTTAGGCTGCTCATCATATCCATACTTCGCACGGTGTCCTTCCCTTTGCGCCATCCATACCATTTCTCAAAAAGTACCAGCAGTAAAAAAACGGGCATTGCAATAAGGAGTATTTTGCCGTAGGCTTCCATGGTATAAAGTTGGGGCAAGTTTGGGGAAATTCCGAATTAATTAATGAAATCCTTTTGTTAAGGATCAGTAAGGAGCTGAACAATGCCTGGGGCAAGGAATTCTGACATAGCACTTTCCGGGACGTGGTTAATGTAGAAAACTATCCCAAAACTTCCCGCATTACAATAATTATTTGTCTCCGCCGTTTAAAAAGAAAGGGCTAAAATCCGGCACAATTTTTATATCCACTCCATTAAATCATAATGCAATGAAAAAGCAGCACACAAATAATCTTACTACAGCAGGTACTCACCTAAAATCAGTTCGTAAAAATACTGTAGCAAAAACTACCAGCCGATATACTTACACTGAAGCAGACCTCGGAGAAGGCATACTCTATGTTGGCTTAAATGGAAGGGTTTTAGCTAAACAATTGCCAATGTTATCTGGCAAAGATTACAGCAGGTCTTACAGCTATTAATCAAAGTTCCTTATCCCCTGTAAAGATTCTGGCAGGATTTTAATTTCCTCCTGTCATTTCCCGGGCAATCTGCGTCTGCAAACAGTTTAATTATTTTGGGAGCAGCACAACACTATCCTAACCCTATTACCTGGTGTCTTTTTGGGATCTCCACATCTAAAAAACCCTTTTTAATAAGCCTGTCGCGGAAATTTTGCTGAACCGGGTATTCTCCGTGTACAAGGAAAAGCTTTTTAACGAGTCGGGGATCCTGGCAGGAAAGGAATTGTAACAGGTCTTCATAGTCTCCGTGCGCACTCATGCTGCGCATCTCACCAATTTCTGCATTCACCTCGTGTGTTTGCCCAAATATGCCTACCTCTTTTGGATGCCGCATCAACCTGCCTCCCAGAGAATTTGGTTCACAATACCCGGTAAGTACAATACTGTTGCGGCTGTTCTCAATATTATTACTGATGTGATGTTTTACCCTGCCCGCATCGGCCATCCCGCTGGCTGAAATAATGACGCAGGGATTTTTATAATAATTAAGCAACTTAGATTCATCAACCGAATTAATAAATTTCAATCCTGCAAACCCAAAAGGATCGCTGTCACTTTGTATCACTTTTTGAATCCGGGCATTAAAATATTGCGGGTATTTTTTTACAATTTGCGTGGCTTTGATACTAAGCGGGCTATCCACAAAATATTCAACCTTTGGCAAACGGTTTTCAATTTCAAGTTGGTTTAAGGTATATAAGAGTTCCTGGGTGCGACCTACACTAAATGCCGGTAAGATCAGTTTTCCTTTTTTTTCTATACAGGTATGTTGTATCCATTGGTGCAGGGAATCAGCGGTAGGATGTTTTTCGTCGTGCAGGCTATCTCCATAGGTTGACTCCAATAAAATATAGTCTGCCTGCGAAAATGTTGAAGGAGATTTTAAAATGAGATCGCGGTACCGGCCAACATCTCCACTGAAACTGATGCGGGTCTGCTTTCCGTTTTCAATGATCCGCAGGTGTACTACGGCACTTCCAATAATATGGCCTGCATCGGAATAACAAAATTCCAGCCCCTCTTCTATTGTGTGCCACTGCTCATAATCCACCACCAAAAATTTATCAGCCGCAAGGAGTGCATCCGCAGTATTGTACAAAGGCTGGAGGTAAGGCAGGCCCTGTAAAGCCCTTTTTTTATTGGCGAATTTTATGTCATTCTCCTGGATACCGGCAGAATCTTCCATCAATATGGATGCAAGATCCTTGGTGGCAGGGGTGGCATATATCGATCCTTTGTACCCGTCTTTTATCAGTTTTGGGATAAGTCCGCAATGATCGATGTGCGCATGCGACAGAATTAAATAATCTATTTCTGCCGGAACAAATCCCCAGTCCTTATTCATAGAATCTGTTTCCTCACCCATCCCCTGGAACATTCCGCAGTCGAGTAAAACTTTTTTGCCGTTGTTAAGTGTCAGCACATGTTTTGATCCTGTTACCGTTTGTGCTGCACCGTGGAAAGCTATTTTCATTTGTATCGTTTAAGGTTTAATAGTTTAAGGTTTAAGGTTCATTCTGGTTAGCGTGTTGGGCAAGAAGGCTTTGAACCAACGCGTTTAAACGTTTAACTCGTTATGGCTAACCAGCTCATCATTCCCATCCCATGTTCAATAGCCCGTTCATCTATGTTAAACGTTGGCGTATGAACGCCGCTGGTAATGTTTTTTTCTTTGTTGCCAACACCCAGCCTGAAAAAACAGCCTGGTATTTTAT
>JACMPR010000081.1 GCA_014377385.1 Ferruginibacter sp. | reverse complement strand
TTCAATGAGTGGCGCACCCAATTCACTTGTTTGATATTTTACACTTGACGTTTTTCCATACAAGAGTAGTTTTTTTGAAGGCACATCAAATACCATCGAATCATCGGCATGGTAAGCGACGGGAGCATCGAGCGTATCTTTAGAAGATTTAAATGATAATGTATCCGCATAAACCGTCTCGTTATTAGTAAACTTCGTGGTATCCTTTATTTCGATAATGCCGGGCTGCGACATTTCAGGAATTGCGTTGTTGACAGAATCTCCGGAACCCAACAAACTATCCCTTAAATTCTTTAAAACGATGCTGTCTAATCGCTTCACTGGAATGGTATCTGCCGTTAAACTAATGTGAAAAATGAAATGATTGGTATCAAATGCGCTGCCATATGACGTTAGAAAAACGAAAACAGGAGCAGTCAGCCAAGCTAGTATATTTTTTGTCTTACCTTTGTAGAGATGGTTCATAGCTGTAATTGACAAAAATAGCCATAATAGCATAATGTATTTGTGAATAATTATACAAATGCAAACCCATTAAAAAACCTGATACACATGCGAGGAAGTAAAATAATCTGTGTTTTTTTATTGTCCATTTTTCATCTTTTTTTCAGCCATAGTTTCTCCCAAACCCCAAGAAGATTAAAAACCATTGTTGTTGATGCCGGTCATGGTGGAACAGACAACGGCGCTGTGGGTCAATACGAAAATTCTTTACGTTCAAAAGAAAAAGATATCACGCTGGGCATTTCGTTGAAGCTTGTGGAAGAATTGAAAAAACGACTTCCTGAAGTTAAAACCGTAGCGACACGTACCACCGATATTTTCCAGGATCCCCGAGAAAAAGCCCGGATCGCTAATGAAAATCATGGCGATCTTTTTCTTTGTATACACGCTGATTCAGGCCCGTTAAAAACGGGGCGTAGAAAAATAGGTTCAAGAACCGTTACCCGTTACAAAGTCAGTTATAAAGGAAAAGGTAAAAAAAGAAGAAAGATCTCTACTCCATACTCGGTAGTGGAACCAGTATATGAGTACTTTAAACTTCCCCTCACCCGAAATGGTACCAGCGTGTGGATATTCGCTGCCCATAAAACAAGTGATAAATTAAAAGCCATCATGCAGGAGGAAGGAGAGTTTGAAGTGGAGGCAGGAGCCAGCACCGATTCTACTTACAGTAGTTTTGATTTTAATACGCCTGAAGGCAGGACCATCGCCCAGATCTATGCCAAACGCTTCCAGGAAAAAAGTGATCGTATGGCTACGATTGTTAACGAAGAAATTGATGAAACCGGCCGGCCGGCCCTGGGTGTAAACCAGCGTCAAAAAGGAATATGGGTATTACAAGCCACAAATATGCCCGCTATTCTTATTGAAACCGGTTTTATTAATAACCCCGAGGACGAACGGTATTAAAACATTGAAAAAGGCCAGCAGGAGATGGCAGAAGCTATAACATATGCCGTTATACGCTATAAGGCGTTGTCTGAAACTCCCAGGTCAGCATCCAATTAATAAGCAAAAAGTCTTATGGAATGATTTTTGAAAAATGAGGGAATGTACTTTATAGCTGTACCTGTATTTTTCATTAATATCAATAACTACCTGTAATTTCATACAACGGTATGCTACTGGGTGATAGTGGAAAATTCCATAAACAAACATTTTTAATGTAAAATTTTTACAAACGTGAAAATATCAAATGAATTAAAAGTAGGGGTGATTGCCGTTGTGTCCATCGTTGTACTTGTACTAGGTTTTAATTTCTTAAAAGGAAAAACTTTTTTCAACAACAGCACTACCCTATTTGGAATATACGGAAATGTCCAGAAACTTGCCCCTTCTAACCCTGTGATAATAAATGGCCTTCAGGTGGGCACCGTTTATAAGATAAGTACGGACAAGGATATGCGGCGTATTCTGGTAAATATGAACATTACTAAAGACATTAATATTCCTAAAAATTCCATCGCTATCATAAAACCAGATTTGCTGGGTACGCCGAGCATCGATATCAAATTGGGCGATGAGGTTAACAATTTGAAGAACAATGACACCGTGTATACAGAAGCATCCGCAGGCATTTTCAATGACGTATTAAAAAAAGTTGATCCCGTTTTATTTGAAGTTAGCAAGGCTGTTACCGCCATCGATAGCCTGCTTAATAAAGTGAACAGCGTCATAGATCCACGGGCAAAAAATAACATCGACGGCACACTGGAAAATCTCAATAAAATAACGGCGGCCTTATTAACGTCAAGTGCTTCTCTTAATCAAATACTGAATTCACAGACAGGAGCGCTGGCTAAAACACTGAATAATGCCAACCTGGTTACCAGTAACCTTGCAGCCAACAATGACAAAATCACGAGTGTGCTAACAAATCTTGACAAGACGACTTCCAACCTCTCCCAACTTGATCTTAAAAAAACACTGAATAAACTTGACGCTACCGTTAATGATCTGAAAACAATGACAGGAAAACTTGACCGTTCTGACGGAACTGCCGGATTGTTATTAAATGATCCTGCGCTGTATAAAAACCTGGCCTCTACAGCAAATAAACTGAATCTTTTAATAGACGATATCAGGGTAAATCCAAAACGGTATGTGTCAATATCTGTGTTCGGCAAAAAACAAAAGAATTCCCCATTGACTTACCCGGAAGTAGATACTGTCAACTCCCCTTATATCATCCGAAAAGCGCCATAAACAAGCAAAATTTATGATAGCATTATAATATAATGATGCAAATTGCAGCATTATACCTGGAACCATAAATTATACTGTTGTCAATTCTTTACAAAATATTTTTACTCTGCGCCTCTTTTCTGATGGTGCAACGCAGTATTGCACAGCTAACTGCTCCTGCTAGCGATACGGTGAGAACGATTGAAATTATCAGGGCCGGAAGCCAGCGGCAAATCACCATAAATGACACAACAGTGCTGCAGACACTTGCAGGCGATGCGAGTGTAAGACAGGGTAATACCATACTTAACGGAGATAGCATCGTTCTAAACCAACTGACGGGCATAGCCGAAGTTTTTGGAAATGTACACATCAATGATGGAGATACCATGCACACTTACGCCCAATACCTCAAGTATATTGGTAACGAAAGAATAGCTTACTTGAAAAAAAATGTAAAGCTAACGGACGGGAAAGCAACCTTAACCACAGAAGACCTGGAATACAATATTGCTTCCGGCATAGCCAATTATAAAAATGGCGGCAAAGTCATAAATGACAAAACAGTTTTAACCAGTGAGGCGGCAACTTACTATTCAGATACCAAAGATGTCTTCTTCAAAAAGAATGTGCACCTGGTGGATCCCAAGTACAACATGACTGCCGATAGCCTGCGATACAATACTGAATTTAAAACGGCATATTTTATTTCACCAACACATATCATAAGCAAAGATGGAATCATTGATACCGAATCCGGATCCTACAACCTGGAAACCGGCAATGCCATTTTTGACAGCCGGAGTTCCTTTAGTGACAGCACCACTTTTATCAGCGGTAATAAAATAGCTTTTGAAGAGAAGACAGGGATTATTCAGATTGAGGGAAGAGGGAAATTTGTAGATAGTGTTAATCATGTGATCGTTCTCGGCGATCAATTGCTGATAGATAAAAAAAACAGCACTTTTCTTGCAACCCGGAAACCTGTGATGATATTGTACAAAGACGGTGACAGTACTTATATCGCTGCCGATACGCTGTTTTCCGGCCTCAGAAAAGATGAGGCTCTGACAACAAATTTTTCAGTTACGAAAGATACCTTACAAAATAATGTTACCTCGCCTGGAAAAACGGTAACAAAGAACAGGTCTATACTTCCTGGAAAAGATAGCCTTAGTTTTGATTCAGAACTTTCGAGAATAACAGGCAATACATATCCAACTATTGATAGCCTAAAACAACATTCCCCCATTTCAAAAGTCAAGGAAAATGAACCGCTAATCCCTGACACAACAAAAACTGATTCCCTGATTTCATTATCTGGACAAACGGATAGCATTGTAAAAGCCGTTAATACGGTAGATACGGTAAAAGGAATATCGGCTGTCAACATCGATAAAATCCCCAAAGACAGCATCAGGTATTTCCTGGGATTTCACCATGTAAAGATTTACAATGATTCGCTGCAGGCAGTAAGCGACAGCATGTATTATTCTACGGAAGACTCTACCTTTAAATTATTTGGCCACCCGGTTTTTTGGAACGACAGCACGCAGGTCAAGGGGGACACTATGCACATGTACACCGAAAATCAAAAGGCAAAACGATTGTATGTATTTTATAATGGCATTGTAGTTAACAAAACCAGGGAAGGCTTTTACAACCAAATGGGTGGAAGAACCATTAACGGCTATTTCAAAGATGGAACCGTAGATTATATAAGGGTAAAAGGCTCTCCTGCTGAAGCTGTGTTTTATCCCCAGGATGATGACAGCGCCTATGTAGGTATGAACCGAAGCAAGGGAGATGTTATTGACATTTTTTTTGTGAACAAGGAACTTAATAAGATTAAATTTATAAATGATGTTGACGGCACCTTATTTCCGCTGAAGCAGGTTCCCCCGGACCAAAAGTTTCTTAAGAATTTTATATGGGAGAACCAGCGGCGACCGAAAAATAAACTGGAATTATTTGAATGAGGAGCTTAATTATCATAATAAAGCTAACGCGTACATGAAGTGCAAGATGCTAATATTTTTATTCGCTGTCATAGCTTTTCCATTTACGTCAATGGCACAAACGGACGTATTCCCGGGCAGCTGGCATATGGAATACAGGCCGGTAGAAAACGAAAACAGTTATATCAGCCTGGATCTGGAGATCGGTACAGCCGAACAAAACCTGCTTTATCCTGCTGAATTGACCATTAAATACGACAGTTTTTCGGCCACTTATCACCTGCTGCTGGTAAAAAGAAATATCAGGCAACTCGCCATCGGGCGAAATAAAGTTGCTACAGCTGAAACTACTTTTTCCATAGGCAACTGGACCATTCTTTTGAACGGTTTATTTGATTACAGCCGGGATAAGGGAATTGCCACTTTAACTGCCGAAAGAATGTATGCGAAGCAATATGGTATACTTATGCCGGAGGAGAGGCAATTTGCGCTTTCACAACAACCTACGGCAACTGTTCTCCGGAATTTTTTTAAAGATGCTGAGATTAAATTAAAAAAGGCAAATAATACGCCGCTTGAAAACAGCTATGTCGACAGCATTTTGAAGCCAGGCCTTTCGGCCGGTTATTATGGCATCATTGATACCATTAAAGTAAATGATCGCAACGGCGTCATCAATTTTACCGGTAATAAAAAAAGTAGTGGTGTTGTATCTGTTGTCTTGAATGGAAACGCCATCATTGATCAAAATGACCTCGGCGCCAGAAAGCCATCCGAAGAAATAAGGCTTGACACCGGATTAAATATTCTCGTTTTTTTTGCAGACAATTATGGCAAAACGCCCGCAAATACCGGTGTCCTCCATGCTGATTTCGGCGACAAAAAGTTTTCTATGGATTTTAGCAATCAGAAAGATCTGGCGGCTACTTTCATTGTAGCGAAAATTTATTATGCGCCCGAAATTGAAAAAGAGAAGGAAGACAATAGCCCGCTGTCAAACAGTATTCTCCGTGAGCTGTCAGAGGCCGATCTACAAAAAGACATCAAAAATTACCACTATCCCGATACGGAAGGTAAGAATCTTTTGAAAGAGGATAATGCAAGGGCAAAGGCAGAAACAGCACTCTTAAGAAGTTCAAAGCCAGTAGGCAATATTAAAGCAAATGCAAGAAAGATTATCCTGGCATTATGGGATGATGCAGTGGAAGATGGTGATACGATTTCATTAAATATCAACGGGCACTGGGTTGTACAGGCTTTTCCTGTAAAGAAAAAACCTCAGTTCATTGAAGTGATCCTCGATCCAGGCCCAAACAAAATTATTTTTATTGCAGACAACCTCGGAGCGATTATTCCAAACACAGCCATCCTCGAAATTATTGACGGCAGGCAGCGAAGATCGTTTATGATTGATACAGATCTTGGCCACAATAATCTCATCAGCATTCTTTACGAACTGCGGCCGGATTAACTTTTGAAAATGAAAGGGCTATTAACGCAGTTTTAAAATGCTAATGCCGTTGATAAAGATTTTGGCACGACTTGCGTTTCAACACAGCTCGAATACATTGGTTGTTTACAAGGCTAATTCCTCCTGCAATGCGTCAAAAAAAATAGTTACTTCATGCGTTGCCTGATCGTTAACCAGCGTTATTGCTAAATCATTTGTTTCAACGCCATCTGCCAACATTTTAAAATTACCTTGCTGCTGTCCCAGGTGAAGTTTGATATTGTACACCGTATCCATGTAGCGGTAACTTATTTTTAATTCATTCCATCCGGCAGGCACACAAGGTTTAAATTTTAAAAGGGTTCCCGTGCGTTTCAACCCGATGAACGACTCAATAATCAACTGGTACATCCATCCTGCAGAACCTGTATACCAGGTCCATCCCCCACGGCCTTTGTGCATAGGTTCTGCATACACATCAGCAGCAATTACATAAGGTTCAACTTTATAAATCGCAGCCTTTAATGCGTCGCTGCTTCGGTTCAACGGGTTGATCATTCTTAGCAATTCCCAGGTTTTTTCCCTGTCATCCAATGCCGCAAATGCCATCACCAGCCAGATAGCAGCATGCGTGTACTGGCCACCATTCTCTCTTACACCCGGCACATAACCTTTGATATAACCCGGATTTAAGGAAGACTTGTCAAACGGTGGATCAAAGAGTTGTATCATACCATCTGCTTCCTTTACGAGGTATTTTCCTGCTGACTGCATTGCCATTAAGGAACGGTCTTTTTCACCAGCTTTTGACAAAACTGACCAGCTCTGTGCAATAGAATCAATTTTACATTCTTCATTTATTTTTGAACCAAGTGGAGTGCCGTCATCAAAATAAGCACGGCGATACCAGGCACCGTCCCAGGCGTTCCTGTTAATATTTTCACGGAGCGTCGCAGCATGCTGCAAACAAATGCCAGCAAAATCATTGTCCTTTTTAAGTAATGCCGTTTCTGAAAACCTGTTCAAAATATCAAAAAGAAAAAATGCAAGCCAAACACTTTCGCCCTTTCCGTGGGTACCTACTTTATCCATACCATCGTTCCAGTCCCCGGATCCAATGAACGGTAATCCATTTACGCCGAATTTTAGCCCATGCCTGATTGCAATCACGCAATGTTCGTACAAGCTTGCCTGTTTGTCTGACCGGATAGGAAGATCAAAGTAAGATTCTTCTCCGGCATTTAACAATCTTCCGTCTAAAAAATAAACGGGTTCGTCCAGTATGGTTTCATCCCCCGTTGTTTCTACATACCTGGCGGTTACATATGGGAGCCATAAATAATCATCGGAGCAAGTAGTGCGCACGCCTCTCCCTTTTGGCGGATGCCACCAGTGCTGCACATCTCCTTCTTTAAACTGACGGGAAGCACATAAAATAATCTGCTGACGAACGAGCGCCGGTTTTGAATGAAGTAGGGACAGCACATCCTGCAACTGATCCCTGAAACCGAATGCGCCTCCTGATTGATAAAAACCACTCCTTGCCAATATTCTGCAGGCAAGTGTTTGATAAGTAAGCCATCCATTGGAGAGTATATTCGTTGCTGCATCCGGTGTTTCAATCTTTATGCTGCTTAAGGTTGCTTCCCAGAACCGGTTAACTCTTTTCAGAGCATCTTTTGCTGCTATGATACCTTCATACTGTTGGATGATCGCCAATGTATCACTGATATTCTTACCTGCGCCCAGGCGGAAGGTTATTTCTTTATCCTCCTCCTCCCCTAGATCAAAGATAACCTGAAGTGCCGCGCAGGGATCCATACCCGCACCGGTTTTTCCGGAAAGCCTGGTACGCCCCATCGCATCAGGATTCGCCAGGGTTCCATTGCGGCCTATGAATTCCGACCTGTCACCTGTAAAAGTGCGGCCGGTATCGTCCACATCAAAAAAAGCAACGCGGTGCTCAAATTCCGTGCTGTAATAATTTCTTGCAAGGATGGCGCCGCTACGTTTGTCCGTTTCAGTTATGGTATGCATTAATGTCTTTGCCCGAAGGTCTCCTAATACCCATTCAACGTAACCTGTCGCAGACATGCGGCGTGGTCTGCCTGAATTGTTACGGATCTTCAGCACGATAAATTTAACCGGAGCATCTACATCAATAAAAACGGTCATAGAAGATTCTATCCCATCCTCCCTGTGTTCAAATATGCTATACCCAAAGCCGTGGCGGGTAATATAAGCCGGCTTGCCACGGGATGGTAACGGGGACGGGGACCAGAATCTTCCACTCTCTTCATCTCTCAAATAAAATGCTTCTCCCTTCAGATCAGAAATAGGATCATTGTTCCAGGGGGTAAGCCGGATTTCGTGCGCATTTTCTACCCACGAATACGATTGGCCGCTTTCCGAAATCACGGTTCCAAAACCAGCATTACCCAATACATTTACCCACGGTGCCGGGGTGTGCTGATCGGGCGTTGTAAGAATTACATACTCTTTACCATCCTTTGAAAAACCACCGGTTCCGTTAAAAAATTGTAACCCATCCGGTAACGAAATCCCGCTTGCATCAATATCAGCCGACGTATGAAATCTTGCGGGGCTAAAAAATGGGATGGCAGTTTTAAATTTATTTCCTCTATTGATCTGTTCCTCAA
Source organism: Ferruginibacter sp. (assembly GCA_014377385.1). GTDB lineage: Bacteria > Bacteroidota > Bacteroidia > Chitinophagales > Chitinophagaceae > Ferruginibacter. The sequence goes on along the minus strand of JACMPR010000081.1, from coordinate 7,484 downwards.
GTGTTCCAAATTTATCGGATATGATGACATGAGCAACTGATTGAAACAAAATCCGATCCTCATTGGATATCTGGTCCGCTGACCTGATAAAAATTCCACCGGGCTGGTCCTTCAGGTCGGCAGAGATGCCGGGTACAACCATGCTGTGGATCCTGTCTAATAACGCCTGCCGGTAGCCGCCATGGTCTTCATTCCAAATAACAAGGTCAACAATCAAACCTTTTAAACGCCAGTAAACGTGTGCCTGTAATAATTGTTTTACCAATTCAATATTGGCCGAATCTTCGATCTGCAAAAGCACGATTGGCAGATCTCCGGATATTGCATAACTCCACAGACCGGATTGGCCCCGCAGGTTTTTAATTATTATTGCGGGATCAGCACGAAGTGACGCATTTGCATAAATGATCGAGCTGGCCAACCTGTTATATAATTGCGCATCAGCTTCCATTGCGTTGATCTGCCGTAATATAACCTGGCTGTGCGTCCAGGAGAGTTCAAGCCCGCGGTTGCTGCTGCTTTTGTCCTGGTATTTTTCAATAAGATTGTTGCACAAATCCTTTGTTTCTGCGACACCGAAGATCATATCAATGGTGGCCGTTTCATAGGGTTCAATGAAAATCCGGTATTGTATCGCAACTATAGGATCAAGCACAGACCCTTCGCCGCCCGATAATTCGCTGGACTGGTTCATCACTTTCGGATCATTTACAGCATTTCCCCTTCCTATAAATTCAGCCCGGTCAGTTTCATAAGAAATATTCTGAATTTCAGCATCATGTACTTTCATTAGATGAAACATGGAAGGATTGTTTTCATCAACTGAACGCGGCCGCCTCGTACACATAATGGCATGCCTGTGTCTGATAATTTCTGTTTGAACAAAAAGATTACTGAACGCCGGATGTGCTTCATCAGACATCGGACTTGCCAGCACCACTTCTGCATAGCTGGTTATTTCAATAAGCCTTTTTTTACGGGATTTATTTGTTAAATGAACCCTTCGTAATTCGATATCATCCTCAGGAGATACAATGATCTCGGTATGCGTTTCCAGGGAATGGTCTTTGCGCCTGAACTCCGCCCGGCCCTGTGAGAAAACGGCTTCGTAATTATTACCCTGAATTAATGTTGGCTGAAAAGCGGAGGACCAGTAAGCATTGCTTTCCAGGTCGCGGATAAAACAAAAGGTTCCCCAATTGTCACAGGTACTGTCTTCACGCCAACGGGTAAGTGCTATACTCTTCCAACGACTATAACCTCCACCGGCATTGCTCAGCATTACATGGTAACATCCATTTGATAATAGCTGTACTTCAGGAATGGTCGTATCGGCTGTGGTGATAACACGCATCGATTCAGTTCCACCGGGTGTAATACTCACATCTCCTTCATGCACCGTGGGTGAATAAAAAGTGGTGATGCGGGGTATTCGTTCCTGCAATAATAACAAAGCAGATTTAACCTGTACATCTGACTCAAATCTTTCTTGCATCGGTTTATCACACAACAGGTAACTGATGGACAGCAAACTCATTCCCTGGTGGTGCGCCATGAACGATTTTATGATTATGTGAGACTGTCTTCTTTGCAACCTGGAAGCAGTATAATCTATCGCTTCATAAAAACCATACTTTCCCTCAAAGCCGGCCTCTTTTAAAATTTCAATATTATCGCAGGCCTCTTTAGGTGCCACCATCAGTGACATAATAGTTGAGTAAGGTGAAATTACCAGGTCTTCTCCCAGGCCACGTTTGAAACCAAGACCGGGAATTCCAAAAGCACGGTATTGGTAATTCAGGTGTGCATCCACGAGGCTGTAACCAGATTCAGAAATACCCCAGGGAATATTTCTCTTTCTTCCATAATCAATATGTTTTTGTACAACCGCTTTATGCGTTTGATCCAGCAAGGTATTTTCATAAGAGGGCATTACCAGGAGCGGCATTAAATATTCGAACATAGAACCACTCCAGGAAAGCAATACCGATGTGCTACCGATATTGGTTAGCTGCCTGCCCAGGGCAAACCAACTTTGTTGTGGCAGTTTACCCTGGGCAATGGCTACAAACGTTGTCATCCTTGCTTCTGAGGCCAGCAAATCGTAAAAACTATTGTCTCTCCGGTGATCATCAACATTATAGCCGATGCTCAACAGGTGTTGTGACTCGTCATATAAAAAATCGTATTCGATATTTGAAAGATCTGTGCATCTTGCTATCAGTTGGCCAATCCTTAACTGCATTTCCTTTGCACGTCTTGCTGACTCTGTTATGCCCTTCCGAAAATTGTTCAGCCATTCATTTTCTTCTGAAGTATTATCAGGATAATACGCCGCTACGATCCTTTGTAAAAAAGATTGCTCGATCTTAGAAAGCTGGTTAATACTGGGCACAATTGCAAAATCCGGTATTACAGACTGAAACTTAGCGGGGGCTTCAGCCAATTTCAACCAGGGAATAAAACTTACCAATTCTTTTTTTATGGCCCTTAACTGTAATACCAGTTTTTCAGCCCACCAGTCATCTTCATTGTCAGGAACCAGGTCAAGCTGCGTAAGTATCTCTTTGAGTGAAAGGTCAAGTTGATCCAGGTAGATCTTAAGGCTGGAAAGATTATCTAGCTGTGACGCATAACTGCTTTCAAAATCATCCCTGAATTTTTCCAACAAAGCCTTGTCTTTAGTTTTAATTATCAGGATGCCTAATGTGTCGAGCAGGCCTCTGAATGAAGCCATGGTTAATATCCTTTTTTCAGGAATATCAAGCAAGGCCTGCTTGAGGGTAAGTAAGTGCCCCACAAAATTACCGCTGTCTACTGTGGAAATATATTTAGGGTGAAGTGGAATCAGGGACTTGGTATCATACCAATTATACAAATGTCCGCGATACCGCTCCATGCGCTGCAAGGTTTCGAGTGTATTTGAAGTACGCTCAAGTAGTTCACTGTTTGTGATATACCCAAAATCTGCCGCCGTGAGAGCGGACAATAATGATAAACCGATATTAGTAGGAGAAGTACGGTGTGCAATTCTTTCCACCGGTTCTTCCTGGTAATTATCAGGAGGAAGCCAATTGTCTTCAACAGTAACAAAAGTTTCAAAAAAAGACCATATCTTTCTCGCAAGCTGGCGAAGATAAACTGACTGGCCTGCAGATATCGTTGCCTTGCCAATAATTGCCGGGCGGCTGATATAATATACAACCACGGGGGAAAGGAACCATGCCCCCAAAAAAGGAAATGCTGTTAAAAGGGAAAAAGGAAAATAAACAGTCAATACTAAAAAACAGGTGAGCGCAACAAAAGGCGCAGGCCACATTGCTAAATAATTACTATCGATGGCATTTTTCCTGTGATTGTTTGAAGAAGGGTTCCATTGAAGCAGATTTTTACCCGAAATAAATATGCGCCAATTCGTGAGCAGTATCGCATGCAGATTAGTAAATGCTTCAAAGGGCAGACAGAGGAGGTTTATAGAGTTATGGGCGAGGCTATCCCTGAATGAACGGGCAGTGTAAGAAAGGTGTTGGCTGAAAACAACATCGCCAGGTACATCATTAAGCTGCCAGCAGAAATTTAATAACCCAGGCAGATAAACGATCACCACAACGGCCACTGTCCAGAAAAAGACATTTGACAGTACCGTCCAACCTGCAAGTAATATCAATAATATTGCGATGGGAACAAGGCTGCGGCGAAGATTGTCAAATATTTTCCATTTGGAAAGAAGCGAGACCGGATTCTTATGAATTTTTTTATCATGACCAGGAACAAAAGGAGTGATCCAGTCTGCAATCTGCCAATCACCCCTGATCCAGCGATGCCTTCGGTGGATATCTGCCAGGTATGCATCCGGGTATTCTTCATACAATTGCACGTCGGACATTAACCCCGCTCTTGCATATGCCCCTTCCAGGAGATCATGGCTTAGGATACGGTTGTCGGGAAACCGGTTATTCAAAGTTTTCTCAAAAGACGCAACATCATAAATTCCTTTTCCTATAAAAGATCCTTCATTGAACAGATCCTGGTATACGTCTGACACCGCCCTGGTGTACGGATCTGTTCCAGGTTCATTACCATGGATGCGGGCATAAATAGAACTACCGGTTAGGGGCAGACTATTGGAAACCCTCGGCTGAAGTATGGTGTACCCATCAGTGAGCCTTTTCTTTTTTTCAGAATAAAAAGGTTGATTTAAAGGATGTGCCATCGTTCCGGCCATCTTCCAGGCAGTATCGCGTGGCAGTTGCGTATCCGTATCGAGGGTTATGATGTACTTTACAGACCTGTAAACCGCTTCATCTCCAATCACTACAGAAAACAATCCAGTGCCTTTTCCTTCGATCAGCGCATTTAACGCAGCAAGTTTACCTCGTTTTCTCTCATACCCCATCCATATTTTATCACGGGAATTCCATTGCCGGGGACGATGAAAGAGGAAAAAAGTGTCATTGTTTTTTCTCTCATATTTTTTATTGAGGGCTTCAACTTTACTGATTGCAAACTGCAGCAACACTTCTTCATCCGCTAACTTCTCTTCGGCAGCATCTTTAAAATCTGTAAGCAGTGCAAATGAAACATTAGCATCCCTGTTGGCAAGGTAACGGACTTCAAGTGCTTCAATCAGTTCTACAATGCCGGCGCTTCCGGTAATGAGAGTAGGGATCACTACCATAGTGCGGTACTGATCCGGAATACCCTTGGAAAAATCCATTTGTGGCAACAGGGAAGGCTTTGCCAACAGGGTTACCAACCAATTTACAACGGTAATAGCGAACTGGCTCACAGCAACTGCCACCAGAAGAGAAAACCCGGCAAGCCACCAATTATGAAGCCCATCGTTATGTGCTTTTGAAATTAGTATCCAGCTAAAAATTGCCGTCAGCAAAATAATACTCCCGGAAAAAACAAAAAACGGAGCCTGGTTTACGAATGTCCCGCACCGCTCGTTTAATGATCTTTTCAGGTTTACAAGCTTCTCTATTTCCTTTACGCCGTTTCCAATAAGATAATACCCTACGTGTGCAAATCGGCTGTTATTAATTTCGCCGCTGACTTTTTTTGACAAGCTGATGGCCATTTCTGCCACCTCTTTTTCCGATGCAGTACTTTTCTTTGCAATCCTTTCTACCGCATGCCTGTACTGATCCCTGGTTTGAAAATCCATTCTCTGATACACTTTCATTGGATCTGTTGCAAGTATTTCTTCAATCACACTCGTATCCTCTACAAAGCCACGCCAGTCTGTCGTACTTAAAAAACGCAGGCTGCTTATACTACTGCTGATAGATACCTGGTCAGCCGCCTGTTTTTGGTTTTCCTGTTGTATTAGTACCGAAATATTGTAACCGTCGTCTGACAACCGTTGCTCCATCCAGTTTAGGGCAAGTGCAAGTGCACTTCCTTTTTCCTGTAATCTTCTGGTGAGTTCTGCCACAAATGAACTTTCCATGGGAGGTGCAGCCCTGGCCATGTCGGCAATTACAAGCACCAGGTTCTTGGGATTATTTTCCGCAGCCTCGATCATAAGATCGGCCCAGGTTGCCGCCTCGGTCTTGCTGCTGATATCAATTGAAATTTGAATGGATAGCCGGCGTAAATTTTCGAGCAGCGCGAGCCTCAACATTATTGGTAATGCCCACAACTCGCCAATCTGCAAAAAATTTACGGTTTGGTAGCTGCTAACAAACCTTTTGAGGTTATGAATATTTATATGACCGTCGCTGTGGGAAATAATTTCCACAGCTATATCATAAATTCGGGGCAAGCCTGCCGACTGGCCCTTTAATAATTGCGGTAATCCTAAACTATATCCTTTCGGCAAATGTTTCTTACCTGTATAAATCTGCTCCTCAATAAGATAAAAATTATCCAGCAACCATTCAGCTGCCGGTACTACTCTTGTATTATTTTTTATGGTTTCTGTGAGAATTGCGTGAACCTCTAATAATATCTTTTCATTTGCTGCCAGCCGTTTGAGCAATTGTTCGGTGGAAGGCTTGCTTACTAATGAGTGCTTGCCGGCAATGAATACTGCGTGCTGTTCTAATTGTTCAACTGTAAACAATTCCGCTCTTAAAGGATTTTTTCCGGCGCTGTTTTTATAGTTGGTGGTGTCTCCAAAAAATGGATCGATAATGTTTTTTTTGAGACCAATGATTGCTTGTGGAAGCAATTCGAAAATGTCTGACCTGGATTTTCCGCCTTCTGCTTTCTTCATCAATAACTTTGTTTTACAATGCTGTATATTTTTTACCGAAAAAATCGTAGCGTTTACACGGCACAATTTCCGTCATTGTTGCAGCAATATCTTTGCAAACTTTAAACCAGAGAAGAATTATTTTATTTCAGTATTTTCTTTTGCCTGTACAGAGCGATCCCCTGTTTCCACCTCCACTATTTTTGTTGTAACGGCATAAGTGTTCGGATAAATTTTTGATCCGTATTTTATTGCGTAAGCCTTTGTAAGTTCGGCGCCAAAATAAAGTATCAGGGAGGAGTAATAAATCCAGATTAATAATATCACCAGTGACCCTGCAGCACCGTAAATTGAGCCAACATTGGTTTTGCTGATGTAAATTGAGATACCGAATTTGCCTGCCATAAAAAGCAGGGCGGTTATTGCAGACCCGGTGATAACGTCCCGCCACTTTATTTTTGCATCTGGAAGTACCCTGAATATCACAGCGAATATAGTCGTTATAATCACAAACGTTAGCAAAACATTGATCACATAAAATATTACGATCGCTACGTCTGGAAAACGCTGCAGAAGCCTGTTCGTAAATCCATCTATAAATGAAGTAACTGCAAGCGACACAAGAAGAAGAAATCCCAGGCTGATGATAATGGAAAAAGAAAGAAACCGGTTTTGTAATAATTTAAGCCAGCCTCTTTTTGGTTTAGGTTTTAAGCCCCAAATTGTATTAATAGAATCCTGTATTTCCGCAAACACTGTGGTAGAACCAATTAACAATATAATTCCTCCCACGATTGCGGCAAGCTTTCCTTTTCCTGCAAGTGATGCATTTTTTATAATCTGCTGCAGTTGGATCGCCGTCTCAGATCCAACGAAACCTGAAATCTGACCGTAAATTTTACCCTCCACCGCATCTCTTCCAAAAAAGATGCTGCACGATGATATGATGACTATAAATAACGGGGCCATCGAAAATACCGTAGCATATGCAAGAGAACCACTCAGTTTTGTGACCTTATCATCCGCAAATCCTTTGAATGCGTTTTTTAAAATTTCCAGCACGCCTTTTAAGGTCATTTTTTCAGCCATATTTTTTTGAGATGGTATGCAAATGTATTGCCAGTGTGCATGATCAATTGCGGGGTATGAATACAGAGATAGAGTTATTGAAACATCCCCCCGCTTTCATTTTTATTGATCCATAAAATTATTTCAGCATGCCAGGTTTGTCAACGATGTCCGGCACAAACGGAACAATTGACAGGATATATTTGCCCCGTAG
>JACMPR010000080.1 GCA_014377385.1 Ferruginibacter sp. | reverse complement strand
CCTTTCAAACTTGATTCTCGTTGCTTTTTGAGAGTTTCTTTGTCGATAGTTTCGAGTAAAAATATCTTTGAGTTTATATCATCCTTTTTATAAGACAAGTCGATTTGTAAAGCAGTACCTGTTGAGTCAAAGTATCTAAACCTAAAAAGATTATAACCTGTGGGCCACACCAAAGTTACATCACGTTTTGCTAAAGGGTTCATAGCTTCATGGTCTAAATAGAATTTAGCAAGAGTCTTTTTAATTTTTACATTTTTATTTTTTAAATAATTGGGGTCGAAATATTTGTAAATGCTGTCAATGTTGTTTTTTTCAATTTGATTGATAATATATGTAGCCTGTCTTTGTTGAGCATTCTCAACCTTATAATTATTGTCCTGCGAAAAGGATGATTTGAAAAGAATTGAAAACAGTAGGAAGGAAAAAGCCTTTTTCATTTTAAGTATAGATTGGTTTGAAGTTTGAACTGTCACGAAGCCTTGCAGCCAACTCTTCAACTTACGAAACTAATAAAAAACATTGCGCAAACACAGCAATATTATGCGCATTGCCGCAATCCCTCCCAAAAAATAATTTGAACCATTCCCCTAAACGCCGAAAGACAAGATCGGGGCCGGGGTTCCATCCAACATAGTGAACTTACAAATTGCACCTGTTTAAATAGGGCTGCCTGCAGGCTCGCACCACCAGAATGGCGACAATTGTCTGCGGTACCATTCCCTTTTTTCTATATCAACCTCACCTGATTTCTCCCTTTACAGTCTTTTTTTGCCCGAATGTGCCCATTTGGTCCCAAAAGGGAATCTGCCGCTTTGTAACATTTGATTTTTGAATTCTAAATTAAATTTTATGAACGTTACAAATCAATACCAAATTAATAATCATTCGTCGAAGGAATATATAACAGTTTTGGCCAACTGCACTTTGCAGCTTGCAATAGCAGCACTGTGGCCCAATATTGTACTACCATCGCGAGAAGACACAGCCGCACGGCATATTATAACCAATCGCCTGCTGCAGGCTGTTGACCCATACAAAAACTACCTCGAAATATGCCAGCGCATCTTATTATCAAGAGAGGAACTTGTATGCAATTCAGGATACCGCATCTCGTCTTCACCATCCCTCTACCTGCTTTCAGATAAATGCGGGTATTTCGAAACAGCATCCTGGTACGAAGAATTATTGGAACTGCAGAAAACAAAGCCACTGTTTAAATTATCATTCCGGGCGCTGGCAGAATCAGTACTGGAAATTGCAGAAGAACCAACAGCCGATAATTTTTCCTACTGGACAAACTGGTTCAAAGAGAACAACCTCGGGGATGAATTAATGCTTTTCCAGGTTTTTTGTGCTACTGATCACTATAAAACCAACCTGTTATGATCCACTACCCCAAACGCATTGTCATTTACGTAAAAGACATCGTATTGATAACAGGAATGAGTGAACGCTCCGCTTCCAGGTTGTTAAATAGAATAAGAAGGGAGCTTGGCCGGCGTGCTTTGGCACTTATAAGCGTTGAAGAGTTTTGTGCTTATACCAAACTTGAGGAAGAAAATGTACGGCGGTTTTTGTAAAAACTACAATTCTATTGATTCAATATGCAGAAAGAGCCCGATTGGTCTCTTTCTTTTTTGTTTCCGGTTTAGTATTTCGATTCTTACGAATTAAAAAAAGGCTGCCTCAGTGCGAGACAGCCTCTTTCTATTTTCGGGTGATCTTTTTCATCAAACATTTCAGTAAAACTGAAGTGCCAAAACTCACGACCGCCCCCAGGCCGGCCAATATAACGGTGGTTAGCAGCTCTTCATTGTTTATCTTAAAGAGCAACACCAGCAGCGTACCACTGCAGGTGCCCACCCTGGTGTTAGCGTCCATGATCGGGCCGGGTTATGATCCTCCCCGGACCATCCGCATCCGTTGCTTGCGTTGCTGCCTG
>JACMPR010000079.1 GCA_014377385.1 Ferruginibacter sp. | reverse complement strand
TTCATTCGCATAAGCAAGGCTTATAACGGTAAGGAACAGCCTATCCAGGCCAACAGAAGTTTCTACCACATAAGGTGTATAGTTTCCATAAGGTTTTCCATCTTCTTTTAAATCGTTATCGAAATATTGAATTTTCTTTTTGCTGTAAGTTGCATGTTGGGTAAGATCAAAATCGGTGCGGCTGTGAATGCCTTCCAATTCCTTCCAGCCAAAAGGAAATTCAAATTCTATATCAAGGGCCATGTCTGCATAGTGTGCAAGTTTCACATGATCATGAAAACGTAATTTTTCTGAGGGAATGCCGATGCTTTCATGCCATTTAATTCTTTCAACCTTCCAGTAATCGTACCATTCCTTTTGAGTGCCGGGCCGTACAAAAAACTGCATTTCCATCTGCTCAAATTCACGCATGCGAAAAATAAATTGTCTTGCTACAATTTCATTCCTAAATGCCTTTCCTGTTTGAGCAATACCGAAAGGAATTTTCATTCTGCCTGTTTTTTGTACATTAAGGAAGTTTACAAAAATTCCCTGGGCAGTTTCCGGGCGCAGGTATACAATATTTTCACCTTCAACTTCTGCTGCCACAGCACCAAATTCTGTCGAGAACATCAGGTTAAATTGCCGTACCTCTGTCCAGTTGGAAGTTTTACTAACGCCACATTTTATCTTGTTATCCTCGATCAATGTCTTCAAACCTGCGTAATCATCTTTTGCGAGCAAACTATCCATGTCTGCCATAACTTTTTCTGCTTCTTCATTTTTACCGGCAGCTTTTAATTCTTCTGCAAAGCCCTCTATCAAATGATCAACGCGGTATCTTTTATTGCTGTCTTTATTGTCGATCATCGGGTCGCTGAAGTTATCGACGTGGCCGCTTGCTTTCCACACGGTCGGATGCATAAAAATCGCCGCATCAATTCCTACGATGTTTTCATTCAGTTGTGTCATGGTTTTCCACCAGTGATCACGCAAATTCTTTTTAAGCTGTGCACCCATCTGCCCGTAATCATATACGGCACTTAGCCCATCATACAACTCAGATGATTGAAAAATATAACCGTATTCTTTACAATGCGATATCAGTTCCTGAAAATTATTTGGTTCGTTTGCCATGGGTACAAAGATAGCAGATGATTCGCCGATGTAAATGTATCAAACGGATTCTTTAGGAATGGTTGATTGGAATTATCAATCAATCAGCTTGATGCTAAAACGAAACGCTCCGTAGTTACGGAACGTTTCATTGATTATGACTTTGATCTATTTTGAAAACAATACTGATTATATTTTATTCTTTTACAAAACTTGTCGTTATTTTATTTCCTTCGCTGCTAATTCCTGTTATTTGGTATATCCCGGCGGAAAAATTTCAGAAGTTAAGTGGCAATTGATTACTTCCCGCAACGATAGCAATATTCTTTCGAACATATACGGTTTTACCAGCCATATCTGTAATCACAATCTTCAAATAACTTTTTTGTGCACTTGCGACATTCAGTTTGGCATAGTTATTATCAAGCACAGGATTTGGTGAAAAGGATACAATTTCCAAACTACTTTGTTTATTAAGTAATGAAATAATGCGGCTATAAGTTACTTTTCCCTCCGCATCTGTTGTTTTAATCCGATAATAATTCATTCCGGCACAGGGATTAATATCTGTATTATCAAAGGGTAGCAGGCAACGCAATGCATCTGCGGTAATAGTATACATGCTGTTGAAATTCATTCCATCTGCACTTCGTTCTACATTTATTGTAATATTTGTTGCACCGGTACAATTTATTTTCCAGGTAAGTTTATGTGTACTATTGATTCTTATTCCTGAAAAATATTCAATCAGAACGGGGAGCGTACCAAGAGTTCCTCCGATGGCAAACGGACTGAAAGTTGTAACGGGGTCGCCGGGTGCTGCACCTCCGGTAGAGCCCAATGAATTATCTACACTACCGCCGCCATCCGTACCTCCTAAATTATTCCAACTGCTTCCGTTCCAATGAACCACTTTTACCTGCGCCGGAATTAATACCTGCGATGAAGTTAAACCGCCGTAAAAAAAGGTTAGAAAATCGGCATTGGAAGGCGTTGCGCCCAACCTGCTGATGTCCCAGGCATAGTCGGATACAATATCAATTACACCAGCCGTTAATCCTGAACCGGCATTGATATTAACGGGTAAAAAATCAACTGTCCAGGCTGTAGCATTTGGGCTGCTGGTTGTAATGGTGGCTTTTGCCAACTGGGCCGCATTGTTTGATACAGGAAACCCATAACCGCCAATCTGGTTTGAATTTCTTTTTAATTTACCAATGATATGGCTATTAACCGTACCACCGATCAAAGCGGTAAAGGCCCCGTTTTGAAGAAAAAGCAGTTTGTTATTCGTAAGCATATCTATATTCCCGCTCGTTAAAGTAAGCCTTGAAAAGGAGGAATTGGGCAACGTGATGTCTGTTAACGCGGTCACGGATACGCCTGCAGGTTTATTTATTTTAAAACTGATATCGTTGCTGATGCCATTAGCAGCGGTAGAAATAGCAGAAGCGCCCGCACCACCCATTTCAATTAAAGAACCTGTATTGGCATTTGATTCTGTTATCATACCGGTATTAATCAAATTGCCTTTCACCAGGAAGATAGTGGCCTGCGATCCTGAAGCAGCGGCATTTATTTCAATCGTTGTGCCGGAAGCAGTTGTCAGGTTTCCATTAATAGTTAATGTGTAAGCGGTGGAAGGGTTGGTGCTGTAAATCCATTTTCCACTACCAGTATTGGTAATCGTTATGTTATTGAATGTGTAATCATTATTGAAGCCGGTACTTATATTGTTACTGGCCGGGGAGTTAAATTCGTAATTACCGTAGCTGCCGGTTGCACTGTTCATGGAAAAGATAGCAGGGCTGGTAACGGCGCCTGTGTTTAACAAAAGGGAATTTGCATCATATGTGGCTGTTGGGAAAGAGCCGCCGTTTTTAAATACTTCATAAATACTTCCAGCTTCAAGCACAAGCGTAGAGGTAGCACCCACGCCATTCCCGCTTACACCTCCGTATCTTATTCTTCCTCCGGTTTTAACAGTTGTTACGCCCGAGCCAAATGAATGGTCCATTTTAGAATTGGCGCCCGTTACTTCTAATATGCCCGATACACTGGCGGTGCTACCGGTCGCAATGGCAATAGTAATGGCAGCCGTACCTGTAATACTTAAGATACTGCCGGCTTCAATTGTAAATGCGGGTGATACTGCACCTCCGCCAATTGTATAGGTCCGTGCGGTAGCCGAAACATTTCCAAATGTAACAATGGCATTGTTGATTACTGATACAGATGATGGAAAATAATTACCGTCAATGTTTATTGTCGCATTTCTATCAATCACTATATTATCAGTATTAATAGGTGCACCCGGGCTTCCCGTTCCATCTGACATGCTGTTCCATCTGCTGCCATCACTGTAATTTCCTGCAGGGCCAATCCAGTATTTCGTGGCCGAAATAACTGAATTCATTATTGAAATACTAATAATCAACAGATAAAATTTTTTCATTTTTTCATTTTTTATTTGTAAAATTTTCTCATAGTATTTCCGGGAGAAGCGGATAAGCCGGGACGTAAATATAATAAAATGAATGATTGGTGAAAAATACAATTCTGGGGCTTATTGTAAAAGAAAATGCCACTCAATACTGAGCGGCGTTTTCTTTTATTTGGAACTTACATTACCGGTTAGCTACAGCCTAAACTGTTACCGCAGTTCAAACATTTATAGCAGGTGCCACTGCGAACGGTAATATGTCCGCAGGTATTACATGCCGGGGCATCTCCCTGCATCGATTTATTTGCCTGGCTTACAGCATCAAGGTTTGCTACAGGTCGTGGTGTAAAAGCGGACCTATGAGCTTTTACGCCTTCAGGCTGCTGGTTAGCCGTACCTGTTACTCTCACCTCGCTGAGGTCGGGTTTGCGTTCCCCGATAGTAGGAGATTCAATGTCCCAGGCTTCATTGCCAAGATTCATTACTTCAGGTTTGTCAAGCACATGAACCAGATCATTCCTTCCCAGGTATTCGTACGCCAATGAGCGGAACATAAAATCAATGATAGAGGTGGTGGTCTTGATATTCGGGTGATCCACCATGCCGGCAGGTTCAAACCTGGTGAATACAAACTTTTCTACGTATTCTTCCAGCGGAACGCCATATTGTAAGCCAATTGATATGGCAATGGCAAAACAATTTAGCATACTACGCATGGTTGCACCTTCTTTTGCCATATCGATGAATATCTCACCGAGCGTACCGTCATTGTATTCGCCGGTGCGAAGGAACAACGCCTGGCCGTTTATCTTTGCTTTCTGTGTAAAGCCCCTGCGCTTTGCAGGTAGTGCCCTCCGTTCTACAATCATGGCCAGCTGGCGTTTTAATGAAGTATCCGCACTGCTTTGAACCCGCTTGTTCATTTCTTCCAGTAATTCTTCTATCGTAAGCTTCCCCATATCCACCAAATTGCTCTGCTGGGAAATCGGTTCAATAACTTCAGTTGTTGTTTCCGCAGTTGTTTCTTTTTTCTTCTTATCAGATTTATTACTTAATGGCTGGCTTAATTTCGAGCCATCACGGTAAAGGGCACATGCTTTTAATCCCAGTTCCCAGCTAAGCCGGTAAGCATCTGCTATCTCTTCCATATTTGCCTCGTTTGGCAGGTTGATGGTTTTACTGATAGCGCCACTCAGAAAGGGTTGTGCCGCGGCCATCATACGAATATGGCCATGCGCATGTATATATCTTTCGCCTGTTGCACCGCATTTATTGGCACAATCGAATACAGAAAGATGCTCATTTTTCAAATGTGGTGCACCTTCCACCGTCATGGTACCGCAGATGTAGATATTGGCAGCATCCACCTGTTCGTCAGAAAAGCCAAGTGCTTCCAGCAAATTCCACCCAAAATCGGTGTATTGATCGGCGGAAAATCCCAAACGTTGAAGACATGCTTCTCCAAGCGTGTAGACATTGAAAACAAAACCAATTTCAAAAGCACTTGCCATCGCTGCATTCAGTTTCTGGATTTCAGCAGGCAGGAAACCTTTTTCACTCAGGCTTACTTCATTGATGTGCGGTGCGCCCTTTAAAGAAGCGTACCCTTTTGCATAGTTTACAATCTGTTCAATCTGTTGTTCGCTGTATTTGAGGTTGCGCAATGCCTGTGGTACACTCTGGTTAATTATTTTGAAGTAACCACCACCACTTAATTTCTTAAATTTCAC
>JACMPR010000078.1 GCA_014377385.1 Ferruginibacter sp. | reverse complement strand
TATTGGTTCGGGTAATACTTCCAGGCTGTATTCAGCCACTGGTAAACCTATTAAAGTAAACGCAACAACACAGGCTTTTTATAACGCTGCTGCAGTTCCAAAGGGACAGAAAAATAATTTTTTATTTTATGAGAATAGTTTATACCGATGGCCACCCATTTTAAAAAATACGGCGCCATATTATTTCTTTCTAAAATATCCGCTTAGGTAAAGCTGAATTGGGGATTTATTCTACTGGGTTTTAAAGTTTCAGTTATTCAAGGTGCCCGTTATTTTTGTTAGTAAGTTTCTTTTAGTGGAAATAAAAATCTAACTTATAGGCTTAAACTTTATTTAACACCTAAAATTCCATCGTTATGAAAAAGACACTCCTGCTTTTCGGCAGCTGCATTATTTTTGCTTTCGGTTGTAACAAGACCGCTCCCACTGAAGAAACGCCTGATACTGTAATTGCTGATGCAGCGGTTGCAACCAATGGGCTTCGTCAATGTGGCGCCCAGGAAGTACTGGAACGCCAGCTTCGGGAAGATCCCTCACTTGCGTCAAGGATGAACGATATTGAAAATTTCACGACAGCATTTGAACGAAATCCTTCTTTGAACAGGTTGGTGAATGGCGTGATAGAAATTCCGGTTGTGGTAAACGTCTTATACAAAACAAGCGCTCAAAATATTTCAGATGCACAGATCAATTCGCAGATAACTGTGCTTAACAGTGATTTCCAGGCGTTGAATGCAGATTACGATTCAACTCCCGCAATTTTTCAATCTGTTCGTTCAGGAAATACAAACGTTCGTTTTGTGTTGGATAAAGTGGTAAGAAAAGCTACTTCTAAATCCAGCTGGAGCACAAATGATGCGATGAAAAAAAATGCCAGTGGAATTGTTCCTACCAGTCCTGCCACAAAGCTGAATTTATGGGTTTGTAATTTAGGTGGCGGGATTCTTGGTTATGCACAATTTCCCGGGGGCAGTTCTGCAACCGACGGCGTGGTAATAGATGACAATGCTTTTGGTTCTACCGGTACTGTTAGTGTACCATATCATAAAGGGAGAACAGCTACGCATGAAGTTGGACATTGGTTAAACCTTCGCCATATCTGGGGTGATGCAAATTGCGGCAGTGACCTTGTAGGAGATACGCCTGCGCACAATACTGCAAATTACGGTTGCCCTGCGTATCCCCATTATAGTACCTGCCCAGGCCTGCCTGTTGAAATGACGATGAACTACATGGATTATACGGATGATGCATGCATGTATATGTTCAGCATAGGTCAGAAGACAAGGATGCAGGCTGTATTCGCTGCCGGCGGTCCAAGAAATAGTTTTGCGCAACCATAACGATATTTGAATTCAGGTTAGAGACTCAAAATATCTCTGCATCAGAAATAAAAAACCCTTTCTCTTTGAAGGGGTTTTTTATTTGCAGGTACTTTTACGAATCCTGTCCAATAAAAGATATTCCATAGTTTTGATAGATGCTTAAGCTGAATGATATGTTTGCTAAAATAAGATTCGCGTTTTTTTATTGGTTGATGTGGATTGTACTCTTCGAATTTTCCAGGATGGCATTCCTTATTTATAATTTATCTGATACCCGTACTTTTTCAACAGGTCAGCTCTTGCAGACCTTTTTTTACGGGCTGCGCATGGATGTTTCCATGGCCAGCTACATAGTGCTTCCGGTTTGCATATTTTTGATTGCGGCCGTTTTTCTTAAATCCTTCGCCCTCCCGGCACTGTATAAAATATACACGGGTATCGTTCTAATACCTGTTTTACTTATCATCTTTTGTGATCTGCCGGTTTTCAAGGCATGGGGAAGCAGGTTGAATACAATGCCTCTAAAATACCTGGCATCCCCAAATGAAGCATGGGCATCTGTAAGCAACTTACCCGTTTTTTGGATAGGGCTATTTTTTTTAGTGAGTTTTTTATTGTTGTATAAATTCTTTCGCAGGTATATAAAAGGCAATATCAATTCAGTTAAGATTGTAAGCAACAAACTCATCGGATTTTTACTGTTACTGATTTTTACCGCTCTCCAAATCGTACCGATTAGAGGCGGACTCCAGTTAGCGCCGCTTAATCAAAGTGGCGTGTACTTCTCAAAATATAATTTTTTAAATCTTGCTGCCATAAATGTAACATGGAATTTCATGCATTCGCTGACACAGCATGCGGCTTCTACGGAAAACCCTTTTGCATACCTGGATAGTATTGAGGCAAAATCAATTACTGATAGTTTATTTTCAAGGCAGGCGGGCTCATCGCAAATCATTGACCTTACAAAAACACCAAGGCCAAATGTTATTATTATTGTGTGGGAAAGTGGTATTGAGAAAGGAACGCATGTTACCAAAAATGGCCGTGAAGTAATGCCCCGTTTAAATGAATTAAAAAAAGAAGGCATTTATTTCTCCAATATTTATTGTTCCGGAGACAGAACAGACAAAGGAATTGTGGCGGTATTAAGTGGCTACCCTTCCCAGCCCACGACATCTATTATCAAGATCCCCGCAAAAGCTGCTAAGCTTCCCACCTTACCACGTATTTACCTTGACAAAAAATACAGTACGTCCTTTTACTACGGAGGCGAACTTGAGTTTGCAAACATGAAATCCTACTTACTCGAAAGCGGTTTTCAGGATTTTGTAAGCAAAGACGATTTTGACCGAAGTGATCAAAATTCAAAATGGGGAGCACACGATCACATAGTAAAAAATAAGATACTGGCCGACCTTTCCAAAAAACAAGGGCCATTTTTTATAACCTGGCTCACCCTAAGCAGTCATGAACCTTTTGAAACACCTGTAAGTACCGTTATCAAAGGAACAGATGACGAATCGCTTTTTTTTAATTCGCTTCATTACACCGATTCAACTATTTATGATTTTGTAAAGGAATGCAAAATGCAAAGTTGGTGGGGCAATACCATTATCCTCATCACCGCAGATCACGGCCATCGGTTACCCCAAACCGGGAAACAAATAGATGACTTTAAAATACCGCTGCTGTTACTTGGAGGAGCACTGAATACAAAAGGAATTGAAATTAATAAAACAGGTTCTCAAACAGATATTGCCGCGACGTTACTTAGCCAAACAGGCATTCAACAAAATCCTTTTGTGTGGAGTAAGGATCTTTTTAATAATGGAGCAAAGCCCTGGGCTTATTTTTCATTTAATAATGCTTTTGGCTTTGTTCAACAAGACCAGTACTTCATATTTGATAATGTCGGAAAGCAGGTGATAGAACAAAATGGACCCGTAACAGAAACGGATATCAAAAGAGGAAAAGCCATCCAGCAGGAAAGCTTTGCAGATTATCTAAAAAAATAGCCAGTTTAAACCTCTTCATTTTTAATGTGTTAACCCGCAGCAGCTTAACCTGGACGTTTGCGTTAATACAAAAAATTATGACTGGTCGATATTTTTATTTTTAAAATATTTATGGATTTCCTATGACGGTACATCTAATAAAAAAAACTCATGAAAAAGAAAATTATTTTCATTGCGGTGTACTTCCTCCTTGCGGGAATCCTGGTTATTGCACAGGATAAAGAAAATATAACACCGCCGCCACCGCCACCGCCGCCGGCAGCTGAAACGTTGATGGTTCCGCCGCCTGCACCGGCTTTTCCTCCAACTCCTCCGCCACCACCCGAACCTGTTGATCCTGTATCAAACACAGCCCTGGTTATTTATAACAACGGGTATGAAGTGCGGATTAAAAAAATTAAAGGGACCATGATGATAATGCCGGACAAAGATGAAACTTCGAAACAGACAAAATTATCTACCTGGAATGCTGATAAAAAGTTGTGTGAAAAAAAATCCGGGCAATTACCACCACTACTGCCAGCTCCTCCGGCTGAATTTCTTTTCAGGTAGCTACGAAATGAAACTGGTACCCAATGAACGCTTCTACATAATAATTCCCCCGGTAGAATTAACGGAGGAATTATTTTGATTAAGTCGTTTATTAAACAGCGAAACTTTCTCCGCAGCCACAACTGCGGCTGGCATTGGGGTTATTGAAGTAAAACCCTTTGCCATTTAATCCGTCACTAAATTCCAATTCCGTATTTACCAGGTATAAAAAACTTTTCAGGTCGGTAACGATTTTCATTCCGTTATCTTCAAAAACCTGGTCCATTGGCTTGGTCTCGTTATCAAAATCAAGTTTGTAACTAAGGCCGCTGCATCCACCCCCAACAACGCCTACACGAAGAAAGTACGAAGCGTCTTCAGCCACTCCCGCATCCTGCATAAGCTGCCGGACTTTTGATTTTGCTTTGTCGCTGATGTATATACTATTATCTGTTGCTGTCATTTTTTTACTCTTGGCATTTAGCGGACCACTGTCCTTAAATATAAAGGCGGTTGGGTAACGGCTAATGGCTTATTTTAATGCACTACGCTTTCTTCAAACTGAATCTTCTCCATTCCATTTTTTGCACGGTAATCATTGATGGCTGCCTTGATCGCATCTTCAGCCAAAACAGAACAGTGTATTTTTACGGGCGGAAGATTTAGTTCCTCCACGATGGCCATATTGTCTATCGCAAGGGCCTGATCAACACTCTTTCCTTTCAACCATTCTGTTGCCAGTGAAGAGGAAGCAATTGCAGAACCACAACCAAAGGTTTTAAATTTTGCATCAGTGATCATTCCGGCATCATCTACTTCTATCTGCAAACGCATCACATCACCACATTCCGGTGCACCAACAAGGCCTGTTCCCACATTCTTGCTTGATTTATCAAGCGTACCCACATTTTTTGGGTTTTGATAATGATCGATAACTTTTTCTGAGTATGCCATTTCTTTTAATTTTAAATTTTTAAATTTCGAATTTTAAATGGATTGTAGTTATTTAAAATCTTTCACGAGCTGTACAGCCAGATTAATGTGCTGCCCACTCGATTGTCGTCAGGTCTATCCCTTCTTTATACATTTCCCAAAGAGGGCTCATCTCCCTTAATTTAATAACCGTTTCACTTATTGCTTTAATCGTATAGTCTACTTCTTCTTCAGTAGTAAACCTGCTTAATCCAAAGCGAAGCGAGCTATGTGCCAGGTCATCGCCCAAACCAAGTGCCTTTAAAACATAGGATGGTTCCAATGATGCTGAAGTGCAGGCAGAACCTGAGCTCAATGCTATATTCTTATTGAATCCCATTAACAGGCCTTCCCCCTCCACATGTTTAAAAGAAATATTGGCAACATGTGGCAATCGATGCTCACGGCTGCCATTTACATAGGCTTCTTCCAGTAATAACAAAGAAGTTTCTAATTTGTCTCTTAATTTGCTAACGCGTTTTGTGTCAGCTTCCATGTCTAACATGCAAAGTTCGCAGGCTTTTCCAAATCCAACAATACCCGGTACATTTAAGGTGCCACTGCGCATACCACGCTCATGACCACCGCCATCCATCTGGGCAGTTACTTTTACCCTTGGATTTTTCCTGCGTACATAAAGGGCGCCCACACCTTTTGGCCCATACATTTTATGTGCGGTGAATGCCATCAGGTCGATACCGTCCTTATTTACATCCACAGGTATTTTTCCAACAGCCTGCGTAGCATCCGTAAAAACTAATACTCCATGCTTGCGGGCAATCACGCTGATCTCTTTGATTGGCATCACGGTACCAATCTCATTATTGGCATACATCACCGCAATTAAAATCGTATTTGGCTTTATGGCAGCTTCCAGCTCCTTTAAATCAATCAATCCGTCAGGTTGCACCTGGAGATAGGTAACTTCTCCACCCAGTTTTTCAATATGTTTGCAGGTATCCAAAACCGCTTTGTGTTCAGTAGTTGCAGTGATGATATGATTTCCTTTGCTGGCATACATTTCAAAAACGCCTTTGATCCCGAGGTTATCCGCTTCTGTAGCGCCTGAAGTGAAGATGATCTCTTTCGGATCTGCACCAATCAGTTTGGCTACCTGCTCACGGGCATAGTCCACAGCTTCTTCAGCCTCCCATCCAAAAGGATGGTTGCGGCTTGCAGCATTTCCAAAATGTTGTAAAAAATAGGGTGTCATCGCTTCCAAAACCCTGGGATCCATTGGAGTAGTGGAGTTATTATCAAGATAAATAGGTAATTTCAACATATAAAATTAATAAGCTTTTTATGTTTTTCTTATAATGCAAATTTACTGCAAAAACAGCTGGATTTAATGATTCGTTCTTTATGCTGCTATAATTAACGTATTTCGTAAATGGTTTATTTCACTACGTAAAACTTAAGGGTACACATGCAAAACATCGACCACATAGGCATTGCTGTAAAAAAGCTGGCAGATTCCATACCGCTATTCGAGAAACTGCTTAATACCATTTGTTACAAAACTGAAACGGTAGATGGGGAAAAGGTGAATACAGCTTTTTTTAAGACCGGTGAAACCAAAATTGAGTTGCTGGAAAGCGAATCGCCGGATGGTATTATTGCCAGGTTTATTGAGAAGAAGGGGGAAGGTTTACACCATATAGCTTTTGAAGTAGCCGATATCGAAAGTGAAATGATGCGCCTGAAACAGGAAGGTTTTGTTTTGTTAAATGAGCATCCAAAAAAGGGAGCTGATAATAAGTTAGTTTGCTTCTTACATCCGAAAACAACAAATGCCGTATTGATTGAAATTTGCCAGACAGTAAAGTAACCAAGTTCTTATTGGTGAACAGGAGAGCAAAACCGTAATAATTGTATAGCCGCAGGGATTACAAACCTAACAAGCAGCTTAAATTTCGCCTGCTGGATAAGTTGTGCCTGCGTGGGCAGCTTACTGCTTTTCTTGCCACGACTTCGCATATATTCGATCCCCTTCCAGGAAAAACCGATTACGGTTGCTACTTTACCCTGGAATGAACCAGGTATGCCTTTTATGTATTTTCCCATTGTACTTTTTTTTAGTTTACAAATTATTAATGCAGGCGTTTGATAACAGCACTGCAAAACAAAAATAAACAGCGGTCCCTCACTTTCCAAGCCTGGTGGCGGTTTTGGCCGAATTGGCCGAATTAGTTGTGCCGGGGATAAAAATTTCAACGGGTTTCTTTTACTCAGGTTTTACTCAGGTTTTGTTCAGGCTTTACTCAGGCTTCTGAATTCAACCCCCGCAACAGTCAGGGAGAGCTTCCGCGTTTG
>JACMPR010000077.1 GCA_014377385.1 Ferruginibacter sp. | reverse complement strand
TTGTGACCAAAACAAATTTTAAAATTGTTACTGCATCAAATCCATACATCGACAAATTCTTTTATTACGATAGAGATCTTTCGGTTGTTATTACTGAATTAAAAAAAGAGCAGTACGACTACGTAATTGATCTACACAATAATCTTCGGAGCAATAAAATAAGGCGTGCCTTGAAGAAAAAGTGTTTTACGATCAACAAATTAAATGTTCAGAAATTTTTACTCACGAAACTGAATGTCGATCTCATGCCGCGGGTTCATATTACGCAACGCAGTTTGAATACGGTGGCAGCATTAAATGTTTTTGATGATGGACTTGGCCTTGATTATTTTATCCCGAAAGAAGATATTGTAGATCAAAATGATATCCCCACCTCACATAGTGCTGGATTTATTGCAGTGGTGATTGGCGCAAATTACTTTACAAAAAAATTGCCTGTTCACAAGTTGCAGGAGCTGTGTTACAAAGTCGATCATCCCATAATTTTATTGGGTGGCAAAGAAGATCGTATCACAGGCGAAGCCATTACTGCGTTGGATCCCGTAAAAATCTACAATGCCTGTGGTAAATTTAACCTGAATGAATCTGCCGATCTTGTGAGGCAATCGAAAATGGTGATCTCTCATGATACCGGTATGCAATACATCGCATGTGCATTCAAAAAACCTTTGTTGGCCATCTGGGGAGGAACATCGCCAAAATTAGATGTTGAGCCTTACTATGGAAAGTTGTTCATGGACCAGCAATCTGCCCCTGTTTATGAAAATATCGTTCTTAATCTTCGTTGCCAGCCCTGCAGCAAATTTGGTACGCATACTTGTCCACTTGAACATTTTAATTGCATGGAAAGACAGGATATCGATGCCATTGTTGAGAAGGTAAATGATCGCCTGCGGCGGAAATAGCGTTGATGAGAAAGCGCTTTTTAAAATAAAAATTGTTTCGTATACCATATTTTCCGGCTCATTTTGTCGAAGCCCGTTTCATTTTAACGATCGTTTTCAAAAACCCTGCAATAGGGGCAAGTTGGTGCTGGCTGACAGTCAGTTTTAATTTCTGATTGCCGTATTATTTTAACGCTATTACTGCTTACTCTGTTCCTGTTAATAATTGTGTAATTAGTATTCCTGTAATGAAATAAATGAAAGATTTATTGTTGTTTTGGATTCAAGAAAATAATTATGCGATTACTGATGTTGATGTCATTTCTTTTTTCACAAAATATATATGCACAGCTTACAACCAATGTAGTGTGGACGAATGATGGTGCAACGCCGGCAGCCGATGTAATTTATTACAACAGCAATAAACAACTTGACTGGAATAATTTTTACGGGAAGCCACCGGCCGATAACGGCATTACAGCCGCTCTCACGGTATCCGGATTTGGTTATAGCGCTAATATCAAAACTATCAATGGAAAAGGGCAGCTGAACATCCAGGTTTATTGTTACTTCAACAAAAATAAATCATGGGTAAAGTCTGGGAGGAACACAGCCTATATTTTGACACATGAGCAACATCATTTCGACATCAGTTATATCTGCGCTGCAATTTTTGTTGATAAACTCCAGGCAACTGCATTCAGCACAACTAACTACAGTACCTGGCTCCCAAAGATCTACAATGAAAGTTGCGATATTATGAACAAAATGCAAAATGACTATGACGGACAAACGAAGAATGGTCAGCTTAAAGACGAACAAAACCGGTGGAACAGCCTGATAGTTGCTAAGATAAGTGCGGCTACAAGGTAACTACCAGTACCGGAATCTTTAACTCATGGCGAACGCTGTCAACGGTCGTACCATAAATAAGGTCTTTTATCCCTGTATGTCCGTGGGCGCCTACCACAAGCATATCGGCTCCCTCTGCTTTCACAATCCGGACAATTTCTCTTGCCCTCTGCCTGAATCCCAATATGCCTTTGGCTTCATATCCCTTTTCCTTTAATTGATTTGTAAAAAAATCCAATCTTTCTTTGTCCTTGTGCGTCTCGTAATCATCCGTTTCAGTTCCCAATAAGGTTGCCGAAGCGCTTTCAACAATATGTATCAGGATAAAAAAAGTTTCTTTCTTGCCCTGCCCGATGGCAGAAAGTATAAGTTTTGTATCGTTTTCACTAAAATCCAAAGCCACCGCAATCTTTTTATAAATAGGTACGGTGAGGTCATTCAGTGCTACAAATTCCGGGTGCATTTGAATAGAGACAGATTTTTTCTTTTTATTGATCAGTGGGAATATGAGGGAATATACCAGCAGGAATCCAAAGCCCGCAGCTGAGATAATGATAATTAATTTATAAAGTAAGTTTCCAGGCTCCGCAAAATATTCAATCGATTTTTCGGAAACTAGTTTTACATTCAGGTACACCAATACGGATGCAACCAGCCAGGCCATTGTTTTTATAACAGGTTTAATCGCAAATTCCCCCATGGTTTTTTTATCGCTTACAAAATGAATAAGTGGTATCACGGCAAAGCCTAGCTGCAGGCTTAATATTACCTGGCTGAAAATTAATAAACTATCCACTTCTTTCTCTCCGGCTATAGCTATAACAAGAATGGCAGGAATAATGGCAAGCAATCTTGTGATTAACCTGCGCATGATCGGATTAATGCGAAGCCGCAGATAACCTTCCATTACGATTTGCCCTGCCAGGGTACCTGTAATTGTAGAACTTTGCCCTGCTGCGATCAAAGCAATGGCAAAAAGGGTAGAAGCTACTGTAGAACCCAGCATGGGCGACAACAATTGGTGCGCCTGTTCAATTTCTCCCACATCCGTTCTGCCGGTGGTAAAAAATACCTTGGCTGCCAATATGAGAATAGCTGCGTTGATAAGAAAGGCTATATTCAGTGCAATGGCACTGTCAACAAAACTCCATTTTAATGCCTGTTTTATTCCGGCAGGTGTTTTTATAATTTTTCTTGTTTGAACAAGCGCCGAATGCAGGTAAAGGTTATGGGGCATAACGGTGGCACCAATAATTCCAATAGCCAGGTACAAGGCAGTTTCGGGTGGTAAAGCATTGATCATGCCTTTAGATGCATACAAATCCTTCGCTTCCGGCAGGGAGGGGATAATGCCTTTCAATACTTCGAATAAAGGCGGTTGGGCTATGATGATATTTACCAGGAAACAAACACCGATCACTGCAATCAGTGCGATGATAAAAGCTTCCATCTTGCGGATACCCAGCCTTTGAAGATAGAGCAACAAAAATGTATCAAGCACGGTGAACGAAACACCCCATATTAATGGCAGCCCTGTTAATAATTTTATGCCGATTGCCATGCCCAGTACTTCGGCAAGATCACAGGCGGCGATGGCAACTTCTGCCAGTATCCATAAAATGAAATTGATTAATTTAGGATAGGTTTCACGGTTAGCCTGGGCAAGATCCCGGCCTCTTACAATGCCTAATCGTGCACTCAGTGACTGGAGTAGCAAGGCCATAAGGTTACTCATCAGTAACACCCAGATCAATGTATAACCGTACTTACTGCCACCCGCAAGGTCTGTAGCCCAATTGCCCGGGTCCATATATCCCACGCTCACAAGATAGGCCGGCCCCAGGAACGAAAATATTTTTTTCCACCCCTTTGACTTACCGGTAGTGTCCACTGAACCATGTACCTCGCTTAATGAATTATCGTGGATGATGTTTTCTCTCATATTATACAAAATACATTTAAAGCAACCAGTTTGCTTATGATCATCGCTGGAGATTTGTCGATCCTGATTTCCATCGAACCATCAAAGCCAAATCGCTTGTTGATTTTTATCTTTGTACCAATACCAATTTTGAAATGATTCAAAAGTTCCAGCATCTCTGTGCTTTGATTTTTAACGGAACTAACGGTTACTGATTTTTTAACCGTAACTGCGGCCAGGCATTCCTGTTGCAGGATCTTTATTTTTCCTTTATTATCAGGTATCGGATCTCCATGGGGATCAAATGCAGGATTCCCTAAAAAATTATCCAGCCGGGTTGTGAGTTCATTGCTACTGATATGTTCCAATTCTTCGGCCATCGAATGAACCTCATCCCATTCGAATCCCAGCTTGTTTACCAGGAAAAATTCCCACAGACGATGTTTCCTCACCACATTTAATGCTGTTTTATTTCCCTGGTCTGTTAATATAAATCCTTTGTATTTCCGGTAATGCAGGATCTTCTTTGACTCTAATTTTTTAAGCATGTCGGTAACAGTTGCCGGCCGGGTATTCATCTCCTCCGAGAGCAATGTCGTGCTTACTTTATCATGTACATGCTCCAAATGATAAATGGCCTTTATATAGTTTTCTTCTGTAGTTGTATAAGTCAATTCTTAAAAGTTTAGACAAATCTAAAAATTTAATTATTACAAACCTAAAAGTTGGTTTCGTTTATAAGATATTCACAAACACAACTTTGTGTATAATGTACACGTTAATGTGAGAAATCATTTTTATCTTGCATTTATAAACCAAATTATATCAAAGCATGAATTTTTCTCAGTATGAAGTTCCTTATCCTATCGGCCAGGCTTACCAGAAACGTGTTGCTTACTTTTCAATGGAATTCGCTGTACACCAGCCTTTAAAGATTTATAGCGGTGGGTTGGGTTACCTTAGTGGTTCTCATTTACGCAGTGCCTACGAATTGCGGCAGAACCTGGTTGGCATCGGCATATTATGGAAATACGGGTATTACGATCAGGCACGTAACCAGGATCAAACCCTCCAGGTGCAATGGAACGAAAAAATTTATAATTTCCTTGAAGATACCGGCATAAAATTCCAGATCGACATTCACGGTCATCCCGTGTGGGTAAAGGCTTTTTATCTTAACCCTGAAACATTCAAAAGCGCACCGCTTTTTTTACTGAGCACTGATCTTCCGGAGAATGATTATGTTTCACAAACAATTTCTCATCGCCTGTATGATGCGAATGTAGCCACTAAAGTTGCACAGTTCATCCTGCTCGGCGTTGGTGGAGCAAAGCTGATGGATGAGTTGAATTTCAATCCGGAGTTATATCATTTGAATGAAGCACACGCTGTGAGCTCCGCTTTTTATTTGTACAGGAAATTTGGTAAGAATAAAGAAGCAGTCAGAGAGCGAATGGTGTTCACCACACACACTCCTGAAGAGGCAGGCAACGAAAAGCATGAACTTCATTTGTGTGAGAAAATGGGATATTTCTGTGGCCTTTCGCTGGAGGAAGTACGAAAACTTACAGGAATAACAGATGATCAGTTCAACCATTCCCTTGCAGCATTAAGGTTCGCAAAACTTGCAAATGGAGTAAGCCAGCTACACGGAGAAGTAAGCCGTAAAATGTGGAGTAAGTACGAAGATATCTGTGAAATAAAATCCATTACCAATGCACAGAATTGGCATTATTGGGCAGACAAACAATTATATAATTTTATTGAAGACCACAACACAGAAGCTTTTGTTGATCGGAAGAGATGGTTGAAAAAAAGGGCTTTTGATATTATTGCTGACCAAACAGGTAAACTAATGAATCCGGATGTACTAACGATCGTGTGGGCACGCAGATTCGCGGGGTATAAGAGGGCAGAACTGATTACAAGAGATGAAGAAAGATTTAAAGCACTATTGGCAAACAAGAAACATCCTGTACAGATTATATGGGCAGGAAAACCATACCCGGTAGATTATCCTGCGATAAGTGATTTCAACTTTCTTGTAAATCTTAGCAAGCAATATAATAACGTTGCTGTGTGCACGGGTTATGAGCTCGGCCTTAGTAAAAGATTGAAACAAGCATCTGATATCTGGCTCAACAATCCCCGCGTACCGAGGGAAGCAAGCGGTACCAGTGGTATGACGGCGGCCATGAATGGATCAGTAAATTTCAGCACCAACGATGGATGGATCTGTGAGTTTATAAATCATGGCAACAACGGTTTCCTTGTTCCTCCGGTTGATTACGCTGCAATGACGACACATGAACAGGATGAGTACGATCTTGAAAAAATATACGATATCCTGGAAAATCAAATACTGCCCATGTATTATGAGAATGCAGAAGTGTGGCGACAGATTGTTAAGAATGGCATGCGGGATGTTCGCTGGCAGTTTGACAGTAACCGTATGGCAAAAGAATATTACGAAATCATGTATAAATAATTTGCCGGCGTAAAGCTACATACAACTTTAGATTTACTTAAGATATTGTCACTTCGCCTTTGCTCATATCGACAAGTTGTTGAAGTATACTTTGCAAAATCCTTTTCGCCCTGTTGGTGAAAGGGATTTTTTATTGTTGTTCGGGTAAATTCTGGTTGATTTAATGTAAGCCATTGCCGTTGCAGATTCTGGCCCTTTCTTTGGTGAGCGGTTGGGGTGTGGTCATGCAGGCCAGGTAAGTATTTAGTGCGTTTGATCGGCCAACAAGGGTTTTTTATGAAAAAATGGCAAATATATTCGTTACTTGCCGCAAGAACGCTTCAAATATTAATTCCGAAAATAACTTTAAAAGAATGGAACAGTTCAGTAAAAAAATCGAGGTACGCTGGTCAGATCTCGATCCTAACTTCCACATGCTTCATTCAAAATATTATGACCTTGGTGGTTATTGCAGGATGACGTGGTTAGTGGAAAGTGGCTTGACGCCTGAATTTAT
>JACMPR010000076.1 GCA_014377385.1 Ferruginibacter sp. | reverse complement strand
TTATCAAAAGCATTCATGATAACTTTTCTGGTAAGTACAGGTAAAAAAGGTGTCAGTTCTACTGAATTAAGTAGAAGATTAAGCTTGCGCCAAAAGACCTGCTATTACTTCAAAAGAAAGGTAATGGCCGCAATGCACAGTAGTGGTCATGTAAAATTAGAAGGCACTGTAGATGTAGATGAATTTTTTATTGAAGGATTTGAAGAGGGGAAAGTTGGGAGAAGCAAAGGAAAAAAAAAGCAAGTGGTGATGGGCATTCAAATGCAGAAAAAGGGAATTGTTCGTTGTCATGCGGTACAAATAAATGATTGCGGAACCAAGCAATTAAAGCCCTTTTTTGAAAAGCATATATCAAAAGAAGCAAACATTAGAACAGACCAATGGAGAGGCTATAAATCATTGCAGACCGAGTACAAAAAATTGAAGCAAGAGAAAAGTAATCCGAAACAAAACTTTAAGTTGTTCCACCGTCAGGTGATGATGATAAAAGGATGGTTAAGAGGAATACATCACAGTGTGAAGAACCTACAGCCTTACCTGGACGAGTTTTGCTATCGGTTCAACAGAATTAAATCATTCGATGCGATCTTTCATAACATAACTAAAAGAATGATGTACCATCAACCAGTTTTTATTAGCCAATTAAAATGGAGTAGTTAAATGCCTACTTCTATAAAATTGTTTGCACCGTTTTAACGATTCTTAATATAAAATTCAAATGGCAACAGATTCCACCAGATTAGTACAGCTTGTTCATCCTCAGTTTAAAAGGCGGGTAGCATTGGTGCAGGAACCTATACTATTGCTTCTCAAAGATGTCTCCTCTATTTATCATTTAGCGCTTGAAGCAATCAATGCCAATCAAAAATTAAAGGATACCATTCAATTACATCTTACGGAAGAGTTATTGGATTATTCATCTGTTTACAATGGAAAAAGTGAATGGAAATTGTTGCCGTCTTTTGATCATCCTGAAGGCGCGATGAACTGTGTTGTTTCAGGCACAGGACTTACACATAAAAACAGTGCATTGAACCGCCAGATGATGCACCAGTCTTCTACCGAAAAACCTACAGACAGCATGCAGATGTACCAATGGGGTTTGGATGGTGGTTCACCTGAAAAAGGCAACATTGGTGTTCAGCCTGAATGGTTTCATAAAGGAAACGGCTCGATGCTTAAAGCACATGGAGAACCTCTTGAAGTGCCACCCTTTGCAAACGATGGCGGCGAAGAACCTGAAGTAGCCGGAGTATACATAACAGATGCACAAGGTGAACCCTGGAGAATAGGTTTCACCACTGCCAATGAATTCTCTGACCATGTAATGGAGAAAAAAAATTACCTGTATTTGGCTCCCTCCAAATTGAGGAATTGTTCAATAGGTCCGGAGTTGGTTATAGATGAAGAATTTTTAGAACTAAAAGGAACAGTAAAAATTTTAAGAGAGGAAGAATTGGTTTGGTCAGCAACTATTCAAACAGGTCAAAAGCACATGGCACATAGCCTTGACAATTTGGAATACCATCATTTCAAATATCCTTGTCATCGAATTTTTTTGCAGGCACACATACATTTTTTTGGAGCAGATGCTTTCAGTTTTGGAAACAACA
Source organism: Ferruginibacter sp. (assembly GCA_014377385.1). Classification (GTDB taxonomy): domain Bacteria; phylum Bacteroidota; class Bacteroidia; order Chitinophagales; family Chitinophagaceae; genus Ferruginibacter. The sequence goes on along the minus strand of JACMPR010000076.1, from coordinate 10,931 downwards.
TAAAATTGCAAAATGCTGACGTGATGGAAGTATACTGGGAGGGCATGGGTAGAGCATTACAAAACCCAGTAGAGATTTTAGAGGATGAAGAAAGACTTATAAAGATTAGATCATTGATGTAATCAATTTCAAGGGGTGCATCCCAAATTGTCGCAGCCTTGTAATCGCTGATTAATATTACATGAGAAAAGATGCATAAAAATATACAGTACAAGAGAGTGACACAACGATGATGCTATGTAAACATTATGCTGGTTCCACAAAATCAATCCAGCGACAATTTGGGATGCACCCATTCCAGGTTCGCATGGTTTGAAGAAAAAATATAATTTTATCAACCTACAAATGCCCCTTATGAAGCTCTCCAAATTAAAATTAGTATTGACATTTATCTTGTGTATTGTAGTTAGATATGCATATACACAGCAGAGAAGTGAACTGGTGAAAATAAATGTAGACTTTGCAAAGGAAAAAGGAGATATGACTCCCATCTGGGCATGGTTTGGTTACGACGAGCCAAATTATACGTATATGAAAGATGGCAAAAAATTGCTTTCCGAAATTGCAAAATTAAGTCCGGTTCCGGTATATGTTCGTGCGCATTGTTTATTGTGTACCGGCGATGGCACCCCTGCATTAAAATGGGGTTCTACAAATGCATATACTGAAGATGCCCAGGGAAATCCTATTTATAACTGGAGAATAATTGACAGCATATTCGATACTTATGTGGATCGCGGGATGAAGCCCCTGGCACAAATTGGATTTATGCCCGAAGCACTTTCCACGAATCCTAAACCCTATCAGCATGACTGGAAACCGGGGCAACCTTATAATAAGGTATTTACCGGTTGGGCGTACCCGCCAAAAGATTATGATAAATGGCGTGAGCTGGTGTTTCAATGGGTAAAACATTCAGTGGCCCGGTATGGGCAAAAAGAAGTAGAAAGCTGGTATTGGGAAGTATGGAATGAACCGGTGGATTATTGGAAAGGAACTCAGGAGGAGTATTTTAAACTATACGATTATGCTGCCGATGGTTTGAAAAAGGCGTTACCCACCGCAAGAATTGGCGGGCTAAATATTGCTGGTACATCGAGCCCGGGCGCTCAGCTTTTTTTGAATAAATTTATTAAACACTGTTTGTATGAAACAAACTTTGCAACGGGAAAAAAAGGTTCTCCGTTGGAAGCAATTCTTTTTCATGCAAAAGGCAATCCAAGAGTTAGGGATGGAGTGGTGTGGATGAACATGGCACCGCAGTTAAAAGATATTGCTGCAGGAATAAGGATTGCAACATCCTATCCCGAAACAAAAAGTCTTCCGCTTATTATAGGCGAGTCAGATCCTGAAGGTTGTGCGGCTTGCGGCATGGCTACCAATCCATCCAATGCGTATCGCAATGGTACTATGTATTCAAGTTATACGGCGGCAACCTTTGCACGCAAATACGAATTAAATGATTTGTATAAAGGCAATCTTATAGGCGCCGTATCATGGTCGTTTGAATTCGAAAATCAGCCTTGGTTTTACGGCTTTCGCGACTTAGCTACCAACGGTGTTGACAAACCTGTGCTGAATGTTTTTCGCATGTTTGGAATGATGAAAGGGAAACGTGTTCAAACGGAAAGCGATGCTATGTATACGCTGCAGGCTGTCTTAGATTCCAGTGTACGGGGAAAGACAGACATAGGAGCACTAACATCAAAGGACGAAAAGACCGCTGCGATAATGATATGGAATTATCATGATGAAGATAAGCTGGCTCCACCTGCGCCGGTTGAAATAGCAATAGCAAACATACCTGCAAGAAAAGTTAAGCTTACCCATTATAGAATTGACCAGGAACACAGTAACTCATACGAAGTTTGGAAGAAAATGGGCTCACCCCAAAACCCAACCTCCGCCCAGGTGAAACAACTTGAAAAAGCAGGGATGTTACAAACCATGGGGAAAGCTCAAAAAATAAAAACAACATCTGGTAAAGCCATCATTCCGGTTTCTATGCCAAGGCAGGGTGTTTCGTTATTGAAGTTGGATTGGTGATATAATAATAGATATAAAGGCTGTTTGATGAAATTCTTATGTAAATACTATAGAACAGGTTTCACTACCGCCAACAAATTCTCAGACCATGTAACGGAGAAAAAGAATTACCTGTATCTCGCTCCTTCAAAATTGAGAGAATGTGAAATAGGGCCAGAGCTGATAATTCAAGAAGAATTTTTGGAACTAAACGGAGCAGTAAAAATTATACGTAAACAAGAATTAGTTTGGTCTGCTATTCATAACTCATAACTCCTAACTCATCCCTTATAACTAATGGAAAACTTAATTGCCGCCAAGCCCTTAAAAATGAGATGGGTGATGGTAAGCATGGCTTTCTTCGCCACCGTATTAAATTATGTTCATCGCCTTTCCTTTAATTATTTGAGCGCCGATGGAGAGTTGCGAAAATTAATTCCGGATGATGCTTTTGGTTATATAGCAACAGCCTTTTTCGTTGCATACATGTTGTCTAATGCATTTTCAGGTTTTGTTATTGATAAGTTGGGTACCCGTATCGGATACTCTTTATGCATGGCATTTTGGACTACAGCCGGGCTGGTACATGCTTTTGCAATAACACCTCTGCAATTTGGTATTTGCAGGTTCTTCTTAGGTATTGGCGAGGCAGGTAACTGGCCTGCTGCTTTAAAGCTAACCAGCGAATGGTTTCCGCCGCATGAAAGGTCAACGGCTTCTGGCATTTTTAACAGTGGCTCAGCGTTGGGTGCAATTATAGTTCCTCCGTTGGTAGCTTTTATGGGAACGATGTATGGATGGCAATCCACTTTTATCATTTTAGGGGTGGTTGGTTACGTATGGGTAGCCATTTTCTGGTTCATGTATTATACGCCTGAAAGTTCAGTAAAGGAAGCAAAGGCGAGAATCATTCCTCCAATGAAACTTTTAAAAACCCGTTTCGTATCCATGTTTTTGGTGGCAAAAATATTTTTAGAGCCTGTATGGTACTTTGTTACTTTCTGGTTAGGCAGGTACCTTGTTGATGTACATCACTGGGATTTAAAAAAGATTGGCTTGTGGGCAATACTTCCTTTTGTTATTGCCGATATTGGAAACCTTGTTGGCGGTTATTTCACTCAATTTATTATTAAGCAAGGCGTGCCAATACCAAAAGCAAGAAAGATAGCAATTGGTATTTCAGGAGGTATAATGGGCGTTGCATTGCTTGCAGGTCCCTTTGTAATTTCTACCCCTGTTTCGGCGCTTATCATTTTTGGTATAGCCGGTTTTGGCTACACCTCTTACACCGCAAATGCTTTGGCGTTACCTGCCGATGTTGTTCCAAAAAGTGCCGCCGCTTCTGTATGGGGCCTTGTGTGTATAGGGAATGGCATTGGAGGCGCTATTTCTCAGTCATTATCGGGCATTACCCTTAAATCCTATTCTGCAAGTCATAGCTATATTTTTGGTTACAATATTTTGTTTATTGCATTTGGCGTATCGGCAATAATTGGTGTTTTAATAATGCTTTTTGGAATGGGGTCATATCATAAAAACGAAGAACTGCATAAATATGTTCTTGCAGAAGCTGAACCGGTCTTGTCATAAGTTCGGGAAAGTTTTACAAGCTTAAGTTGTTTTTATGGTACCGGCATCCATTCTTCACGGGGTATTTTTATTACACGCCTCCTTCAGAAATATTATATGTAAGTTCTGTTTGCTTGCTTTTTCTCTTCAGTCTTATCTATAATAATCATTGTTGATTTTGTTTGTGGTGAACAGTTGTTCTCTATTCGACTCTGGTTGTGTCACTCGCGTGTACTGCATCATTTTATGGCGGCCTTTCTTACGTATTTTTCACCTTTCAATTATTTAAACTGCAACAATTTGGAATGCAACCCCATTCACATCAGACTTGTAAAAACTAATCTTCCATTTATATTAGATTTACCGAACAAAATATCAAACAATAATAAAATTCCCCGTATGAGCTGTAAGAAAAACGATTTTTTGCTGTTTTTTCGGTGGGGTTTCCTGGTCGGTTTATTTTTACAGGTAAGTCTGCACATACAGGCTCAAGGAGGTGTCAGCCCCTACTCAGCAAACAAGGCGGTTATATTAAAGGGAGAAGCCCTGTTTCAGCAAAATTGTGCTGAATGCCACAATTTTAACCAGCGTGGTATCGGGCCTAATCTTGCAGGTGTAACCGGTGAAGCTTCTGCAGGCTATTTAGCTAAGTTTATCTCTAACCCGCAGCAGGTTATTAAAAGCGGCAATAAGAGGGCAGTCATGTTATTTAATGAATTCAAAGTGCCCATGCCCGCCAACCCTCAGCTTTCCGCTTCGAATATTAATGCTATTCTTTCATTTATCAATACCCGTAAAAGGGCAGCTTCCACAAATAACATAATCCCTGCGGCTATTGCAATAGATAACCCTGTACCCGCTAAAATTCCGAAAGCAGGCTTAACACTTAAACTCGAAGAATTCATCACCGCACCGGCAACCTCAAATAAAAACCCTTTGACACGCATCAATGAGACGTTTGTGCTGAAAGGGGAGACGAACCGTTTGTTCCTGCTAGATCTCAGGGGGAAGCTTTATGAGATCAAAGGCAAAAATTTTACTGTTGTAATGGATATGGTTAAGGAAAAGCAGGCCTTTATTAGTGAACCGGGGCTGGGAACGGGGTGGGGGAGTTACGCTTTTCATCCGGATTTTTATAAGAACGGCCTGCTTTATACAACCCATACAGAAAAGAAAGGTTCAGCCCCGGCAGATTATGCTTATGCCGATTCAATACCTGTAGGTGTACAATGGGTAATCTCAGAATGGAAAATTAAGGACGCCGCTGCTGATGTGTTTACAGGAGAATGCCGGGAACTATTGCGCATAAATAATCCCTCTGTAATGCACAGTGTGCAGCAAATTATATTTAATCCATTATCAAAACCCGGTGATGCAGACTATGGGTTGCTATACATTGGAGTTGGCGATGGCGGCTCCGCCGAAAATGGCTACCCCCACCTTTGTAATAACAATACACAGATCAGAAGCTCTGTTTTGCGGATTGATCCTGCCGGCCGCAACAGCCGGAACGGAAAATATGGCATTCCTGCTGTAAACCCCTATGCCCGCGATAACGATTTTAAAACGCTTGGTGAGGTTTTTGCCCGGGGCTTTCGTAATCCTAACCGCATAACCTGGTCGCTTGATGGAAAAATGATCATCTCAGACATAGGATTTGGTAATGTGGAAGAAATTAACCTGGGCAAAGCAGGGGCAGATTATGGCTGGCCTGCGCGGGAAGGCACCTTTATGTTAAACCTTAGAGCAAAGACGAACAAGATATATGCTTTACCGGCTCCCGACGATCCAAAATATACATACCCCGTAGCCCAATATGATCATGATGAAGGAAATGCTATTTCCGGGGGTTTTGTTTATACCGGCAATATTCCCGCATTAAAGGGTAAATACATTTTTGGTGACATTGTAAAGGGACGTGTTTTTTATGTAGAAAGCAGCGACTTGAAATTTGGGCACCAGGCGGGTATCAAAGAATTTGATCTGCAATTCGGCAACGTTAAATTTACATTTGTTGATATGGTTAAAAACGCAAAGGCCGATCTGCGTTTTGGAAGGGGTGAAGATGATGTGCTATATATTTTTGCTAAAACAGATGGTAAGATATGGAAAGTGGTTGACTGTCTTCGGGAATAGACAACAAGCAAGTGGGCATTCTCAAAAGTTAGCGTTATTCAGGGTTTATACTTCAAGCAGCATAAAAATGTGCAATGGATTTTTTATGGACCAAACGATATTACTACTATTATTCATCGTTGCGTCGCACTCTTTTACGCTTTGTCCAATATTCAGCAATGCACAAATTTATCATGTGTGAAGTATAAGTTATTTAGTACACCGGATCCAGGCCAAGGAGCTTTGCCGGGTTTAGACGTGACATAAGGTCTATATCACCCCCGCTCAATCCCCCGGATGTAAGGGCTGCAATAAATGCCCGCATCCCGTCTGTGTGTAACGGGTTAGCTTTCTGGCCCAGATCAGAATCGATAATAAAGTGTTCTGCACCTACGGCCTTAATGGCATGCACAAAAGCGGGTACAGACACTGGGTTGCCCGTACTTTTTGCTCCCGATAATCCGCCCGGCTGCCAGCAGCACTCAATAAATGCTCCCATTGCAGCCATTTGTTTCATCTGTTCAAGGGTGGCACCTAATATCATGGCATGAGTAACAACGATTTTTTTCACACCTGCCTGCTTTGCCGCCTTTATAAGGATAAGCGATTCTGCAGGGGATGAATGGCCTGTTTCAAGCACAAGGTCGTTTTGTGCTACCAGGCGAAATACCTCTGCTAGTTCAGCCACCGGTTTTCCTTTCTTAACTACAGGAATGAACAGGCGCGGCCCGGGTGCATTTTCGAAATTGTTTTCGGCATCTTTCGTAGGCAACCAGACAATCTTGCCACGGTGCCCATCAAACTGTATCATGCGACTAACGGCCTCGGCGTTGATCCCTCCTACTGAACGGTTCAGAACAATGCCGCCAAAAACTTCTATCCCGCCGCCTGCTTCCTGCATGGCCAATTGAGCCCTGTCCGCAGTCATCGTGTAATGATTTTTTAAAACAATTCCCCGCATGCCTGCTTGCCTGGCAAGACGTACTAACTGTAAGTCGTTTAAGGAACGTGCTGTAACATCGGGGGCAGTGTGGCAATGAAAATCTATTACCCCGGCTAGTGAGATGGAATCTGCGGGACTAGCGGGTAGAATATACCTCTCTGAGCGAATTGCCTGTTTATTCATTTCAGGTGACCTGGAAATCTTCCACTGTGCTAATACAACTATCGCGGACAACAGCAGACTGCCGGTAGAAAGTAGTTTTGCTTTTTTGATGGCCATATTGATTAGGTTAAATCCATTGCACAAAATAATTAATTTGGTGTCATAGGTGGGTAAGAAATTTCGACCTCGAGTTAAACGATAAGAGGAACTTAATCTCACGTTTATCTAACTTACTTAGTTAAGCGAAAACATAGACTCCAAACCTGCCTTTAGAACCTACTGTTGTGTTAATTATACTCCGGCGTATTGGGTGAGGGATAGAAGTGGAAAGCCCACAGCACGGACTGTCCTGAAAGGCAGGCTGGGCGAGGACTTGGAACGGATAGCCCGGCCTGTAGGGACACCCCCAATTTTCTTTATTACACTTAACATAACACTACAATAAAAGATGCTTAAAGAAAATCAGGATTAGACAGTGGAATTAGGGTCTGCTGAAGGAGACACTACTTTAACATCAGTAGGTTCTGGTAAAAGCCGGCAACGGTGCTATTTAATTCTCGCTATTTGATTAGACCAACAAAGTTTTGAATGTTTTTATAAGTATTGTATCAGAGATTAATCCGTTTGTTTATGGAGTGCTTCTTTGTTTAAGGAAGCAGGTATAGGAGTCTCGGATACCAATAACATTCTTAAAATAGGCGATGTTTTAACTGGCAAATCAATGAAGTGCTACCAATTTAAGTGATGTAATTGGATTCAAGATCACACCTATTTTTGCGAAGAATTAGTCAAAAGTGATTAGAACGAGCTTAACAAAAGAAAAGGATTTCGGGTAAGGGTGGCTATAACTATTTCTCTTAATATATATTTTTTTATCATAAGGATAAAAAGGCATAAGTTTAATCACAAATTTTGTATTCGTTGTTCATTTGCTTAATAGCATCTTTGGCTGTGTAACTATAATTATCAAACCTTGCCATTTCAAAACGACCCTGCAACTTTACCTCAAAATCCTGGGTACGATTGATCTCCGTTTGTTTTATGCTTACGTTAAATTATTTATTTCAATCTCCCTTGCTTAAGCAAATGGCAGACGTGCTTATACCATGTGCACTTATAAATTTTAGTAATCACCAATAAGAATTATGAATAAAAGAACCTGTAATTGGAGCTTTCTTTCAGCAGTACTTTTCTTCACTGCAATCCTTCAGGAAGGTAATGCCCAGGAAACGAAACGGATTGTAAAACCGGGGGTAGATTATATTGATCCTACTATAGGCAATGTTGCGCCCTTGCTTAATAGCAATCGCCCTGTTGTGCATCTTCCCAATCAAATGATACGGGTGTTTCCAAAAAGGCAGGATCATCTCGATATGCAGATAACCGATTTCCCATTCCTTGCCACAAATATTATCACCCCCCAAATGGTATTTGCAATAAAACCTTCAATGGGAGAAGTAACTGACACTGGATGGTACAGAAGGCTGACTTATGATCACGATCTGGAAGTAACACAACCGTGGTATTATGCTGTTTCACTTACCGATGATAACATTCGTACCGAATTTACTGCGGGTGAAAAAACTGGAATATACCGTTTTACCTATCCTGCCGGTGTGAAGAAAAATCTGCACTTGTCACATTATTATGAAAAGGGTGACTTCCAACTGAATGGTAATACAATAACCGGAAAGGAATATGTAAACGATGTCATTCATTCGCAAAAAGGTAGTGCTTATATGTATGGTGTTTTTTCAGGCGATCCGGCAACAGGCACAAAAGACGGCGAGAAGGACTGGGGGAAATACACAGTTACAGGCAGAACGCAAAAGCCCGGACGAATGGAAGGGTTAAGGGCTTATGCAACTTATAGTGAGCAGGATAATAGAGTGGTTGAATTTCGTTATGCAATCTCATTTATCAGTACTGAACAGGCTAAGATCAATTTTGAAAAAGAGTTGAAAGGAATAGGCTTCGATCAGTTAAAAAGTAAGGGTAGGGCTGCATGGGAAAAAACCATTGGCCAGGTAAAAGTGGAAGGAGGTACCGAAGCACAAAAACGTACATTTTATACCGCGTTATACCGTTGCTATGCACGGATGGTAGACATCTCAGAGCATGGAAATTTTTTTAGTGGTTACGATAACAAGGTTCATGAAGACACGAGATCTTTTTATACCGACGATTATACCTGGGGTAATTATCTCGCTCTGCATCCCCTTCGCACAATACTTGATCCAAAGCGTGAGGCAGATATGTTGCAGTCTTATGTAACCATGTACGAGCATAGCGGATGGATGCCCGACTATCCGCGGCATTTTGGAGACCGCCCCGGTATGTTTGGTTTTAAATCGTCTGTTATGTTTCTTGACGCTTACCGGAAAGGGATAAGAAATTTCAATGTTGAAAAAGCATTGGAAGGAATGATTAAAAGTGCAGACCAGGGTACTATGCTTCCAAGCAGAAATGGACCAAAGGGTGGACTGGAAGAATTTTATTATGCAAAGGGTTATTACCCGGCATTACATCCGGGAGAAACTGAAACTGATTCGTTTACGGCTCTTAAACCAGGACAAAAACGTTCTGCCGTTGCCGTTACCCTTGGCAACAGTTATGATAGCTGGGCGCTAAGTGAGCTGGCAAAAGAGATGGGCAAACAAGATGTTGTCAAACGTTTTGCCCCCAGGTCGCATAACTACAAAAATGTATGGTGGGATAAGTACGGGATGTTTATGCCAAAGGATGCGAAAGGAAATTGGATAGATATAGATCCCAAATTCGATGGCGGTCATGCAGGTAGTGATTATTACAATGAGAATAATGGGTGGAGTTACCTCTGGAATGTGCAACAGGATATAAAGGGTTTAACGGAGCTTATGGGTGGCCCTGATAAAATGGAGCAAAAACTTGATCGGCTATTTACTGAAGGTGTGGAGCGAAGCAAGCCCGAATTCTGGGCTAAGTTTCCGGATCAGACAGGGCTAATAGGTACTTTTGGAATGGGTAACCAGGTCACTCTTTTTATCCCTTATCTCTACAATTATACCAACGCCCCGTGGAAAACGCAGAAGTATACACGCTTACTCTTAGATACTTGGTTTCAGGACAATATTTTTGGTGTTCCCGGGGATGAAGATGGTGGCTCAATGTCGTCTTTTGTAGTTTTTTCAGCTATGGGCTTTTATCCCATAACACCCGGGATGCCGGTCTATACTATAACAAGTCCCTTATTTACCAAAATCAGCATCAATTTATCTAATGGAAAAACCTTCACGATAGTAGCAGATAAGTCATCTAGGAAAAATAAATATATACAGTCTGCGTCGCTAAATGGCAGGCCGCTTAGTTCACTTTCCTTCACCCATGCAGAACTGTTAAACGGTGGAACGCTTCTTCTCACAATGGGTGAAGAAACCAACAAGAAATGGGATATCAAGTATAATTAAACAGAGGATAACAAATCATGTTACTCCTTCCTAAACTCAAGAAAGCTTTGCTGACTGAATAGTGAGCGGCAGAACAAATGACTGACTTTATAAAACCCAATAACAGTAAACATTACGGATCAAATAAAGGAAAAATTATGGCTATAACAAAGGAGATCATGGTACGTATTCTGATTGTAATATTCCTATCAGCAATAGCTTTCAATTCTGTGTTGTATGCCCAACCAACAAAACAGTCTGCCTGCCAAAAAAGATGGAAGCAAACTCCAGCAACAGACGATATACAAGAAGCATCCGGAGAAGTAATAAAGTGAGACCCAAAAAAGATTAAGGGGGATTTTGATACAGGCTATGAAAATAATGGGTATTCATCTGTTCCTTTTGTGGTTTTAACCCCCTTCCCCACGTACTCATAAGTTGCACCCTTGTGCTGCAACAATAAAAATCAGCCCCGGTTAATTTTTGGTTGGCATAACTAATCTTTAAGGGGCTTGGGAGTTATTGTATTGCCGTATCATCCCTAAAAAAAGGTAAATAATTGCAAAGGTTAAATAGAAAAGAAAAATTTATTGCCTTGTCAATACATAGTTTTAAGAAGTGAAAAATTTAGTTCTATTATTTTGTTTGAGCGTCTTTTTCAGCCATGTTAATGCGCAAATATGCGGTACTCC
>JACMPR010000010.1 GCA_014377385.1 Ferruginibacter sp. | reverse complement strand
TCCGCTGTTGCTTTTTAATACTACTGACTTTCGATTTGTTCCTACGCCCGGATCAGCAACTGGTGCAAATACCGTTCCTACAGGCCAATAAGTTATCGTTTGCTCGGGTAGGAATGGAGCTTCCCGGATATTGTATGCCGGGATTTCATGAGTAGCGTCAAAGAGGTTCAGACTCGAATCAACGCCCACGGCTACCCCTTTCATCGCCGAGACGGCGCTTTTTTTCAACCCAAAATCCGACTGGAAAACAACAATTTTATTTGCGGAATAAGCAACCAGGTTTAACAGGAAGAGTAAATGAACAAGAAGTTACCTGCAGTTTTTTTTATAAGCTGCAATTTAAAAAGCGATCACAGTTTTTGTAAACACTGTGACCGCCTCAATTAAATAAATAAACTGTATTTATTAGAAATTGAATGAAAGTTTTCCGAATAATTTACGGCCATTAAATCCCATCTGCACCGAATCCCATGGACCGCCTGATTCATTGTCACTTGAATATCCTTTTGCCAGTGGATTCACTCCAAGCTCTGAATGCACATTTAAAAGGTTATCAGCACCTATAAATATGCTGACTTTTTTGTTCAACTTGTAAGAAATAAATACGTCGGCCACGATCTTTGCTTTGTAATTAAAATTTTCAGGTACCAGTATATTTGCGTCCGCATCTGAAGGTACCACCGGGTTAATTCCTGAATAATTTGGATTCTCATCTGTAGGAACACCAAAGCCCTCTAAAACTATTTTGCCAAAGTAAGTAACGTGCGTTCCAAAACCAAACCGCTTCATATTATATTCAAGGCTCAGGGAAAACTTTTGTTTTGGAGCCGAAGCTTTTAGAAACTTTTCTTCACGCGTACTGTAAAAAGTTTTCCTGTTCAACTCACTTGTATTAAGTGCTGACGGAACTTTTATTTTATCAATCGTTAAGCTTTGTATATTTCCTGCAAGTAAACCTTTGAACATACCCCTGCCAATTTTCTTCGAGTAATCGATAACGATATCCAGTCCATAATTGGTGGTGTTTACAGCATTTGCAAAAAATTGAACAGTGGCTACTCCTGCGGGAATCTGGGAAAGAAAGGTGGGTGACAAAGAAGTGTCTCCGGCACTAAATAAGCCTGACAAAACCACCCTGTCTTTTACTTTTACCATATAAGCATCTGCCGTGAATGTGAGGCCTTGAACTGGTTTCCAGGAAAAACCAATACTGCCATTCAATGATTTTTCTTCTTTAAGATTATTGATGCCGGCTGCTTTGGAGATGGCACTTCCATTGCGTGCGATAAGTACTTGTACCAATTCCCCGCCACTAAAAGCAGTAAGGGTATTGCGGAAATTAATTTGCTGCAGGGAAGGCGCCCTGAACCCGGTACTAACCGAACCACGTACATTAAAATTTGGGGCGATCTTGTAACGCGTTGCAAATTTGTAAGTGAATACAGAACCGAAATCAGAATAGTTTTCGAAACGGACGGCTCCGTCAACCAGCCACTTCTTTGTTACATTTAATTCGAGGTCAAGATACAGCCCAACATTTGAACGGTTGGCTTTGATAACATCATCAGGGCTAAAACCTGGAAAGCCCTGTGCACCGGAAGCAGGGCTTCTTAACGAATCGGCCGGGTCATGGCCTGACTGGTTTGGATAGATGATCGGGTCTTCATGGTAGCTTAAGTAAGAAGCATCTTCTCCCTTATAGATAGAATAACGTTCATACCTATACTCAGCGCCCAGACCAACATTCAGGCCTTCGGCAACAGATGCAAATGACCTGCTGAAATCCAGGTTGGCAGTGTTTTGTAGAAAATTAAAACCGCCGTCATCAAAATGTGTTTGTGTAACAGCAGAGGGAACATAAAATATAGAAGCATTGTATGTTTTATCGCCGTAATAATGAAAATCGTTTCTGCCGGTAGTATTGCTTATGTCCCAGTTCCAATTATGATGTGTTCCCTTAAGACCGGCTGCAAAGGAGATATCTGCAATGTGCGTCTGTATATGAGGGTTATAATAGATCTCGCCATCATTTGAAGTGCGCATAATCTTAGGATCAAATAACAAATTACCATTTGCATCTACGGGAAAGCGCTCTGGTTTTGCACTCCAGTTTCTTGTATATGCAAATGCATCCGACGCCTTGTAATTATAACCGCCGAAAGAATAGAAGGTTGTTTTTCCTTTTGCTGTGGTAGGTATCTCCAAATTGTACATACCCCCGCCTTTGATAACGGAACCATCTCCAAAAGCCCTGCGACCGGTATTCAGGTAAGGCAGTGCATCTTTATCATTTTGCCAGTTAGCGGTATCAACCTGGCGGAAGGTTTTACCCTGCGTTAAAAAATCCAGCGAGATGTTTACAAAACCACCGTTCTTACCAAGCTTCCATCCATTGTTCGCAGAAAAAGTAAAAGTGCTCCCATCAAGTCTTTTCCCCGAATAATATTGGTTTCCTGCGTTGAATTTGTCCGCATTGAATTTTGTATCAAAATAATTTGCCCAACCGGTATTGATCGTCCAGTGATTAACGTCTTTTTTAAGTATGATGTTTATCACACCTGCCATTGCATCGGAACCGTATTGCGCCGAAGCCCCATCTCTTAAAATTTCGATCCTGTCAACAGCGGATTGAGGAAAGGAATTTAGATCAGAACCGGAATTACCTCTGCCTCTTGTTCCAAATAAGGCCACAAAAGCTGTGGTATGACGACGCTTTCCATTGATGAGGACCAATGTCTGGTCTGGGCCCAGGCCTCTAAGCGTGCCAAGATCCACGTGATCGGCGCCATCTGCACCACTTTGTTTATTGTAATTGAAAGAAGGCGCAGCCATATTCAGTATAGAAGTGAGGTCTGTTTTTGCGGTGGGTAAACCAACCTGGTTTATCCTGATAACGTCAACGGGTACCGCGGTTTCTGTTTTTGCTCTTGCCAAACCCCGGGAACCTATAATCACAATATCTTCCAGGCTTACCGAGTTGGCTTCCAGTGAAACAGCTATTTCGCTGTTACCCTTGAGAGTTAATGTTTTAAAGCTGTATCCGATACTGGTAATTTCTATTATATCATTTTCTTTTGCCTCAATTCTTATTATGCCATCACTCCCCGAGGTTGCGCCTTTCTTAGTCGACTTTAAAATAGCCGAGGCATTTTCAATCAGATTGCCGGTATTGGCATCCTTAACCTTCAGCGTGTACGTTTGCTGTGCAAAAACCATGGAGAAAGAAAAAAGGATTCCCACAAGAAGAAGTGATTTTCTCATAATATGCGTAGTTTGGTTAATGAAAATTCAAAATTTATTTGAATACATTTTGGTAAATATAATATAATGTTGAAGAAGCTCATGACAAGTAGATTTTTACCATGATTGACTGGTTGATTACTGAATAAATTCCACCAGTGAACGAAGTACATCAAACACACAATTAATTTTCAAGCAGTGCGTCGTCAGTGCCATCCAGCAATGGGATATCTCCAATAGAAGCTCCGGCAATTCCTTTTACAGAACCGTACATGCCACTTGTGCTGATTAGTACTTTTTCCAGTTGCTTTTCTCTTTCTTTCCAGATCTTTTCCATTTGTATCCTTTCCCTGCTGATGCCGGATTTCATTGCCATAAAACCTTCTACAATTGCTTCCACCTGGCCTTTGAATTCATTGCCTGTTAAATAATTATACAAAAGCTGCATTTTATCCCCTTTGTTTTCCTCTCTTTTTTGAATCTCGTATATTTTTAAAATGCCTTCCCTGATCAAATGTGAAACACTTGCTAATTCATTGAAGGTGCAGAGCCAGATACCGTCCTTTTCCCCAAAGCGCTCCATATCCCTCGGAAAAGCTTGTGTGACCAGTATGGCAACATCGGCACCACGGCTACGCATATCTGCTTTTAATTTATCTACCCAACTGTTACTCCATGTTTTTGTGCGTTTACTTTCATAGATTATCCTGCCACATTCTTTTCCCATTTTGTTTCGCACCACCTGGATGCAATCTGCACCCTCCACTCCTTTACCAACTTCTTCAATCAGGTCAAAAGGAAAATTTTCTTTCAATATTTCTTCCAGCAATAATTCCTGGCCTTCTCCCTGGCGTTGCATGGAACCTTGCTCAGCCCTGCGTTTCATTTCTTCTGCCAGTTTCTTTTGCTCATCCAGCTGCAGTTGCATTTCTTTTAGTTTTAGCTGGTGAGTAGTATCCTTTTGGGCATTTTTTTCTGCTTCAAATATGCGTACCTGTTCTGTTATGACGGTCCTTTCTGCCTGTATTTTCTTTTCAAGTGTTAAATCAAACTCAGCTTCTTTGTTTTTTAATTGCTGTTCTTTTTGTAAAAAATAAAGTTCTTTTTTTCTCGCCTCTTTTAGCTTTTCTTCTGCATCGGCATTATTTTGCTGTAACAGTTTTAGCTGGTTCTCAAAATCAGCTGAAATACTTTTTCTCAATTGTTCCTGTATTTCCGCTTCCATTTTTTGTTTTTCCTGCTGAAGTTTTTGTAGGAAAAGCTCGTTCTGCTTTTGCTTTTTCTCTTCAAATACCTGCTGATCTGCTTCCAGTTTTTTCTTTTCGTCTTCTACCTTGCCCAGGGATTGCTTCAATTTATCCTGGTATTCCTGTTTCAATTTCTGCTCAATATCGGCCGCGATTACATTGTCCACATTAAACTTATGCCCGCAGTTAGGGCACCTGATGTCATTTGCCATTATTTGATGGTTAATTTTTCACAAATTAAATAATAAATAGTTGTTTTATCTAAACACATCCACCGGTAGCAAGAAAGTTTTTTCTAAAATGTTAAAACCGTATAAAACCATTCCTCGTAGCTAACTGGTAAGCCGTATCTGCCGAAAAACTTCCCTTTAGAACCGCGCCAATATAAAAACACCTGAGCTGCGAAAGAACATGGTATTTACCGGAGACCTGATCAGTCGTCGAATAAATTTGATTCTATTCTTTGGCCGTTGCTAACCTCTAACCATTATTATCATTATTCACTTTTAAATTAAAATGTATGAAACGAAAAATTTATGCAACCTTCTTGTCCTGCCTCATGCTCATCAACATGTTTCCCTTGCCGGCACTGGCATCCAGCCATCGGGAAGCACCCATGATCGCTGACGACCCCCTGGCAGATAATACTGATGTTTACGCCTTCAAAAGCCCCAACGATCCCAACAAGATCGTTGTTATTGCCAATTATATTCCATTTCAGGCGCCACAGGGCGGACCAAATTATTTTCATTTCAGCGAGGATGTCCGCTATGAGATTCACATTGACAACAATATTAACACAACAGGGGATGACATCATTTACCGCTTCAATTTCAAAAGGCAGAATGAAGATCCAACAACCTTTTTCAATATCCGCCTGGGTAAAGAAAATCTAAAAACAAGTTACACCGTTGAAAGAAGCACTAATGGTGGAAGACGATTTAGTACTATACTTACGAAAGGAGTAGTGCCACCGCCAAATATCGGCCCGCGTTCTATTAGTTCACCTGTAGGATTAAATGCGCCAGATTATAATACTTTGATGACACAAGCCGTTAAAACCGCCAACACTGGTGAAAAGGTTTTTGCAGGTCCTGTTGACGATCCCTTCTTTGTTGATCTTGGCGGTATTTTTGATTTGGGCGATGCACCACGCCAGGGGCCAAGCCGTTCCCAGGACGGTTTAAAATGTATGAATGTTTCTACTATTGCTATGGAAATTGATGTAAGTACTTTGCAGAAGGACCATCAGTCTATCCGGCAGTGCACCAGCATCCTTGATCCAAATTATGTGATCGGTGTGTGGGCTTCTGCAAGCAGGCAAAAAATAAGTGTATTAAACGATATCAGGCCAACAAGGGCTGATGACCGTGGATATCTCTTCGGAGATCGCGATAATAACGGTGTATCTCATGCCGGCCCATGGATCCAGATCTCAAGATTGGGTATGCCTTTAACCAACGAAGCTGTTGTGCCGGTTGGTAACAAGGATCTTTGGAACAGGCTTACCCCTTACCAGGATCTTGCTTACCTGAGTACTTTCGGAAACTATTTTTACAACCCTGAGTTAGCGTTGTACATGGATGATGCCCAATTTGGTGGTGCGGTACCAGCTTTTGCGCCGTTAAGGATCCAGAAAAATTCGTTGGGTGCATTTGGATTTGCAAATGGACAAAACGGTTTGTATGGCTTAAAAGGAAATCCTGCTTTAGATGGAACTGCTTTGAGCGAGGCAAACTTTGGTGGCCTTTTATTACCTGCGGCTAACCAACCACGTTCGGTAGATCTTTGGCCTATCTTTCATACAGGGGTACCAAACCTGGCCCCTTACCAGCTTGCAACCGGGAAGGCGGGGAATCCGCTGGCAGTTGGAAAGCCTTTCATCAACAACTTTTTGCCAAATGGTGGTGATATGTTAAGATTGAATATGGCCGTACCTGCTACGCCCAGAAACTCGCCTGATTTTAGTTCAGAAGGACTGGTGAAGGCTGCAGTACTGGGATTAACTGATGCAAGGTTCAACACCACAACTGATATTCAGTTTATTCCAAACATGGATGGATTTCCAAATGGAAGAAGGTTGGAAGATGACGTGACCAGGATTGAATTACAGGCTGTTGGAGGTGTTGTACTTGCTGCTATCGGTCTATGGTATGACGATTACATTCCGGCTTCAAGTTTAAGCCCGGTAACGCAACAATTGGTAAATGTATTGACTTACAGTACCGGAATAGAGGCAAATGATACTACGTTTAAATCTGGCTTCCCTTACGTGCAGGCGCCATGGGCGGGTACACGTAACTGTGATTGCGGAACTGCTCCTGCTTTAAGACCCGGTAGTACTTCCTATGGAAAAGTAAATACAAGCCTCGGCAAGGGCCTCAATTTGTCTGCTCCCGAAGTGTTTATGAGTACTTCTCCTAATCCCTTTGTAGAAACTACCACCATTCAATATCGGGTAGAAACGCCTACGCAGGTTACTATCTCTGTATTTGACGCACAGGGAAAACAAGTATCGGTGTTGGTAAATAAAAAGCAAAATGCAGGTACCTACACTCAAACGCTCAATGGCAAAGCGTTAGGACAGGGTATTTATTTTGTTCAAATATCAAAAAATGGCGAAGTGAAACAAACCCTTCGTGTCGTAAAAGGATAATATGAAACACTCAGAGGTTGCTCATATGCTTTCCGGCAATTGTGCAACCTCTTTTATTATTTGTCATGCATTAAACAATTAGTATTTCATTCAAGCCCTTCTGACTCTTTAACCGCCAACCCCTTAAAACTTTTTAAAACAATAACAATGAAAAAGAAATATTTATACTTTGTTTGGGTGGCACTGCTCATCGCATCTGTTGGTTTTGTGGTAATAAAGTACACAAAACAGCATGCCGCTGAAGAAGCCGCAGTTTATTTATTGCTACCAAGAAAAAACGGTATTATCAATAATCCGGAATGGATTTTCGCAAAAAATAATATTGATAAGCTACTTGTTAAGCTAAGGATTAATCCAAAGGATACAAAATCAATGATAGCCTTAACCAACGCGTATATTGCAGAATCGAGGGTGAGTGGCCGTACTGCTTATTATGATAAGGCGGCTATGCATACAGTTGATAAGGTACTTGCTCTTGAACCAAATAATTTTGAGGCACTTACCTTAAAATCTTTGCTCTACCTGTCTCAACATCATTTCAGTGAAGGCCTTGCTGCTGCCGAAACAGCAAAAAAAATAAATCCTGACAATTCTTTTTTATACGGGTTGTTGGTAGATGCGAATGTGGAATTGGGTAACTACCGGCAGGCCCTGGACGCTGCTGATAAAATGGTTACACTGCGGCCGGATCTTCGTTCTTATTCAAGAATTGCATACCTGCGGGAAATATATGGGGATTATCCCGGTGCAGCCGATGCGATGAAGCGTGCCGTAACCGCCGGCGCAACCGGTCAGGAATCTACAGAGTGGTGCCGCGTACAGCTGGGACGGATATATGAAAATACAGGAGAAAAAGAAAAGGCATTATTTGAATACAGGTTATCACTGGCTGCCAGGCCGGATTATGCATATGCAATGGCAGGACTTGGGCGGATAGCGGCTTTTGAAAATAAATACGACAGTGCGATTCTTTTTTTCAGTAAGGCAGATTCATTGATAGATGATTATGGCATCCGGGAAAACCTTGCTTTGATGTATAAACATGTTGGTAAAGGAAAAGAATCGGATGCTTTATACAACAATCTAATAAATGAAATGAGTTATAACGCAAAAATTGAAAACAGCGATGCTGGTATCGGTCATTATTCAGACAGGGAAATGGCCTACGTTTATCTGAATACAAATAATTATAATAAAGCCCTGGAACATGCAATAGCAGAATACAACAGGCGTCCAAAAAATATTGATATAAATGAAACGATGGCCTGGGTGTATTATAAAAAGAAGGACTATGCCGCAGCGCAAACTTTTATTGCGCCTGCATTTGCAACCAATAGTCAAAATCCTGTGATACTTTGTACGGCGGGTTTGATAATGGCCAAAGCAGGTAATAAAGAAAAGGCAAAAGTTCTTTTGATAGCAGGATTAAAAAATAATCCAATCATGCAGGAGGAAGTTGAAAAAGAGGCGAGGCAAGAATTGAATCGATTGTAGCATGTTTATTTCGGACATCCGGTTCCGTATTTATCCCAAAATGATAAGGCCATGTCATAGTTTTCATCAAGGTTTATGAGCTTGCCGGTGGCTATGCTGTAAATAAGAATCTCCGTTTTTCCTTATCAACAGGTCAGCGTTTTTGAATAGGTCCGTTTCACTAAGAATTATTTCTCTTTTTTAGTTTGTGATTACCAGC
>JACMPR010000075.1 GCA_014377385.1 Ferruginibacter sp. | reverse complement strand
CTGGCAGCACGCCGCTGCCGTCTTCCTTCCCTTTATATACTTTCCTTACCTGGGATTTTCGAAAACCGAAAGATATGCAGGTACATCAGTGGTTGATAACTATAAAAAATCCGGCTCACGGGAATGGATCGACGCAGCTTTTTTTGCCATTGTGGCGGCAACCATTATACGCACTTTTGTGTTCGAGGCATATACTATCCCAACTCCTTCCATGGAGAAAACACTATTGGTAAACGACTTCTTATTTGTAAGCAAATTCAGCTACGGTCCCAGGATACCGAATACACCAATCGCCATGCCTTTTGTGCACCATACTTTGCCGGTTACCAATAGCAAATCCTATGTTGAATGGCTGAAGATTCCTTACACCAGGTGGTTTGCCAGCCCAGTCAAAAGAAACGATGTAGTTGTTTTTAATTTTCCGGTTAACGATACGCTTATCAATGATGAACTCAACTTCGGCAGTAAAAAAACATATTACCAGCAGGTAAGGGAAACTAGCCGGGATCAAACCTGGGCTGAATATGGCGACAAGATCATTACAAGGCCCGTTGATAAAAGAGAGAATTTTATTAAACGCTGTGTAGCTATCGGGGGTGACATGTTACAAATTGTTAACGGGCAGGTCATGATTAACGGAAAACCGCAGGATGTTTTCCCGCAATCTCAGCGGTATTACAAACTTGAAGTACCACAGGATGCCTATCTCGATAACGACAAACTAAAAGAACTTGGTATTTTCATCAGGGAAGAACAGGGTGACAAAGCACAACTTAAGGCAAACGTGTTTCTCATAAATATTACCAACGAAGAAAAAAGAAATTTAAAACTTCCGGCTGGTTATGCACTTACTGATTTTATCATGGATCCCGATGGGCAGATATTTCCTTATTACAACGCTACATCACAATGGTCGGCAGATAATTTCGGTCCGCTATGGATTCCAAAAAAAGGAGCCGCTATTGAATTAACTCCAGATAACCTTATCCGTTACCAACGTTGCATAGAAGTGTACGAAGGGAATAAATTTGAAAACAAAGGTGGAAAGATTTTCATCAATGATAAAGAAACCACTTCTTATACATTTAAAATGAATTATCATTGGATGATGGGGGATAACAGGCACAATTCGCTCGATAGCCGCTATTGGGGCTTTGTGCCGGAAGATCATATAGTAGGAAAAGCGTCACTGATATGGTTTAGCTGGGAAGGAGGACCGAGATGGAAACGGTTGTTTAATTCTATTAAATAAATTATGCCTTCGGAATAAGGCGGGTTAAAAAATTGAGTGGCGATATGGCAGTCTTTTGTTCGCATCGCCTTTAAATACCTGCGCAGAGGTATTCAACCGGTTCAGGAATGATTGATGCGAAATCGCACATATACGGCTAATGAAATTTTTTATTTTCCCCGCGGAATTCATTAATTTCATCAATAAAATTATCCTCTCTACACCCAGGGAGGATTTCTTGTCTTAAAAATTTGAAAATGAAAAGAGAAGAAGTTCGTTTTGGATATGAAGTATTTGACACGGCAGAATCCCTGCAGGCTGATGATGCCGCATTACTGGAGGCTGCCAGGAAAGTCACCGCAAAAGCGTATGCTCCTTACAGTAACTTTTTAGTGGGCGCTGTGGCCATTTTAAACAACGGCGAAACCGTTTCAGGTACCAACCAGGAAAATGCGTCCTACCCGGTAGGGATATGCGCAGAACGGGTACTACTGGCTTCTGCTGCCATGTTGCAAACTGGTATACCCATAAGGACCATGGCCATTGCTTACCAGAATAATAATGGGGAAAGCGACCGCCCTGTTTCGCCCTGCGGCATGTGCAGGCAATACCTGGCTGAATATGAAACCCGCGTGAAGCAGCCAATCAGGCTGATACTAAGCGGCATGAAAGGTAAAATCTTTGTTATTGAAAGTGCTGGATTATTGTTGCCCCTTTCCTTTGGCGGCGCAGATTTAAAATGAACACAAAATTATGATATGAAGGATGTTTCGTAAAATGATAACTTAAGTGATTGCCGGTTAAATTATACACCATTGCGAAACTGGTGCTTACCCCTTGCACTTATCCCTTATAAATGATCCTGTAGATTACTCCACTGTAATCATCGCTCACGAGCAGCGCCCCATCAGGCATAACCTGTACATCCACCGGGCGGCCAAGTACTTTACCATCCGACTGTAGCCAGCCTTCTGCAAAATTTGAGTAGGAAATGGCCTTTCCGCCTGCATCTAATTTAACCAATGTTACACGGTAACCAAGCGGCGTGGTGCGGTTCCAACTGCCATGTTCCGCAATAAAAATCTGATTTTTATATTCAGCCGGAAAATTACCTGCAGTGTAAAACCTCATCCCAAGGGCTGCCACATGCGGATCCAGCACTTGTACCGGTGGTGTGTAGTCGCTACAATTTTTATTTTTCCCAAATTCCGGATCAGGGATGTTGCCCTGGTGGCAATAAGGATAGCCAAAATGCATTCCCGTTTTGGGTGCAGTGTTTAATTCATCTCCCGGTACATCATTTCCCAGGTTGTCGCGGCCATTTTCAGTAAACCACAGCTGGCCATTGGATGGATGCCAGCTAAACCCAACGGAGTTCCTGATGCCACTGGCAATTACTTCCATACCTGTTCCATCCGCATTCATACGGGTGATGGATGCATATACGGGATTGTTGCTTTCGCAAATATTACAGGGTGCGCCAACGGGCACGTACAATTTACCATCAGGGCCAAACGCTATGAATTTCCAGCCATGATGTTCATCCTTCGGATATTTGTCATACACAACTACAGGCTTGGGAGCCTTATTTAAATTTGCTTCGATATTATCAATGCGGAGTATAGAGGAGATGGTAGCAATGTACAAACTGCCGTTTTTAAACGCAACGCCATTGGGTACATGCAGTCCGGAAGCAACTGTATAAACTTTATCTGCTTTGCCATCCTGGTTTTCATCTGTTACGGCATACACTTTATTACCATCCCTGTTTCCCACATACAAAATACCTGAAGGCGAAACCGTCATGCTCCTGGCATTCGGGACTTCTGCATATACGCTGATGGAAAAGCCGGGTGGTAATTTTATTTTGTTGATGTTGTATTTTTTATTAAGGGCATTACTATCCTTATCCGCGGTCACCACTTCGGTTTTTCCTGTAGAACTATTGCAGGAAATTGCCACCGTATTTAAGAGTAAAAGCAGTGTTGGCAAAATTATTTTTATAAAGGAAGAGACTGGTAACATAATGTATTTTTTTTAGTAAAAGGTTTTTTCTGAAGTATGCCGGCACCGTTGCAACCTTCATTTTTGGAATTGGTTACATTTTTTGTGCCGTAAAGCAGTTACCCGATTCAAAAAAGCATTTGAACACCGTTTGCATGTTTTGCCTCATGTTCCAACAGCCATTTTTTTCTCCATAAGTCACCGCCATAGCCCACCAGTGTACCGTTGCTTCCGATAACCTGGTGGCAGGGGACTACAATGGCGATGTTGTTTTTACCATTTGCGGTACCAACTGCCCGTATTGCCTTTGTATTACCGGGTTGCTTGCTAAAGGCCAGGTAGCTGAGCGTTTTACCATAACCGATATTTTGAAGTCCGGCCCACACTGCCTGTTGAAAATCTGTACCAGGTTGTAACAGATTTAAATCAAAAATTGTTCTCGTTCCTGCAAAATATTCATCCAACTGGCTGCTACATTTTTTAATTATTGTGGAACCGGGTTCATCACACGGGTTACTTTCCTCTTCCACCATATGCCCCTGCTTATTTACAAAGGATAACCCGGCAATTGCTTCACCGTTAGTTACGATACAAATGTCGCCTAAAGGGCTTTTATAATAAATTGTTTCGATCATGATATACAACAAAGTACAGTCTTGTGAGGGCTGTGGGCTCCGTTAAAGGGGCCCGGTACCAAAGGTTAATGAGAACATTTTTTGCAGCAGTTTTTTGAACAACCATCCTGTAAAAAACCAAAAAAATAAAATTGTTATTCAGTCACCTGCACTGCAAAAATAGTTTTATTTAATCCACGTGCCCCGTTGAACGCCGTATGAAAGTTCTTAAACTGAACACTCCTTGAAATTACACAAAACGACTTTATCTCATCTCCTTTATATTTGCAGCACCAATGAAAGCGACCAATTCAGGTGATAGTATTTTTTTTGAAAAAGCCATTGCTGCTGCTGCCGATCCTTACCGCATGCGTATTTTGCGGGAGATGCTGAAAAAAGGATCGATTTGTTGTACCGATATGGTGTCCCTTACCGGTCTTTCACAGCCTACCTGTTCTCACCACATAAAGCTACTTGCAGAAAGCGAACTCGTTGAATGTCGGAAAGTAGGTCGAAATAATTATTTCTCTTTAAACAAGGATAATTTTAAAAAACTGGGCAATTATTTTCAAAAATTTTCGGCGGCCTAACCGATTTTATCGCCATTCTCTACCGGCATAGAAGGTTGCAGCAATACCACTTCATTATTCTTATTATAGATACCCAAAACCAGGCATTCGCTGAAAAAATTGGCAATTTGTTTTGGCGGAAAATTTATTACGGCAATTACCTGTTTACCGGTAAGCGAGTCTGTATTATACAATTTGGTTACCTGGGCTGAAGAATTTTTAATTCCTTCTCTGCCGAAATCAATTTTTAATTTATAGGAAGGCTTCCTGGCTTTTTCGAATACGGTTGCCTCGATGATGGTGCCAACCCTGATATCTACCTTTTCAAAATCATCCCAACTGATCATATTTCGGCGGTTTTTACAACAGCATCCAGGTTAATGGCACCAAAAACATGCGGGAACACCTGGTCAACAGAAGAGGCAATTTCATATTTTAATGGCGAGGTGAGCAATTGCTCATCAATGTGCAGCAACAGCAGTTCCTTTTCATTTTCATAATACCTTTCCAGTACGCCGGTTATCTGCGTCACAGAACTGGCATGGATAAAACCTTCGGTGCGCAACGAGGCGGCTTCGTAAAATCCGTTTGAAAGTGCTTTCTCCCAATCGGATTTTCGGGTTACATGGTAAATCATACGTCGAGCATATTGGCTAATGATAAAAGTTCGTGCATTTTATACTGGTTATTTGTGTTGTCGAAACATTTGCTTAATTCTTCCAGTAAAAACTGGATAATGCGGCGGTTGTTCATCGGTCTGAAATAGGAATTAACCGGGGGCACAGAGAGCCTTTTAAAATAATTTTCTATATCCTTGTGAGAATACATTTGTCCGCTCAATGGATCGATATAAAACTTTATTTTTTCCGACGCATGGCCGGATGGATTTAACGATTCGTACTGCTGATCAAAATACCCGAGGATAAATTGGCGGGGAATATTAATTGGTTTTACCGGGATATCGAGTAATTCGCAAAGAACAAGGTAAATGATGCCATTGCTGATAGAATTTCCTTTCTTGCTTTCGAGGGTTCTGTTTATTAAAAAAGTATCCGGGCTGTCGTAGCTGATTTCAATACCCTGTTGTTTGTAATAGTTATAAAAAATACTGTTCAACACATTTACTTTCTCCATGGGAGTCAGGTAACTATTTAGTTCAAGCCATATATTCCGACGTAGTTTTTCTAATTCCTGCATTACTACTACAGCATTCATATCCGGGTAATGATATTTTGAAACAATGATGGCACCACGCAGGAGGTCCGCTTCTCCGTCTTTCCATTTTATAAATTCAGCCGTTAGGTCGCTGAAGTGCAACCGGTGGATAAGCAATTCTATTCTTTCCTGGGCCTCCTCATTATGTATATTTTCCCAAAGGTTTTCAAGATGGGGAATAATTTCTTTTCCAAAGGAGACCAACCTATCGCTTATGGTGCTGTACACATCCTCATCAGGATCATCAATTAACTTTAATAACGCTTTTATTTCATTGTTTTCTTTCAATTATTCTAAGATGGTTTAAATTATGAATAACAATTTCGGTAAGAAATGATATAAAATAAAGTGAAAACTTTCCACAGGGGGTTATTAACTTCAGAATTTGGCCTTTAACGGATCGTAAGCAGGGATTAAAAACAGGCAATCGGCCACTGAAAATAAACTGTAAGAAGCAGCAAGCCGGCTTTTCGGAACCCGCTGTATGACCAGGTGCCAAATACATATTTTGATAAAATGATGTTTAAAAAATACAAAGTTGGTAAGTGATATCGGTTTTTGAAAAACAAATCAACCATAATAAAGCTCAAAGTAATTAAACTGATTATTTGTTTTTTATCAGGTGCGATACGTCTGCTTCCAGGGAAAGATGCTGGCCTAATAATTTTTCAAATTGCAGCTTTTCATCCGAAGTATTAAAAACCCTTTTAGGAATAATGAGGGCCTGGATAGAATTATGAAAAATAAAATAATAATTCTGGCTTTCTAATTTTTTTGTAAATGCCTTCCATTGATACCTTGTTTCCATCAGCTCATCTTTTACGGTAATACCTGTTTCGGTAACAACCACCGCAGCCTCCAGGAATATAGAACTGTTGCCTGGATCATCTGCTACTTTTTCTGCCTGCCTGATGGAATTGGTGCGAACGCCAATCAACGAGAGAAGCGAGGTAGCTGTTAAAAAACCAGCGATCAGGAGAATAAATTTGCTATTCCTGTCAAAAAGCCCCGTATAGTAAAAAGCGAAAATAAACAACAGGATCGGCAGGATTTGTCTGGCATAATAGATAAGCCTTTTCTTTGCATTGCCCGGCGCATCCCAGGTTACGTAAGCGTAGTAGTTTACATAATCTTCTTTTGTTATAGCATATCTCAGAGAAACCATGATGAATATAATTGTTGATTCTCCATTTACAAAACCGGGCTACTTTTTCTTAGCTGCTGCTTTCTTCGGCGCTGCTTTCTTTTTTGCTGTTGACTTTTTATCAAATGCCTTTGGCTCCTGTATCAGGATCATTTTTTTTACTTCGTCAAGGTTAATAACAGCCAGTTCTTCCGGGCTGTATTTACCATTGACGCCCTTGCCCATGAGTTTCAGCATTTTTTTTCCAAAACGAATGAATGGCCCCCAGCGGCCGTTTTCCAAAGCAATTTTTTCTTCCGGCCATTGACGTATAAAACGATTGGCTTCTTTTGCAAGCTTTTTTTCAACCAGTTCATTGCAATCCTGTTGCGTTAATGCATCAAAATCATAAGCCCTGGGCACGTTAATAAAAAGGTCATTCCATTTAATGAATGGACCAAAACGGCCCTTACCTTTTGTAATTGGTTTTTCATCAAAAAAACCGATCGGTGCATCTTCTACCTGTTTGGCGCTGATAATTTCAACAGCCCTCTTCATATCAATTTCTGAAAGATCTTCGCCTTTAGGAATAGAAATAAA
Organism: Ferruginibacter sp.; assembly: GCA_014377385.1. Taxonomy (GTDB): domain Bacteria; phylum Bacteroidota; class Bacteroidia; order Chitinophagales; family Chitinophagaceae; genus Ferruginibacter. The sequence goes on along the minus strand of JACMPR010000075.1, from coordinate 1,170 downwards.
CTGTTCCCCAAATTTCACATAGGGTCCAAACCTTCCGATGTTCACAGATACTTCAAGGCCATCGTGTTCTCCCAAACTAAACGGCAGTTTAAAAAGTTCCATAGCTTCTTCAAAGCTGATCGTTTCTATACTTTGTGTTGCTTTCAGTTTTGCAAAACGGGGTTTCTCTTCATCATTTTGCGCACCTATCTGCACCATCGGGCCATACCTGCCCATTCGTGCCATCACCTGTTTACCAGTTACTTCATCAGTTCCCAATATTCTCTCACCCACGGCACGTTCGGCAGTTTCCAGCGTGTGTTCCACACCGGTATGAAAGGGCGTATAAAAATCAGCGACCATTTTATTCCATACCAATTTTCCATCTGCAATTTCATCAAATTCCTTTTCAATATTTGCCGTGAAGGAGTAATCCATCACTTTGGTGAAATGCAGGCTTAAAAAATCTGTCACCACCAACCCAAGATCTGTCGGAAATAGTTTTGATTTTTCAGCACCGGTATTTTCAATTTCTGTAAGTTTTTCTATTTTATCGTTTTGCAGTTTCAATACCCTGAAAGCTCTTTTCACGCCATCTTTGTCTTTCTTTTCTACATAATTACGTTTTACGATGGTAGAAATGGTGGGAGCATAGGTACTTGGCCTGCCGATACCAAGTTCTTCCATCTTTTTTACGAGAGAGGCTTCTGTGTAACGGGCACTATGCTTGGTGAATCTTTCTGTGGCGGTCATCTGGCGAAATTCGAGTTCCTGTCCAATTCTAAGGTTTGGCAAGCGGCTTTCGTTTCCTTCTTCATTTTCTGTTTCTTCCTCATCGGTGCTTTCCAGGTAAACTTTTAAGAAACCATCAAATTTTATTACTTCACCACTGGCACTCAGGTCTTCCTTATTGGTGCTGATATTTATTTTGGCAGTTGTTTTTTCCAGTTCGGCATCACTCATCTGGCTTGCAATTGTTCGCTTCCAGATCAACTCATATAAACGGGTGAGTTCGGAATCGTTTACGGTATGATTTTCCATGTATGTGGGACGGATGGCCTCGTGTGCCTCCTGGGCACTTTCATTTTTGTTCTTGTATTTGCGAACCTGCAGATAATTGGCACCGTAACTTTTATTGATCTCTGCCTTAATGCCGTCCATTGCCGTTTCGCCCAGGTTCACACTGTCGGT
>JACMPR010000074.1 GCA_014377385.1 Ferruginibacter sp. | reverse complement strand
TGTTATTGATAAACGCAGTTAATCTTCAGGAAGTCTTACCGTGGGGAGTTTTTTGAACGCCGCCGTCTTGTCTCCTGACAAACGGCGCAAGTATTCATTAAACGGCATGATGTTACATTTAAGTTAGGGCTTAGAAAGCTGCTATTTGTTATTGATAAACGCAAGTAATATTCAGGAAGTCTTACCGTAAGGACTTTTTTGAACGCCGCTGTCTTGTCTCCTGACAAACGTCGCAAGTGTTCATTAAACGGCATGATGTTACATTTAAGTTGGGGCTTAGAAAGCTACTATTTGTTATTGATAAACGCAGTTAATCTTCAGGAAGTCTTACCGTGGGGAGTTTTTTGAACGCCGCCGTCTTGTCTCCTGACAAACGGCGCAAGTGTCCATTAAACGGCATGATGTTACATTTAAGTTAAGGCTTAGAAAAAGCTACTATTTGTTATTGATAAACGCAGTTAATCTTCAGGAAGTCTTACCGTGGGGAGTTTTTGCAGAGTTAACTCCTTGTTCAGGGAAATAATTATAGCTGCGCCGTTTGTCGGGAGACAAGACGGCAGCACGCCCTAAGGGGAGCTATCGCCTTGAAAAATTTTGGACCGCAGGATGAAACATAGAAATTATCCAAAAAAAGTCTTACGGTGTTGCAATACTGAAAACAGGAGCGGCAAAAAGTTTAAACAGTGTCACGGAAAAGACGCATAAGAAAATAAAAATTTAATCAGGGCATTCGCGAAAGTGAATGTTTTTTTTTATGATCAAATATTTACCATCGCTACATCAGTTACTTTCTCTTAAAATGCATGATGGCAATATCGCCCATGATCAGGGTAAGACTATTGTCAAGAACTAAGTACGTACTAACTGACTGCAATGTTTCCATGAATATTTTTTCTCCTTCACCCTGGCAAAATATTTTTGTCATGGTCATAGCTCCCTTAAAGCTGATCTTATTTTCTGTTGCGTCTAACTTAGCTGCTATAGAATTACAGCCTGAATTGCCGGTTATTTCATTCGCAATGGTATTGAATGTTAACCAGGGTTTTTTTAATAAAAACAAACTGTCAAACGGTATTTTTTGACCCGCTATGTAATCAAGCTCCCAACTGCCGTTTAATTTACCGGAGACTTTAGTTTGCGGGTTAGCGTTGCCGTTACCAGGTAATTTTTCAGCTAAAAACAGGTAAGGCGTTTGTATGTGATTGTGCCAGATGCTGTCTGTGTTCTCCGGGAATTTTTCAAAATAAGATGAGTCAGGAACCAGTACGATCGTGTTGCCGGTTCTTACATAATTATTGCTGCTGAAATATTCCGGGGAAGTAAATTCCTTTAGATTTTTCTTTACAATTGCTGCTACTCTTTTCCCCAACCATGTTTCATAATTCCGTTGTGCTTTTTTTTGTGGCTTACTTAATTTATTGTAAGCATGAAGTAACACGATATTCACCGGAAACTTCTGTTTTTTTATCAGCTTTTTGGCGTTGCGAAAAGGATTGGTGCTGTTGAAATCATCCAGGGTTTGTATAGAGAAAGGAACTTCTGGCACCCAATCAACAGAATTCACCACGTTATATGCCCAGCCATCCCTTGTAAGGTTTTCGAATGAATACGCATAATATAAATTGCCTGGCTTTGGAGCCGCAGCAGCGCAGGTTTTAAATCGAATGTCTTTTGGCAGGCGGCCCTCATCTTTCAGTTGCTCCAGGTAAGAAGTGAGCGAATAGGTGATGGCGCCACCCTGGCTATGTCCGGTTATAATAAATTCTTTGTTACCGGCTTTGTAGCAGGAATCTATTTTCGGTAAAATATCTCTTGAAAGATAAGCGCACGCTACAAGAAAACCTACGTGTACAGCGGCTTTGGGATTGTCGGACAGGTTGTAGTTAAAAGTAAAATTCTTTTCCAGTTGTAAAGTTCCTTTCGCCGGAACCATCGCCGCATACAAATTTGCCAGGAAACTTACAGCCGTTTTAGTTGTACCTCTTACGCTTATAATAACGGTATTTTTTTCAGTACGCCAAAGCTGCCAGAGATTGTCAAAGCCCACATTTGCCGACTGGTAAATTAACGTAGAACGTTGCGGCGCCGGAAGCTTATTATAATAAGCACTGTCCGTTGAAGTCCGGGCGCCTATCTTTAAGAGTTCTATGAATTCGTCCTTGTCAAACCCCGGTTGCAACTGTTGTGCAGAAGTATTAATGGAAAAGGTGCCAACCAAAATAAAAAAAATTAAATACTTGAACATGCCTTTTTTTAAAATTGAATGTACACATTTACTGGCTTGTTTGAGGATACTGTTCCGGAATATTAAACGGGAATTGCACAAATTTAGTTGCGTGTAAGAAACCGATATGGTTAAATATATACTTTCGGTATTTTTGAACCATGAACATTGCCTCCCATATTGAACACAGTTGTTTAAAACCAACCGCTACCCTGGCCGACATTGAACAGGTTTGCCTGGAAGCAGTGCAATATCATTTTGCAGCGGTTTGCGTGCCGCCCATGTTCGTAAAAAAAGCAAAAGCCCTTACCGCAGGAACCCTGGTGAGAACCGCTACGGTTATTGGTTTTCCCTATGGTTACAATGCGATCGAAGCAAAACTTGCTGAAACGGTATTGGCTATTGTTGATGGTGCAGATGAACTGGATATAATGATCAACCTTGTGGCATTGAAAAACAAGGATTGGCAATACCTGGCAAAAGAGATCAGTACTTTATTGAATGTGGTAAGGAAAAGCGGTAAATCCATTAAAGTTATCCTGGAGGCGTCAATGCTGAATGAAAATGAAATTACTACCTGTTGCGATATGTATGGTGCAGCCGGAGTGGACTTTATCCAAACCTCTACGGGTAGTGCAGGAAGTTTTGTAAGCCTGGAAATTCTAAAAATGCTGCGCAGGCAACTGGCGGATGCGGTGCAACTTAAATCTAACGATGGAATTGATCCTATATCCGCAGCAGAATGGATAGCCGCGGGCGCAGAGAGGATTGTTTGCAACGATCCACTCAGAAAGGATGGAATGATTTTTGAAAACCGGAGCAGGGATTACAACTAAAGATGGTCTGCTCATTTATAAATCATAGTTTACATGAACAATCATATTAATTACCGCAGGATGATAAAAAGATTTTCGCTGTTCTTACTATTATATACGACTATAAACTGTACCTGGGCTCAGGTTTCTAACAAAGACTCGCTCATCCGCGGCACCGTTACCGTCACAAAAGACGAACGTATTGATTTGCTTGGAAAAAAAATGTTGGAATACAATGAAAGTCTTGCAAATAAGATACACCTTGTAAAAGGGTACAGGCTGATGTTATTGAGTACCACCGATAGAAGCCAGGCACTGCAGGTTCGTTCACAATTGATCCGGTTATTTCCGGAGCAGAGTGTTTATATGACCTTTCAATCCCCTTATATAAAATTAAAATTCGGTAACTTCCTGGAAAAGGAAGAAGCAGAAGACATGAGAAAAGACATCGTTGCTGCCAGAATCGTTCCCGGAAATATTTACCTCGTGCCGGAAATGGTAGAATCAAAACCTGATAAGACAAAGATTGTAGCGGGGATGGAAGAATGATGCTAATTTCATGAAATTAATTTGAAGATTTCGGGACGGGACATACCAGGTAACATTATTGCCTGCATACATTTCATTAATATTTTCCAATTGGTACTTTCCGGTGCTCTTAATTTCCAATTACCAAATCGTAGATTCAACACATGCTTGAAAAAATAAAAAATTTAGCTGCTGCTTTTGCCCCGGAATTTATTGAAATACGCCATCACCTGCACGCCCATCCCGAATTGAGTTACCAGGAATTTGAAACTGCTGCTTTTATTCAGCAACATTTGGCAGCGCTAAAAATACCCTTTGAAGTTAAAGCCACAACAGGTATAATCGGGTTGATAGAGGGAAAAAATCCTGCTAAGAAAATCATTGCACTCAGGGCAGATATTGATGCATTGCCAATTTTTGAAGAAAATGCCATTCCTTATAAATCAGTTAACAAAGGTGTGATGCACGCGTGTGGGCATGATGTTCACACAACCTGTTTACTGGGAGCGGCAAAAATTTTGACAGAATTAAAAGATGAGTGGGAAGGTACGGTGAAACTTATTTTTCAACCAGGTGAAGAAAGAAATCCTGGCGGCGCAAGTTTATTAATTAAAGAGGGCGTGCTGGAAAATCCGGCCCCGGAAAAAATATTTGCCCCGCATGTACATCCGGGAATGGAGGTAGGTACATTTAGTTTTCGGGGCGGTATGGTAATGGCAAGTGCGGATGAAATTTATATAACAGTGAAAGGCAAAGGTGGCCACGCAGCTGCACCGCACCTAACCACAGACACCATTTTAATTGCTGCTCAACTTGTAGTCAGCCTGCAACAGGTCATAAGCAGGAACAATGATCCTTTTAATCCTTCGGTTTTATCCATCACCTCTTTCCAGGGGGGCAATACTACTAATGTAATTCCTTCGGAAGTTAAACTGATGGGAACTTTCCGGGCCATGAATGAGGCATGGCGTTTTAAAGCCCATGAAATTATTATTAAACATGCTACGCAACTCGTGCAGGCCATGGGGGCTGAAATAGATATAAAAATAGACGTTGGTTATCCTTTTGTTCTGAATGACGAAGCATTGTGTACAACGGCAAGAACCAACGCAGAAAAATACGCTGGTGCCGGGAGCGTTTCTGAAACAGAATTGAGAATGGGCGCCGAAGATTTTGCTTTTTAC
>JACMPR010000073.1 GCA_014377385.1 Ferruginibacter sp. | reverse complement strand
CTGTACAGGTAACATTTTAAAAGCACCTGTGCTGTATAAGGCGGCCAGCCTTAGCTGTGATGTCCTGTTTTACTGAAACCTGATTTTTGCAGATCCGGCTTTTCTATAAAAGCATCCATGAGCCGTACAGGGTTAGTAGATAATACCTGGTCTTCTAGCTAGCAAAATGGGTGTGATGGCGATGTTATCCTTGTGTAAATTGCATACGTTAACTTAGCAAAATCTATCGGGTTTTAAAGCTATTAGGATTGTGTGTATATTTATTAAGCAAGGGTTTTTTTCACAAACTTACGTTGTAGGGTAACCTCAATCCTACACTGATTCAACATCCAATACCCGAGCTTGAATTTATACTCAAAGTATTCATTGCCATTATCATTTTTATAAATAAATACTTCTTTTTCTTCGGCAAAGTCGCAATGCTGCAAAGCGTTAACTTGGTCACGAAACACTTTAGACCAAGACTGAGACTGTGCTGGTGCTACAAGAGGAAATAACTATTAAAAGAAGACATAAGCAGGGTATTAAAACAAATCAGGCTCTTTAGATTTAAAAAACTATTTTATACGCCTTACCAGGTGTGGTATAAGTATACCTCATATAAAATCGATGCTTTCAATATCACATCGTTCCTAAGAATACTTTAATCATTATTAATACTTTAATAATTATATTTTTGTTCCTTGAATGGGCTTGGCCATATGAATTTATATTATTAATCACTTTATAAAAAATTGTTCATGAAGTTGAAACAAGTATTTTTATTGGGAGCATTTCTCACGATCTCCCTGAGTAGTTTATTCGCTCAGTTAAAAGGGCTGAGAAATAAAGACAACAAGTGGGCCTTAATGGATGGCTCGGGCAAAATAATCACCGGTTATATTTATAACTATATCGGAAAGTACGATATTACATATGTAGGTAAAACCCCGGTAATTATTACAGATGCCTTTCGGGAGGGATATGCGCCGGTATCAAGCAATGGTAAAGCTGGAATGATAGACTCGACAGGAAAATTGGCTATTCCGCTTATTTATCAAGAATGTGAGAATTTTGAAAAGGGCAAGGCTCAGGTATTTCAAAAGGATAAGGTGGGCCTGATTGATAAGACAGGAAAATTACTTATTCCCTGTAAGTATGATCTGATCCAGGCGACCGAAATTGACTCGATATATATTGTTTCAGCTAAAAACAAGAATAGTGACCAATTTCAGTATAGCCTGATTTCAACTGCCGGTACTACTTTATTACCTCTTCAGTATGATAGGATTGAAGAGTCAAACCCTGCTTTGCGGATTGAGTTGTATAAAAGAGTTGGATTTTATAGTATGAGTGAAAGAAAAATAATAGTACCCTGCAAGTATGATAAGGCGTTATTTTTTCATGATGGACTGGCGGCTGTTTGTTTAGAAAATAAGTGGGGTTTTGTTGATCTAACGGGTAAACTGGTGATACCCATACAATATAACAGAGTTGATTATGGATTTGAAGGCGGACATGCTACGGTGTGGTTAAACGGAGAAAAACTTATTATAGAAAAGCCCGTTCCATAATTAACTTATAAAGTCTGGGTCCTGTATAAATTTCCATTTACCACATACCAAGATATTCCCTTTGCTGCTCTTATAAGAATTTGGTCATTGTGCAATCCGTTTCACAATTTGCTATGTAGAGAACAGTTTGTTTGGACATAAATAATACACACACAGATTATCGCAAAATATTCTATAGATAGATTTGATGTTGATGTGAGGTTAAAATAGAGATTCTATAAAAAACTTTTCACAATGTCGGGAATGAAATAAGTCAGCAAAAACGAAATGAATTTGCTTTGCTTAAAAATAATTTCACTGTAATATTTCAAGAAATATATTCTTATCACTTCAATGGAGAAATAATACCGCTATCTGCCATTAGGACAAATATTGCCGAGTTAGGGGGTCAACTAACCAGGCATCCTTGTTAATGCTGACTGAACGAAGTTTAATAAACTTCAATGGGCTAACCATCGATTCTTGCCGTGTTAAGAGAATACCAACACCGCATGTGCCGGATGAACATGTTCAACTTATTTAATATCCTGGTTGCATAAAAAATAAAAAAGAAAATAATGCAACCACACTGGTTGCTTTTTTTATTTTTAAAAATTTTATGCAACCACCGGTTCCTGGTAATTCACAGACAACTTTTGTTACAAAATCCGGCAAAATCGGCCAATAGCGCCATATCGGCCATTTCCGCCACGGCATTTGGAATCAATAATGCCCCGCACTTATTTTTGTTAAACAATTAGAGTAAACGGTAAAGGAAAAACGAAAACAATGCAACACGTCATCAACATAAGAAAATCTACCGGTTTGGGCCAGCAATCCATGGCTGCATTCCTGGGGTTGACAAGACAGGCGTTGGATAAAGTTGAAAAGAACCTGTGTAGTTTTAGCACTGCTAATCTTATTAAACTTTCACGCTTGCAGGCATGCCTGGATGGGCTGCCCGATGCGGATGGTAACAATCAATGTAACACTCAATTGAGTGGCAGGGATGAATCTGAAAATCTGCAGAGGCGTGAAGCAGACTGTCGTTATTTTGCCGCCGTTACTCAAAAAGAACTCTCCATACGGGAAGCCTCGTTTAAAAAGTCGATGCTGTTGTATGAGGCACTCAATATATTGCAACCAACAGATGAAGGTGATGAACTATGGATTAAAAAAACTAAAAATGAAACCATCAATAAGCTTGACAATTGCGGCCCTGCAGTCTGCATGCGTTTAAGAAAACGGGTATACCTGCTTACTGCAGAAGCAGATTATATCCACCAGTTCGTTAACGAAAACAACATCCACCTATGAAAACCATTTGTTTCTTATTTAATAACTAAAAATTCAATTTTATGGATTATACTTTAAATGCAATCACGTCCGTGGCGGATTGTGATACCCTGCTCCGGATCGCTGACATTGATCAGCAGGAGCTTAATTACAAAAAAATACAACAGGACCGTGCATATGGCATTACGAGTTCGGGTTCCTCCGGTGTAGATGCCCAGCTTACAGCCACCCTCTCTGAGATAACGGGATTGGAAGCAGCTGTAGCCAATTTGCCGGAAGGACCGGCAAAGCAGAACCTTGTGGACAGGATCGCCGATCTGCAACACAAAAAGTACCTGCTTGAAAAGCGCAGGCGTCGCTACGGCAGCCTGGCCATGCTGCAAAAGCAGTACGCGATCTCCTGCATTGAAAAGCAGGTAGTCGAAAGCGTTAATTATATCGATGCGGTAACGCGGAGAAAGGCTGACCTGCAAGCAGTGTAATATGATACACATGAATGCCCCGCCATTTGGCGGGGTTTTTTGGTTTAAAGACTACGCAAGATTGTTAAGGCAGTAGGTTTAAACGAAAATGGGGCCGGTAAGGCCCCAAGCTAATTGTAATTCCAATAAAAGTTTAATTAATAACTGTAAGTACATCTTCTTTTTTCCGTCTGCAGTAAGTACAAAACTCATCAAACGTGACGAAAGCATTTCCAGGTTTATTATTATTCTGCCTGATCTTTTCGATGATCCTCCGGGCGGTCCTTTCATATTTCCCGGTGATCAACTGAATGTCCCTGGTACAAATTATCATTCTCTGTGTTTTTTTCATGATACAGGTTTTGCCGGCCCCTTTACATGAGCGCTCATAAACCAGGGCCGGCCTGCTGCTATTTATTTAAAATCAATATCGGAATTACTTCAATATGTTTTAATATGCCGTACTTTAACCGGACTAACCAGGACCAAATCAGACCTGTTTTACACGGGTGTAGAATTTGATTGATAAGATTATTATTGGATGGACTACATGTAGGGGTAGGTGTGAGGTGGAGTTTTAGATGATTGGTTCAGGATTCGTTCACAGGGTGACGGAATACGAATTCAGCCTTTGCCGGATCGGGTGTAGGGATCACGAGCCGGGTAACGTTGTATTATGTCGG
>JACMPR010000072.1 GCA_014377385.1 Ferruginibacter sp. | reverse complement strand
GCACCTGCCGAGCCGCCACCACCACCGCCGCCGTTTCCGGCACCGTTGGCTCCGTTACCGCCTGCAAATCTGATCGTGCCTGTGCTGTTTGCTACAGTTCCACCCAGGTTACCCGAACCACCGCCGGCTGCTACAACGAGGTTGGCAAAGCTGGAAGCTGCGCCATTGTTAAGGGCTGCACCGCCATTTCCAACCGTTATTGTGTAAGTATTTCCAGGAATTACTGTCAGCGAATTATTTCCGGCAAAAGCCCCTGCGCCGCCACCTCCATATCCTGTGCTTCCACCAGCGCCGCTTCCCCATGCTTCAACTTTTATACTGGTGACTCCTGCAGGTACAGTAAATGCTGCACTGCTGTTAAATGCCTGGATAACCTGTGCATATCCGGCGGAGATTGAAATCAGAATAAATAAAGAAATTAAAGAAGCAAAAAATCCAATCGCTTTTAGGTTGCTAGTGTGAATTTTCCTCATACAAAAAAATTGAGCCTGGTGAATGAATCAAACTGAGGTTATTACAAAGGATGGGGGACAGATATGTTGAACTAAATATTAAAGTGGATAAATTTCTGCGTAGAATAAAAAATAAATCGTTGATCGATCAAGGAATTGGTGGTGTGCTTAAAAGGGTTGGTACGAATCAGATTCGTGTAAACTGTCGGCTCGTCAGAAATGGAGTTTGTAACGGAATTATAAGGGAATGTGGATGGTGGTTGACGGGTAGAATCCACCGTAAAATTAATATTTATATCAGTAAATCAAAATGTTTGATTGATTTTTTTAATTATTTATGGGTACCAAATGCATTCACACACCCAGTCTGATTTGAAGTGTAGCGCTTGAAAATTATTACTTTAAATTGAAATTCTTTATTAGTTAATGAAGTTTACTATCTAATAATCAAATTTTTGTGAAATATGTGGCGGATCGGCAAAGTTGCAAATCATTGCTACTGTCAAAAGCGACGTCAGGAAAGAAAGTAACATGTGTTACAGTTGAGCTTTGTTTTAGGAAAGCACTGAGTTGGAATTGGGTTAAAATAAAACCAGAGAAAATATTATTTCGCAGCATCAGAGGCGGAAATAGACTTCATATTTTAATACAAACGTGATATCATAAGTCTGTCATCTTGAGCTTTTTGCAAAAAAAATATCGGAAATTATTTTTCAAAAAAACTACTTCTATGAATTGTGTCACTTTCACTTTCCTGTGCTTTAGTGTAAACAGCGTTGTCAAAATCAGCCAGGAAGTTTTTTAATCTTTCATTTTCATCTTCCTCATCAAATGAGGCCATTAATGAAACCGTGGTAAGAAATTTTACCGGCTCTATCCTTAGGTCCAGCGACCCGCCATTGTTAATTATTTTTATTTTATTCTTAAAATGAATTTCTAATTCACCGTTGTGTTTGTCATGAATATCGTGGGTTTTCAATTCATGGGAATATTTTCGCTGGTATTTCCACTCTATGAGTGTTTTTCGCATGGATGATAAGGGGTATTTCTGCATTTCAAATACGGCACAAATTTGTATCCACTTTCCTGCTCGGATATAATGGCAGGGAATCAGTGTGCAAAATTACCGGTTTCATGATTTAAATTCATTGAAATGGGTATCGTTTTATAGCAGTTTATCATTTCCAGATACCGGGAAATACATTTTCGCCAGGATGCAGTATGATAAATTTAGGCGCAGTGAGAGACTCATGCAGTAGACTTATTTTCGAAGTAAAGTCAGCGATTCCGGCCGGCCCCCTCTGTTCATGTCGAAGATTAAACTATCTTTTGTAAGTTTAAGAATTTTCACCATCATTTCCTGTTGCCCATCCGGTGTTGTAAATAGCATATCATTTTCAACCTTATAAGTCCCCGTTTGTTTATTGCCGGAATAGAGATAGCTATATTCACCATTTGCATTAAAGCTGAAGGCAGTCCCTGTGGCATCAAGGTTCGAAGGCATTCCATCAATTAACCATTCTGCACCAGACCAATTGCCGATGATGAATTTATTATTTTTTGATGTTGTACATGAAAAAAGGCACAAAAGCAGGGGAAGCATTTTAAGGAATCTCGTTGATCTTTTCATTGTAGATTGAGTTGGGACCCTTATTAAGTTAGCTTAAGCAAATTAATAAAGGGGGTTTAATCAAAACAGCCGTTAACGCTCCATCGTCAAATAATCCAGGTTCCCGTTTTCATCTGTGTTTACTACAATAAGGTACGCTGTTATTTCCGGGCCGATGGAGTAATCGAAAGCGGCAAATGGGCCTTTATTGTTGGGGTAAATTCCCACCCGCACCAAATGTAACTTTTTTAATAATTGTTTTTCATGGTCAATTGATTTGCTGCCGGTATCAATCAGGTCGGATAATTCATCTCCCCCGAGTTCCTCCAGGTGGTACGCCAGGTAAGATTTTACAGTGTCAGCTTCAGCATCTGTGTAATCGTCATTGATATAACCCTTATTATTCAGGTCATAAATCCTTATGTTTTCAATAAAATTCTTTACGGTTTGTAGTCGGTCGGGTTCGGAGGTTTTATTTTCAAAATTAAGGTCAATTTTAATTTTTATGCCATTGAAAGTAATGATAGTTTCGTAGTACTCCTCCAAAGATGAAGACTCGATTGAGCCGAAATGGGGTAATGAAATATATGCCATGCTTACTGCAATATCGTTAATAATAAGGAGGATGATTTGTTTTTATAATTCCGCCGGGCACATACACATTTAAGAAGTTTTGTCATAATCGCAGTTTGTTGGCGTCAGGTTTTAAAAATCTTTGCCGTGTGCTCATTGCATTGAATAATTTTCAAATGCAATAGTTCGACAAAATGTACTATTACTCATATAAAAAATGCCCACTAATTGTGGGCAAGTTATGGTGACCGCGTTAGGATTCAAACCTAAAACCCCCTCATCCGTAGTGAGGTACTCTATTCAGTTGAGCTACGCAGCCATTGAGTGGACGGCAAAGATAGGAATTTAGCCGGTCGCGGCAAATTTATAGTTAGCATTTTAATGGTTTTACAGGCGTATTATTTGCTTTACAATCCATGTAAAAAACTATCGTGGATATAATCCACCACTTTTTCAAGGCTTTTTGTTTCTTCAAATACCTTTAACTGGCGGTCGGCGCCAGTGCCTTCGTCCAGCATTTTGTGTACATGGCTAATGGCGTGTCGGCTACCGAGATGCGGCACAACATCATCAACAAAATCCAGCAGCTCATAGATGAGCACGCGGGTGTTTACTTCGGTTTCCTTTCCGAAATCAATCATGTTGCTATCAATGCCATAACGGCTGGCCCGCCATTTATTTTCATTTAGTAAAGCACGGCTATACATCATGAAATTTAAATTCTGGCTTTTAAGTTTGTACAGTTTTGCGCAAATGGCCTGAAATAGCCCGGTGATGGCAATGGTTTCCTGTACCGTTAGCGGAATGTCGCAAATGCGAAACTCCACGGTATTAAAGAAAGGATGCACGCGTAGATCCCACCAGATCTTTTTCGCATTGTCAATACAGTTGGTTTTAACCAGCAGTTTAACGTAATTATCATACGCTTCTATGCCTTCAAAATAATCGGGTATGCCTGTCCGTGGAAATTTTTCAAATACTTTTGTACGGAATGATTTGTAACCCGTAAGCCTTCCTTCCCAGAAGGGAGAGTTGGTACTTAAAGCGAAAATATGGGGAAGGAAATAGCGGGCAGAGTTGGCAATGTGAATGGCCATCTCCCTCGTTTCCATGCCAACGTGAACGTGTAGCCCAAAAATAAGATTGCTTCGGGCAGCTTCCTGCAATTCATTTACAATTTCACTGTAACGCACATGTTCTGTAATCAGCTGG
>JACMPR010000071.1 GCA_014377385.1 Ferruginibacter sp. | reverse complement strand
GTAACAATGCTGCGGTAACTGATGGCTGGGTAATCATGCAAATAGCCAATGTAACCTGGCAGATGCCGATTGTAAATGGGAACATTTGCGCCCGCGGCGAATGCTGAGGGTCTTAATACCGCAAGCCATGCGTCTCACCTGGCTATCAAAGTAAAAAACGAAAAAAGTTATTTAAAAACAGTTGACCAGGGTGTTGATAATGCCGAAGAGAATAACAGCCCCTATTTTTATAGTAAGGAGAAACTTTCAGGGATCAGCCAAACTGATTTGATTGAATCTAAACAGCGGCCAAGGCTTACCGTTAAAAAAGTAAGTAGTGTATTGGAACAGGATATTAAATCTACCCAAAAAAGTAAAAGAAAAACGAAAGCTGCTTTTAAAATGAATATCGGCAATACTGAGATGGAATCTTTTGATGTGAAAGCAGTACCTGCTGATACGACGACGCACAAAGCGATGCAACCGGCGAAGGAAATCAGCGGCCAATCCACGGTAGAACAGTCACCTCAACAAAAAGAGGATTTTATAATGCAACCTGTTATGGGTACAATCATTCCCGATTCAGCGGTTGAGTTGCATGTTTCTACCATTACAAAAAAAGTAGCAATGCTGAAAGATAGCACCGCAAAGAAGATGGATAGCAACCTCAATAATAAAGCAATCACAAAAAAGAAGTATAACAGTGCTATCAAAATTGAAGGTGGTATTATTTCCGTAGTTCCAATACAAGCCTATAAAAATCCGCTGTATGTAAAGCGTATCGTCCACGCGCCTGGATTTCGCAGTGAATTTATTTCTGACCATGTTACATCAACAGTAGAAACCGGCGCTGGTATTTCTATCAGCCTTGTAAAGAAGATGAATAAAAAGTGGAGCATCGGTACCGGCATTCAATTGCTTCGTTTCACTGAAAAACTACGATTGTCCGGCATAGAAATTAATACCAATTACAATATTGTACAAAGAGTGGTGGACGGTGCATCAGGCCCGTCATTGAAACCAGATACTTTAAGCATCATCACCAAAACAACGACCACTTTACGGGGCCGGAATATTTACAGTAATGTTAGTCTTCCCGTATTCGCCCGGTTTGTATTGATTGAGAAGAAAAAATGGACAGGCTCTCTTTCGGCAGGCATGAACATTAACGTCATCAGGAAATATGAGAATAATCTCTCCGGAAAATTTGAAACCTTTTATAATAATAGCAATGAATCCGGGCAACTGGGTAATAGTAAGGGTATAGGTTTTTTTGGAGGTTTTCATTTTTCAGGTATGCTTTATAAAAGATATGAATGGTTCGCCGCGTCTTCATTTACTTACGATGTTACAAAGTACAATACAAACAACTTGTCTTTCAATAAGCGAATACAACTCGCCGGCATTTCATTGGGGATAGGATGTCAGCTTAAAAAATAAACTTTGCGCTTATGACGGAAAAATTTAAAAGGGTTTTTAAAATAAGCCGGTGTAATGTTTGAAAAACGTTGTGGAAAATAATTGATCCACCAGCTAACGTCATACATTTGTTTCAGAGTATGACCTTAACCGAAATTTATAATCAATTTACAACGGATCTGCAGCACACAAGATGGTTCGAATACCTGGCAGTATTTACAGGTATTGCCAGCGTATGGTTTAGCCGGAAAGAAAATATTTTGGTGTACCCGGTAGGCCTGGTAAATACGATCATTTATATTTATATCAGCATCGATGGCCATTTGCTGGGAGAAGCCACTGTGAACTTATATTACACCATCATGAGTATTATAGGTTGGTACATGTGGTATAAAAAGAACAACCAGAATGAAACCATCCTGCACATCGGTTTTTCAAACAGCAGGCAATGGATGCAGCAAATTGGATTCTTTCTCTTTTTTTACATCACGATATTTACTGCCCTTACTTACTTTAAAATTGCCTTCTTTGATGGCGTTATCCCATGGGCCGATGCATTAGCAAGCGCTACAGCTTTTACCGGTATGTGGCTGATGACAAAGAAGAAAGTTGAAAGCTGGTATTGGTGGATAGCCACAAATATCGTTTCCATTCCTTTGTATTTTGTAAAACATTATGTTTTTACCAGTGTTTATTATATAATACTATTGATCTTTGCGTTTTGGGGGCTGGCTGCGTGGCGAAAGAAAGCCTTGCTAATAGGCAATACTCTATAACGTATCAACACATTTCTATCTAAAAATTTAAACGGTCATAGTGAGTTATTGCACAGCCATTGCGACAATGAAGGAAGCCGACTTGTCAGTTCATAAGATTTACCATGATGAACAGTACGGTTTTCCGATTGAGAACGATGATGAATTATTTTGCAGGTTGATACTCGAGATCAACCAGGCAGGACTAAGCTGGACCACTATTTTAAAAAAACAACAGAGCTTCAGAAAAGCATATGATAATTTTAGTATTAAAAAGGTAGCGGCCTATAAAGAAAAAGACTTTACCCGCCTGATGAGTGATGGCGGCATTATACGAAACCGGTTGAAAATAAATGCAGCTATCGAAAATGCAAAAGCAATACTACAGTTGCAAAAGGAACACGTTACATTCCGGAACTGGCTGGATGCTAATCATCCGTTATTAAAACTCGAGTGGGTAATCTTATTCAAAAAACATTTTCGTTTTACGGGCGGTGAAATCGTAAATGAATTTTTGATGAGCAGCGGGTATCTTCCGGGTGCGCATGACGAAAGTTGTTCAGTATATAAAAAAATAATAAAATCAAAACCTGCCTGGAACCGAAAATGAGTAATATCAAAAAAGTTGTGGTTATTGGCCCTGAGTCAACAGGAAAGACTACCTTATGCGAAAAGTTGGCAGCTCATTACAAAACAGGATGGGTAACTGAGTATGCCAGGGAATTTTTAGGCTTGAATGGGAAAGCATATAATGCCGATGACCTACTAACGATCGCCGAAGGCCAGTTAAAAAATGAGGCCTACGCAACATTTAACATGGAGCACTCCAAAGCACCCACTAAATTTTTATTCATTGATACAGATCTCTACGTGATAAAAATATGGAGTGAATTTGTTTTCAACAGCTGTGCTAATAGCATCTTAACCCAAATCGCATCCCGGCAGTATGATCTTTACCTGCTCTGCAATACCGATGTGCCCTGGGTAAACGATGCACTAAGGGAATATCCCGATAAGCAACGAAGGGAGCATTTGTTTCATATGTATAAGGATGCGATGATAAATCAGTCAGCCCCGTGGGTAGAAATTAACGGTAATTATGAGCAACGTTTAAACAGGGCAATTGATGCCGTTAATAATATTTTATAGTTATTTTTCTTGTTTATAAAAGAAAGCGTTTATTATATCTGGCAAAAGATTTGTTTTAATACATCAACATCTTAAAAATATTTTTATGGCTGAAGACAAAAATGATCCAAAAACAAAAAAAGACGATAAAAACAGTTCCCCCTTAAAGCCCGAACCCGAAACCCTGCATACTACGGATCCGCAGGAACATATGGAAGGACCGATTTCTTCTTTAATGCACAAGGCGGGAGAAAGTTTTGATTCTGAAAAAACAAAGGAAGAAGCCGACGAGGAAAAAGAAAAGGATAAATAAAAGATAGTGGCTAATGGAGAAAATGAATGTTTGACTGTTATAATGCGCCGGCAATGCTTATCTGCTCCGTTACGCTCCTTACTTTATCAACTCCTGGATATCTCCATCATCCTCCAGGTTGTTCATTTGTCTTAATAAATTAGCGGAGCGGATTGACACATAGCGGCTCAAGGGCCTCACAGTGAATTTTTTTGGGTTAGGCAGGCATGCAGCAATCATTGCAGCCTCTGACCTGGTAAGATCTATGGCATCCTTATTAAAATAATTTTTGGCTGCAGCCTGCACGCCAAATATGCCTGGTCCCATTTCGGCAACATTCAGGTAGGTTTGTAGTATTCTTTTCTTGTTCCATAATTTCTCGATCATAAAAGTAAAATATACTTCCAGTCCTTTTCTCACGTAACCCCCGTGCTGCCATAAAAAAACGTTTTTCGCTGTTTGCTGGCTGATTGTACTGGCCCCTCGAATTTTGGCCGGATGTCTTTCATTGTACTTCATAGCCTTCTTTATGGCCTTGATGTCAAATCCATCATGATCAGGAAAAAGCTGGTCCTCACCTGCCATCACAGCCAGTTTAATATTGCGGCCCATATCCTCGTAAGAAATATTATCCCGCTTTAATCCATAGCCCCCGGCAACGCTTACCAGCTGCGTGATCGTTACTGGCGGATTAATCCACCTGCACACTATTATATATATAAACTGCAATAGAAACATCCATAAAAATACTCTTTTACATATGCGCCATCCTTTTTTAAAAAGCTCCCCCATGTTTATCGCTAAAGTAATAATTGAATTGTTTTCTTTAGGGCGTTAATTTTACATATTCAAGCCGGTATTTTCTTTTACCTATCACTATGCCTTTGCTACCGGCTTTCGTCATCAGGTAGCCTACACCCGCAAGTCCAACCGATGCAATCAACAATCCGGGGCTAAATTTTTTCCTGTCAGCCAGGTATACTACGCCACTTGCCACTGTAAGAACGATACCACCACCCAATAATGCAGCCCCACTTCCAGATACATTAAAACCTTTCGCTGGTTTACCCAAACTCTTTATATCCTTGTAATGATAGGTATAACTAAAACTGCCGGCGGTATCCGTTACGTAAAATCCAAATTGAGTAACAACCTGTCTTACCAGGTATTCCTTTAAAAGAATACTATCGTTCCGGATCTTTGTTATGAGGGCATTTTTATAAACGCCTGCCATCGTTACAAATTCAATTTGGGTTCCCTCGTAATAGGACCGGATCGTTTTATCCTTTTTCTTTAAAATAATAAAATCAGATGGCTGTGCCTTGCTAAGTGCAGATGTGAAGAGTAATACGATGAGGTAACGCAACATTTATTTTAATTTAAGCACATAACATGTATGAAAGGTCAAGTAGTAGAATTTAGAAGATCTTTAAACACCTGCCTTTAGTAAAACTGGTGCCTGCTGCCTGAAGCCTCGTCACTCAATTCTTTGCCAAAAGTACACCCATCATCAGCGCAAGCCCAAAAACCAAAAACAATAGGCCGGAGATTTTATTTATTATGGTGATGTTCCTGTCTGTTAATTTTTTCCTCAGTTTACCAGCCAGGTTAATTTTAAAAATATCTGCGGCCATGTTGAGCAGCAAACATATGGAGAAAGTAACAATTCTTTCATTGTTCGTGTATGCATTAGCGATTGTTTTGGTAGTGGCTGCAAACCACAATGCGATAACTCCCGGATTTAAGGTGTTAATCAGGAAGCCTGTAATAAAAAGCCGGGCATGTGTGGTGCCGGCTATTCGTACGCCGCTGTCAAGTTCCTCTTTGGTATGGTACTTTTTAAAGAAGAGGTAATAAACGCCTAATGCCATTAAAAACAAACCGCCCGTTATGCCGATCGGTTTTTTATAATCAATAAGTGTAGTGAGAGAGCTGCCGAAAAAATTTGCAGTAACAACCCATAAAAAATCGCTGAGCCAGACGCCTCCGATAAAATAAAAAGCGCTCACCAACCCATAATTGATACGCAGCTTTATGATGGTGAAAATTACGG
>JACMPR010000009.1 GCA_014377385.1 Ferruginibacter sp. | reverse complement strand
ATGCTGGCAGCACTCTGACCAGGAACCGTGTTTATTTCCAGCATAAACGGGTGACCCGACTGTTCATTGTATATAAAATCAATACGCACCACTCCCCTGCAATTAAAAACAGCATAAGCCTTCCTTGCCCCATCGCGAATTTTTGCTGCAATCGACTCTGCTACATTTGCCGGCGTAATTTCCTCACTCGCTCCTTCATATTTTGCCTGGAAATCAAAAAATTCATTTTTGCTGATGACTTCTGTCACCGGCAGCACTATGATATTTCCCTTTGATTTGAGTACCCCGATGGTAAATTCGCGGCCGCTGATAAATTCTTCCACCAACACCTGGTCATCTTCTTTAAAGGCTTTAGCCAATGCGGGCTCAAGCTGGGCCAGTTCATTTACTCTGCTCATGCCAAGACTGCTGCCACCATTATTTGGCTTTACAAACAACGGTAAGGTCAATTTTGCCAGGACCGCATCTGCTGTTAGAGGCTGCTGTTTAAAAAGATGCAACGACTTCGCCACCTGGATGCCGGCAAAAGCAGCTACGGCAACTGTATATCTCTTGTTAAAGGTCAATGCAGAAGTAGCAGCATCACAGGAAGTGTAAGGAATTCCCAGGCAATCAAAATATCCCTGTAATTTTCCATCTTCCCCGGGTGTACCGTGCAATCCTACAAGAACCGCATCAAAATTTATTTTATTACCATTTTCCCGGATTGAAAAATCATTCTTATCAACAGCGGTCTTTTCGCCGGTGCTGCCTTCGTAAAACCAACCGGCTTTATTGATATCTACCAGGTAACAGTTCCATTTTTCGGTGTCTATATTATTTTTAATAGATGCGGCGCTTTTATAGGAAATAACTGCTTCTCCCGAATAACCGCCAGTGACCAATGCTATGTTTTTCTTCATCGTTGTTTAGAGGGTCGTTTGTTGCTGTGACAAAGAAACAAAAAATAATTTATGATAATTTAATCGTTTAGTTAATTGTATGCAGGAAGTTGGGTAAGGTGGCCACAACCTAACGGGCGAAAGTATTTGCAATTATTGATTATTCATTTCCGACGCCTTCATTGCCGGTATCCAGGACAAATTTCCATTTTCCGTCCTGCTGCTTTTTCCAGATGCTCACGTAGGAGCCGTATATGCTGGTATCTTTTGACAGCAGGTGCAACTCGTACACGCCATATGTGTAGCCAAGATCGCCGGAGGCTGCGGCCGCTGCAAAATGCGGTTCCCAGGTCAGCGTGTAAGCTGTGTCGTTCTGTTCTATCAGGAAGTCAATGGCATTTGCTCCTGTAATCGGTAACCGGTTCGGTCTCAACAATACCCCGTTACTATCAATAAATTCAACGAATGCGTTTTTCATTCCCTTTGATGCACTCATAGCTGAAAATGCCTTATCTGCCAGGATCAGGGCTGCTTTAGCCGATTGTTTTGTTTCAGTTCCTTTTTGCTCATAACTGGTACAGCTATTAAGCAGTATTAACATATATAAAAGCGCAGCAAAACGGTTCATTGAGATTTGTTTAATGATTGAGGGCTGCAAAATGGTTTTAAACAAAAAGGCGAAAGTATTTAATAATACCCTCGCCTGCTGAACAGGAAATATTACCTGCTGATATAAGCCTTCCGGCTACAAAAAAATTAAATATGCAATCTTGTCTTTTTATCCATCAGTTCGTCTACGGTTTCACGGTAGACTTCATCCGGCACACAACAATCTACGGGGCATACGGCAGCACATTGGGGCTCTTCATGAAATCCCTGGCATTCGGTACACTTATTTGGGACAATATAGTATATATCGCTTGCTACCGGTGGATTCCTTTTATCCGCTTCCATCACAGAGCCGTCCATCAAAGTAAAACTTCCTTTTATGGTAGTGCCATCTGATATAGCCCATTCCACACCACCTTCATAAATGGCATTATTCGGGCACTCCGGTTCGCAGGCTCCGCAGTTAATACATTCATCTGTAATCTTTATAGCCATCTGTCGTAATTTTGTTGCAATTTATATAATCTACCATGAATTTACAACATCGGATTAATTTATTTGCTGAGTTAGGAAGTTATTTAAAAAAAAATGAAAGCGACTGGCAGGATGCCAAAGAAAGTGCCTTTCAAAAAAATCCATGGTTCACGCATGAACTCATTGATATCGCCACGGATAATATTGTTGAACAGCTTCTGCAAAAAGAACAACTTGAAAAATGGGCTGCGCATTATCATCTCGATGATAACATCGTTCCAAAAAACGTTGGTATTGTGATGGCTGGAAATATTCCGATGGTTGGTTTTCATGACCTGTTAACGGTGTTCCTGAGCGGTCATACGCAAACCATCAAACTTTCTTCAAAAGACGACGTGTTGTTGAAACATCTTTTAAAGAAATTGTACAGCATGGATATCGAGATTCAAAACCTGATTTCGATTGCCGAAATGCTGAAAGGTTGTGACGCTTACATTGCGACAGGAAGCAACAGCAGCGCCCGGCATTTTGAGCAATATTTTTCAAAATATCCAAGCATCATCCGGCATAACAGAACTTCGCTGGCTGTACTTACGGGATCAGAAACAGAAACGGACCTTGAAAAACTGTCAGACGACATCCACCTCTACTTTGGCCTGGGCTGTAGAAATGTCACCAAGCTTTTTGTACCTGCCGGATACGATTTCATTCCGTTGCTTCACTCTTTCAATAAATATAAATCCTTCCGGGATCACCATAAATATGCAAATAATTACGATTATCAACTATCCATTCTGCTTCTTAACAATGTGTATTATATGACGAACAGCAGTACCATCCTGGTTGAAAATGAAAACCTTTTTTCCCCCATCAGCGTACTTCATTATGAATTTTATACTGATGAAATTGAACTTGCCAAAAAGCTGGCGAATGAAACCGACGTTCAATGTATTGCCGGAATCAATTTTACCAACTTCGGTGAAGCGCAAAAACCGGGACTATTTTCATATGCAGATGGTGTGGATACCATGGAGTTTTTATTATCTTTATAGGCATCTACGAAGGTCTTACTAATTATATGTTAAACATGCCCGGGGGTAAGAATGATAATGTCATTACGTCGTTATTTTGTATGGGGCACATGATTTGAAACCCTGATAATAATAAAACCTATAAAAAATGAAATTAAGACAAGTATTTGGCACCGTTGCTATCAGCGCTATTACAGCATTGGCTGTAGTTGGAGGCTATGGCTATTTTTCAAAGAATGACAATTTATACGCGGGTCAACAGGCCGGTGTATTACCTGCAAACTACAAATATGCCGGCCTTACCGAAGGCACTACTCCCCCGACTGGCGCAATAGATTTTACGGGGCCTGCTCAAACCGCTACGCCTGCGGTAGTGCACATCAAGACAAAAACAAATTCAAAACAGGTAAACAATAATCTTCCACGTACACAGCAGCGGCAACAAAATCCCTTCAGTGATTTTTTTGGTGATGACGATATCATGAGCCAGCTTTTTGGAGGCAGGAGGAACGGTGTTATACCCGAGCAAAGGGCTTCAGGATCGGGCGTGATCGTCAGCGACGATGGTTTTATAGTAACCAATAATCACGTGGTAAATGATGCAGACGAAATCACAGTAACCTTGAACAACCGGAGAACTTACAAAGCTAAAGTGATAGGTACCGACCCTTCATACGACCTCGCAGTTATAAAAATTGACGCTACAGCTCTCCCTTACCTGGTGTATGGCAACTCTGATGACGTAAAGGTCGGGCAATGGGTATTGGCTATTGGTTATCCTTTAAACCTGGAAACTACCGTTACCGCAGGCATTATTAGTGCAAAAGCCAGAAGCCTTGGGCTTAATAAGGATAAATCAGGAAATCCCGGTGGAGCCGTTGAATCTTATATTCAAACCGATGCTGCTGTAAATATGGGTAATAGTGGTGGAGCGTTAATCAACACAGATGGTAAGCTTATCGGAATCAATTCTGCCATTGCTTCCCCAACAGGATATTATTCCGGGTATTCCTACGCTATTCCGGTAAACCTGGCAAAGAAAGTAGTAGATGACCTGATTAAATTCGGAACGGTTCAGAGAGGTTACCTCGGAATTCAGTTTGGTAATGCAAGTGATCCAAATCTGACCGACGAACGTAAAAAAGAGATTGGCATTCCCCTGTCAGCTTACGACGGCATCTTTGCCACAGACGTTGAAAAAGACGGCGGAGCATACAATGCTGGTTTACGTAAAGGCGACAGGATTAAAAAAGTAAACGACGTTGAAATAAACAGCGGCGCAGAATTGCAGGAGCAGGTTAGCCGCTACAAGCCAGGTGATAAGGTTCCGGTTACTTATTCACGCAGTGATAAGGAGGCAACTGTTACCGTTACATTAAAGAATAAAGCAGGAAATTATGACCTGGTGAAGAATGATGCCATGATGGATATGCTTGGCGGCTCTTTTTTATCCCTTGATCCGAAAAAGGCAAAAGAGTACGGCATTAGCGGGGGAGTTATTGTGAAGAAAATAAATGCCGGTGGTGCGCTTGAGGAACAAACACGCATGAAGGACAGTTTCATTATTTTAAAAGTTAATGATAAAGAAGTAAAGAGTATTGATGAGCTCAAAAATGCTATCGGCACAGAAAAAACGTTCACATTGAGCGGATTTTACCCAGGCTATGACGGGCTTTACGAATACCCGATTTCATTAGATAGAGAATAGGAATATATAAATTGATAAACAAAGCCCCGGTGTAAATTCCGGGGCTTTGTTTTTAGTGCCATGGAAGTAAATAGTTGAAAGAAAATATTTTTTGAAATTCTTTGAAACTGTTTGAAACAAAATCAGAAAGTCAATATCCAAGCAACAGAAAGCCACCTGCTTCCAGCTCAACAGAAATATTTTCTTCAATTGTTACTGATTCGCATGTAAAGATATTTGTATAACCCCCGTTGATGCCTGTATTGAAAAAATCTGCAGCTACTCTTTCCTTGTCAAGATTTAAAAATACAAGCATGCCCCTCTTTGCATTACTGATGCTGTACGCCAGTATATTTTTTTGAGCCTGAAGAAATCTGAAATCCCCGCCATCGAAATTGTTTTTATGAAATGCTGCAAGGGTTTTATAAAATGAATGCAACTCGATTTTATCTGTCCAGGCAATCGAATCCTTTTCAAAAAATTCCAATCGCTTTATGTTGGGAAGTTCCTGGCCGCTATATATGAGCGGTATCGAGCCAGGATAGGTATAACTGAGAACAGTAAGCGCTTTTGTGTAGATACCGTATTTATCGTATTCTGTGCCGTTCCAGCTATTTTCATCGTGGTTGCTTGTAAAATAAAGTTGAAAAGCATGCTGCGGCAATTCTACCTGTTGCTTTTCCAGGAATGCTGTTAGTGCACTTACGTTCATTCCTGTTTTAAAAAAATCTTCCGACAAGTGCATCCATTTCCACGCGTAGTTTATATCAAAGGCATCGTAATAAGCGGGTTCTTCTGTTTCTGCAAGCCATATAAGTCCCGGCTTCATCTTGTCAATAGCTGTCCGGGCACTTCTCCAAAACGGCAATGGTGTAAGATGCGCCAGGTCGGCACGAAAACCATCAATATCGAAGTCCCGAACCCAAAACTGCATGGCACTTATCATCGCAGCCTGTTGATCAATATTCGAATGATTTATTTGTATCACGTCACCCCAGTCATACGGTGATACAAAGTAACCCGCTTCGTCCTGCACAAAAAAATCAGGATTGCTTACGGTCCAGTTATTATCCCATGCGGCATGGTTAGCCACCCAATCGATAATGATCTTCATCCCTAAGGCATGAGCGGCTTCCACCAGGATCCTAAAATCCTGTTTTGTACCATATTCAGGATTTACATCACAAAAATCTTTCACAGAATAATAACTGCCCAGCGTTCCTTTCCTGTTTATAATACCAATTGGATGAATGGGCATCATCCAAAGAATTTCTACACCCATGTC
The DNA here is from genome assembly GCA_014377385.1 of Ferruginibacter sp. Classification (GTDB taxonomy): domain Bacteria; phylum Bacteroidota; class Bacteroidia; order Chitinophagales; family Chitinophagaceae; genus Ferruginibacter. The sequence goes on along the minus strand of JACMPR010000009.1, from coordinate 10,114 downwards.
TCGCAACCTTGGGAGATGCTTAATGAAAGCCTGTATCGTACCTTCTTCTGTGTACTGTCTCAGGTTAACCTCGTAAATATTCAGATTTTTTAAAAAAGCAGCTTGACGTGACTGGTTCAATTTTTATAGATTGAGCTGGTTAAAATTATTGAAATTGAATAATTGATTTTCCAGGAATTCCCGTGAAATATTATGTTCCAAAATAAAACTATTTACATTGGCGGCAATAAATTCGTTTCGTATGAAATTAAAGGCAAATTTATTAAATATTATACCTCAGCGCACAGGTTGGTAATTTAGTAACTGGGTATCGCGTTAATGGCTTCACCTCATTTCAACCGGCAGCAGTATCACAAATATATCTTTTCAATCCTTGTACCTTTGCAAAGTCATATTTCAACATGAAGCAATTTACTATCCCCTTTATTTATAGAAGCAACCTTATCTCATGCATTAAAGAAAAGAGGAAGCTGGAAGATAAAATGAAAAAAGATTTTGGTCCTACCATGCTTGACTTTGGGCCTGTACGAATATATCTTGCCCGCCATTTTGGTTTTTGCTATGGTGTGGAGAATGCGATTGAAATTGCTTTTAAGGTCATTGAAGAAAATCCGGACAAACGCATTTTTTTATTGAGTGAGATGATTCATAATCCCCAGGTAAACAACGATCTTCAAAAAAAAGGCGTTCAGTTTTTGCAAGATACACATGGTAAGCAGCTCGTTCCTTTTGAAGAATTATCAAAAGAAGACGTAGTGTTGATTCCTGCTTTTGGAACTACACTTGCTATCGAAAAAAAGTTGACCGATATCGGTATCGCAATAGAAAAATACAACACTACCTGCCCATTTGTTGAAAAAGTCTGGAACCGTAGTGAACAGATTGCTCAGAAAAAATATACGGTTGTTATCCATGGAAAACCAACCCATGAGGAAACCAGGGCCACCTTTTCCCATGCTGCGGCCAATACGCCAACGATCGTGGTGAATGATATGGCAGAAACAATAAAATTGTCGAGGTACATCACTGGTGAGGAACCCATCAATAATTTTTATGCAGATTTTGAAGGCAGGTATTCGGATAATTTCAATGCTTCAACAGACCTCGAGAGAATCGGTGTAGTTAACCAGACTACCATGCTGGCAAGCGATACAGAGGCCATTGCCGATTTTCTTAAAAATATCATGGTGAAAAAATACCGGCTTACAGCATCAACTGCAGAAGAAAAATTTGCAGACACCCGCGACACTTTGTGTTACGCGACTAACGACAACCAATCTGCAGTGTATGGTCTGTTAAAACAACCTGCAGACTTTGCTATAGTCGTGGGTGGTTACAATAGCAGCAATACTTCTCATCTCGTAGAGCTTTGCGAAGAAAAACTCCCCACTTATTTTATCAACAATGCAGAAAAAATAATATCCCGCACCGAGATCCTTCATTTTGATTTTCATCAAAAGAAAGAACTCGTTAGCAGCAATTATTTACCTGCCGCAACACGGCCCGTAAAAATTTTAATGACAAGCGGTGCCAGTTGTCCTGATGCGGTGGTGGAAGAAGTGATTGTGCGGATATTGTCATTTTTTGAAGGGACCAGAAGCTTTGACGATATATTGTCTCATTAATTTAGGCTGATGGTGAAGGCTGGAAGAATTACCATTTTTTTTACTTCTGCGGTGTCATTGGAATAATAAAATAGCTATTTCTTTATAGCAGTCGCCAATTCAAATTAGCAAAGTTCCTTGTTGAAGCATCAAAATAACGATTACTTACCAGATGGTTAATTTTTACAAATGTGTTAATCGAACATTTTACATCGTATTTACGAAATTGACAAGTAACGGTTTACATTCATGAAATTGGCGGCGGTTAAGGGTTTGATAGCTTAAGCATCCTGCATCGCCATTGCTGCTCTTTTTTCTTTTACCAGTTTTAATGCGAAAGAGAGTTGTTGCTCCATTGTTACGTCGGTATTATCAAGCAATACCGCATCATCAGCCCTGCGCAGAGGGCTTACTTCCCTGTTTGAATCAATATAATCCCTCATTTCAAGATTACTTTTTACTTCCTCAATAGTTATGTTGGGATTTTTTTCAAACATTTCTTTGAATCTGCGTTCAACCCTTACCGGGATATCCGCCGTCATAAAAATTTTCAGTTCGGCATCAGGGAAAACTGTAGTACCGATATCCCTTCCGTCCATTACAATGCCTTTTTGGCTACCCATGCGCTGCTGTTGCTTTACTGCAAATTTCCTCACGTCAGCAATCGTGGCAACTTCACTTACTTTTTCAGCAATCACCAGGTCACGGATTACATATTCTACATTCTCATCATTCAATATAATTTCCGACTGTTGAGATTTTTCTGTGAATTCGAAATGGAGGTGAACCTGTTTCAATGCATCTTTGACAGCAGATTTATCCGTCCAGTCAGTATGGTTCCTTAGAAAATATAATGTGATAGCCCGATACATGGCACCGCTATCAATATATACATAGCCAAGTTTCTTAGCCATCTGCTTTGCCAGTGTGCTTTTGCCACAGGCCGACCATCCGTCAATTGTAATGATTATTTTCTTACTCATTCTGTATGCAAAAATGGGTGAAAATATTACGAAATCAAAATCATTCGCCGTGAATTTTAGACCATCAATCAACAATATCAGCTGGTAAAGGGATGACACCCAATAAAAAACCCATTCAGTTGCGAATGGGTTAGTTTTATTTGAGCGAAGACTAAGCTTCAGATTTTTTTTCCTTCTTCTTTGGTTCCTCTTTTAAACGAAATTTAATCTTCTCGTTTTCCTTATCGAGTTCAGCAATCACGATGTCACCACTTTTAATTGTTGTATTCAGGATTTCTTCTGCCAGCGGATCTTCAAGGTATTTTTGAATGGCCCGGTGCAAGGGTCGTGCGCCAAATTGACTGTCGTATCCTTTTTCTGCAATAAAATGCTTCGCTTCCACCGACAATTCAAGGGAAAATCCGAGGTTACTTAACCTGGCCATAACTCCTTTCATCAGGATATCGATGATTTCAAAAATATTTTCTTTGGTGAGTGAATTAAATATAATAACGTCATCTATCCTGTTTAAAAATTCCGGACTGAACGTCCGCTTCAGCGCTTTCTCAATAACAGCCTTATTATTTTCGTCAGCATTTGTCTGGCGGTTCTGGGTGGCAAATCCTACACCATCTCCAAAATCCTTTAACTGGCGGGCCCCGATATTTGATGTCATGATGATCATCGTATTTTTAAAATCAACCTTTCTGCCAAGACCATCGGTTAATTGTCCGTCATCCAGCACCTGCAATAATATATTATAAATATCCGGGTGCGCTTTTTCAATTTCATCCAACAGAATAACGCTGTATGGTTTACGTCTAACCCGTTCCGTAAGCTGGCCGCCTTCCTCATAACCGACGTATCCGGGAGGGGCTCCGATTAAACGACTGACGGTAAATTTTTCCATGTACTCACTCATATCAATACGGATCAGTGCATCATCACTGTCGAACATATGCCTTGCCAGGGAGCGTGCTAATTCTGTTTTACCGACGCCGGTTGGACCGAGAAAAATAAAGGTACCTATCGGCTTTTTAGGATCTTTCAACCCTACCCTGTTCCTTTGAATTGACTTTACCACTTTTGATATCGCTTCCTGCTGACCTACAACTGCACCCTTCAAATCATCACCCATCCTGCGGAGTTTATCTGTTTCAGCCTGCACCATACGTTTTACCGGGATGCCAGTCATCATGTGTACTACTTCAGCTATATCTTCCTCTTCAATAGGGAAGCGTTTATTTTTACTTTCTTCTTCCCATTCATTTTTTGCTTTTTCAAGGTCTTCCTGCAAGCGTTTTTCCGTATCTCTCAAAGATGCGGCTTCTTCAAATTTCTGGCTCTTCACAACTTTGTTCTTTTCCAGTTTGATGTCCTCAATCTTTTTTTCAAGCTCGAGAATCGCCTCAGGAACATTGATGTTCTTTATATGCTTCCTGGCACCAACTTCATCCAGCACATCAATCGCCTTATCAGGTAACAGCCTGTCGGTCATATAACGATCGCTCAACTTAACGCATGCTTCAATGGCTTCTTTGCTATAAGTTACATTGTGATAATCTTCGTATTTGCTTTTAATATTTATAAGTATTTCTATCGCCTCTTCTACAGAAGGCTGCTCTACAATTACTTTTTGAAAACGCCTGTCCAGCGCGCCGTCTTTTTCGATATGCATACGGTATTCATCCAGGGTAGAAGCACCTATACATTGGAGTTCCCCACGGGCAAGTGCCGGTTTAAAAATATTGGAAGCATCGAGTGAACCGCTGGCACCACCTGCGCCAACAATAGTGTGTATTTCATCTATAAAAAGGATGACATCCCGGTTTTTTTCTAATTCATTCATAATCGCCTTCATTCGTTCTTCGAACTGGCCGCGGTATTTTGTACCTGCTACAAGTGCCGCAAGATCAAGACTTACGACTCTCTTATCAAATAAAACCCTGGAAACTTTTCTCTGTACTATGCGTAGGGCAAGGCCCTCTACAATAGCCGTTTTACCCACTCCTGGTTCACCAATAAGAATCGGATTGTTCTTTTTTCTGCGGGATAAAATTTGGGAGACCCTTTCGATTTCATTTTCACGCCCCACGATTGGATCAAGGGAGCCCTGTTCAGCGAGCCTTGTTATATCCCGTCCAAAATTATCCAATACAGGCGTTTTAGTTTTCACCTGACCGGCCGGGGCGCCCCCTTTTTGCGATCTTGGCTGCTGGCCATATTGCTTTCTTTCTTCGTCAAAGTCATCTTCTTCATTAAATTCGGCCTGCGGCGGATTGCTTGTTACAAAACCCAGTTCATTTTTAAATACGTCGTAATCCACATCGAACTGACCAAGGATTTGTGTGGCAATGTTTTCCTTGTTCTTTAATATGGAGAGCATTAAATGCTCGCTTTCTACAAGGGAACTTTTGAGGGCTTTGGCTTCCAGGACAGTTATGCGAATTACTTTTTCCGCCTGTTTGGTCAAAGGAAGAGAGTTAATATTTGCAATATTTTTTCCTGTTTTATCTTTTACAGCCATCTCTATTTCCTTTCGTAACTCGTAAAGATCAACATTGAGTGACTTAAGTATTTTGATAGCAGTATTTTCACCATCGCGGATTAGCCCTAATACCAAATGCTCCGTTCCTATAAAGTCGTTCCCAAGCCTTAAGGCTTCTTCGCGGCTATAAGAAATTATTTCTTTTACCTGTGTTGAGAAATTATTATCCATTCTCTTAATTTTAATTGTTACAATAATAACGAATATTTGATACTATTAGTTTACACAAAAACTTAAATGTTGATATGTTGAAAAGTTAAAATCTTTTAAATTAAATGGTCAAACAACTGAAATATTAATACTTATGGAACTTGAAATGAAAACTTCTTCATCAGAATATTTATAAAACAGTTACATAAATACTTTATTGCTTTAAATTTTAATTTATTTTACACCGATACTAAAACGTTCGCGTAATGAATGTCAAAATAGATACCAAAGAGAAATTCACTGTTATAAAACCAATTGAGGTAGAAATCACTGCTAATATGACAGAAGAACTTGTTGAACTGTTGCTTGCTTACTTGAATAAGGCCATTCCGCATGTCATTTTAAATATGAATGCGGTTAAAAAGATGGATGCAGGAGTTGGACAAAGAATGTCAGAAGCCCAACAACAGTTTTATGATAATAACTGCTCATTTGTTGTCTGCGCATTGGATAAACAAATAGAAGTTTTGTTGGAGAAAGCCGAATTGCTGGAACTAATGAATACAACGCCCACAGAAAGTGAAGCATGGGATATATTGCAAATGGAGGAAATGGAAAGAGAGTTGTTGAGTGATTTTGATAATAATGATGCCCGATAATGCAGCTTTTTGTAAAAAACACAGGTCTCTGCAAATAACTATATAAACAAAAAAATAATCTTTGCTCGCACTTACAATTTTAGGCAACAATTCGGCGATACCGGCTTTTGGGAGAAATCCCACTGCCCAGATATTGCAAAACGATGATGAAGCATTTTTGATTGATTGTGGTGAAGGAACGCAACTGCAGATGTCGAAATATAAAATCAAGAAAGGGAAGATAAGCCATGTATTTATCTCACACCTGCATGGCGACCACTATTTTGGACTTATCGGTTTATTAACCAGCATGAGCCTGCTTAACAGAACACAGGATCTTCATTTGTACGCCCCACCGCTATTAGAAAATATCCTGCAATTGCACCTCGATGCTGCTGCCACTACCTTATGTTATAAAGTATATTTTCATGCACTTGGAGACGAAGGCCCTATTGCCAATACCAAAAGGATGAACATAGCCTGCTTTAAAGTAAAGCACCGCATTGATTGTTGGGGATTTTTATTCAGTGAAAAGAAAAGACCCAGGAGCATCGATCCTGAAAGAGTGCGGTTGTATGAAATACCGGCTTCATTTTATCCCCAGTTACAAAAAGGCGAAGATTATACAACAAAAAAGGGCGTACTTATTGCCAATGCAGACGTAACAAATGCGGCAACAAAACATAAAACTTATGCCTACTGTGCAGATACGATTTATGACGAGACACTTTCAGCAAAAATAAAAGACGTCGACCTTCTTTACCACGAAACTACGTACCTGAAAGACCAACACGAGCGGGCAGCAGCAAGGTTTCATTGTACCACGACACAGGCTGCAGAGATTGCGAAAAAGGGAGGTGTTAAAAAATTAATTATCGGCCATTTTTCTTCTAAATACGAGGTTCTTGATCAATTTCTTGTTGAAGCCAAAGAAGTTTTTGAGCATACCGAACTGGCGTTGGAAGGAGCCTGTTATAAAATTTGAGAAATACGTATGATTATACTAATGGAGAAAAAGGGTTAATGCAGCTGACGTAAAACCCATTGTCAAACATTCTTCCTGACTTAACTTTTAAATTTCCTGGTGTCTTTACTTTTGGATTTCGCAGTTATCATTTATTCATTTCTCAAGCTTCACCTGGTTATTAAAATTATCAGACACGATCCAGGTATAAAATTCTTCAAACCATTTCCTCCATGCTTGTTCATTGTGCCGGCCATCGGGATCAATGAGTGAATAAATTACAGAGTCGGATCTCTTCCCAATATTGTCAGAAACGGTTTTCATGTCCGAGACATAAGTCGCTCCCTCCAGGTCACCCATGTAAAAAAATATCCTGCCTTCGATCTTAGCCCCTACCGAGTCTGTAAGCTGGTTAATGGCCGGGGCCGTCCAAAACGCCGGAGAAAATACCCCTGCTTTACCAAAGGTGTTGGGATGTGATAATAAGGCATAATAAGAGATCAGTCCACCCATGGAACTGCCTGCAATGATCGTGTTCTGCCTGGTGCGCATTGTGCGGTAATTTTTATCGATGTATGGCTTTAAAGTATTTGCCAGGAAGTCGATATACTTTTCTCCTTCACCTTCACCAAATCTTTCAAAATAATAAGGATTGTACTCAGTCATTCTTTTAGGCCCATTGTCAATACCTACAACAATGCTTGCTGGCTTTCCATTCTTTATCAGTGAGTCGAGGCACTCGTCAACTCCCCATTCTCCATAACCTGCAGTATATTCATCAAAAATATTTTGACCATCATGCATATAAATGACAGGGTAACGCTTTTTATTTTTGTGATTGTCGTACCCTTCAGGCAAATAAATCCAGATTCTTCTCGTTCTCTTCAGCTGCGGAATAAAAAATGCTGTATCTAAAATTTGCACATTGGAAGAAGCGGTATGTTTTTTTTCTACCTGTATAAAATCGTCCTGCCAACCATCAATTAAATACTCAACTGTTGTATCTGAAGAAAGTTTTACCAGCCTGTTTTCTAGTCCGCTGCCGTCCTGATGCACTTCCACTTTACTCCAATCTCCCCTGGTAAACTTAAATTGATAAACATCTTTTTTCAACCCAGAAATGCTTACGGCATAAAGATCACCCGTTTTGATAAGTTGGTATTTTGTATTACCAGGATTCCATTCATTAAAATTTCCTGCTACATAGAGCGTATCCGGCATCTTTAGTGAAGGAACAGCTTTTACCTTTATGAGTAAGGAATACTCCTGGGCAAAGGAGTGTAATGACGTACATAAGAAAATTAAAACGAACATACAACCGGATGATACCGGGGTAGAGGAAATAAAAGAAAGGGGTTTTTTCAACGTTATTTATTAAGGTATTTTTTTACTTGTTGATGTAAAGGACCGCTCAAAGGCGTTACCGGCAATCGCATCACATTGTCCAACAAACCTAATTCATGCAGGAATGCTTTTACCCCGGCAGGATTATTTTCTTCAAACAATAAATGATAGGCATCAATCAGGGTATCGTTGATTTTTTTCGCTCCTGCAAAATCCTGCTGCTGGCAAAGCCGGATCATATCAGAAAATTGCCGGGGGAAACTATTTGCTGCTACGCTGATCACGCCGTCCATACCACAACTCATTTGAGGTAACGCCAACGCATCATCGCCGCTCACGACCAGGAAATCTTCGGGCCTGTCCCGCAGTATCGCCATACACTGCATCATATCCCCACTTGCTTCTTTAATCCCAACAATATTTTCAAACTCATTTGCAAGCCTGAGTGTTGTAGCTGCGGACATATTCCTGCCCGTGCGGCCGGGAACATTATAAAGTAAAACCGGCTTCGGGGAGACTTCAGAAAGTAACCGGTAGTGTTCAAACAATCCTTGCTGCGAGGGCTTATTATAGAAAGGGCTTGCGCTCAAAACAGCCAATGCTTTTTCGAGCGGGTAGGTTTCCAGTTCCTTTGCTACTGCACGCGAATCATTTCCGCCAATGCCAACTACTACGGGTACACGCTCATTTACCTGTGTATAAGTAAAGTCTATAATTTCCAGCTTTTCTTCCTTCGATAAAACGGGTGTTTCCCCGGTTGTCCCGAGTGTAACAACGTAATCAACTCCTCCTTCAATAATAAAATTGATCAGGTTACCCAATGAATCAAAATCTACTGAGAAATTCTTTGCAAAAGGAGTTACAATTGCCACTCCGGTACCACTAAGTTGCTGCCTCAAATTCATTGAAGGTTATTTTTTGTGAAGGTAGTAAAACAATGCAAAGAAAAAGAGAGTAACGTGGATAAAACAGGTGTGGAAAGAGTTTGCCAGGTGTCTTTTTAAGTCAAATGTGATGCAGCTACAAAATCGATGTTCTCCGTTAATGGGTAACAAATCTTTCGATGCAGCATCTCTTCACAACTGTAAAAAAAAGTTTAATAAAGGGGCAGTTTCTGTATTTCAACAGTCGACTCAAAAAAACTGTCCCCGTCGGATCACTCGGACGGGGACTGGCTTTTTAATAAGAACATAGAACGTTTTAACTATTAAGGATTCTTGAATGTTGCAGGTACCGCTCATTTTCACTGTAGATAAATAAGCAAGTACCATTTTTTATTTTGTTAATAATGGGCCTGTTCATATTTTCGGGAAGTGCGGGGCAACCCCAGCTTCTTCCAATGTATCCTTTTGCCTTTATATAATTTTCACAAACATAGGGAGCACCATGCATCACAATCGATCTCTCGTCGGCTCTGTCGTTTATTCCTTTTTCCAGGCCCGTAAGGTGCATTGAATACCCATTTTTTCCGATATAAGTACCTGAAGTCTCATAAAAACCCAGGCTACTTTGGAAACTTTCAGGTGCATTTGAAAAGGACTTTGCATACTCGGTACCCGAATTTTGTCCGTGCGCAACATATGTATTAAATAATAATTTGTGGTGTGCAAGATCTATGACAAAAAGTCTCTTGTGTGAAGATGATTTCGTAAAGTCAACGATAGAAATCAATCCATCATTAGCGATCTTTCCCGCTTTTTTTAATCTTTCCATTCCTTCGATAGCAAAATGATATGCCTTCTCAGACAAGCCAAGGATATTCAGTTTGAGGCTGTCGTACATGAATGATCTTTCAGCCTTCAGGTTTGAAGCTGCAACTGGTTCCATATTTTTGAAACAGGTCTGACTATACTTTACTGGTACAGGTTCTTTTTCCCTGGGCTTTGCAAAGGAGAAAGGAAGAT
>JACMPR010000001.1 GCA_014377385.1 Ferruginibacter sp. | reverse complement strand
TTATCAGCAGCCAATAATAAACTCCTTGCTGAATTAATTCAACATGATGAATTATGGAAATGTTTTTTGAAGGCAGGCAACTTTATGCAGTTTGCTAAAACAGCAATCCATTTAAAGCTGTCCCCCATTTTAATCAATAGGATGATTTTGGCTCACGACTTTTCTGAACTGATGTATGGAGCACATTTACATTATAATTACCTTCTGCAGCAAAAGGTATTTAAAAGTAATTATCATAGGAATAGCTGGGATGAATGGGTAGAACAGCTCCCGAATGCAATGATGGGTTATAATACATTCAATCCGGATGATTTGTTTCTCTATGCGGCAACTACCAGGTCAACAACAGCCAACTTTGTTAAGGAATGGTGGCAACAGGCAAAATCGGGGTTCAAAAATGAGAATAAACTGGAGCAGTTAATCCTTCAGCAGGAAGCCAGAGTAAAGCCCAATAAAGCCAGGCTGCAATGGAATAAGACAGAAGATGTAAAGGAAGACCGTTGGATAGGTTTAACTCACTTTGATTACAGGTTTGCACAGGCAAAGACAATATTAAATGATATAAAAAAAGGTTTACAATAAGTTATGCTGCACCCTAAGAATGACCGTATAGACTATGGCGAACAATTAATTCCTCCTGAAGGGTATGAGCTTACACAAGCCATAGGTACTAGCTACTCATTGGACCTGGAGGCCCTCATGTTAGTACCTGTTGCATTATTTTATGCACAGCACCTGGACGGTAACCCAGATACACCAGGCTATGACATGTTGGAAGCTATAACAAAAGCTGCTGAAAAAATCACTATATTTTATCAGGCCGGGCAATTAAAAGTACCCAGGAAATATCATCCCCTCATTGCATATTGGGAAAAGGGGATACAACCTGTTACAATGCCCACCCCTGTAAGTTCGTTTCATCCAAAAGTTTGGATCATACGTTACGATAGCAAAACTGAACCCGCTATATACCGTTTGCTGGTAACCAGCCGCAACCTCACGTTCGATCGCAGTTGGGATGTCGCTTTTTCCACCATGGGGTATGTAAGGGAAAAGAAGGAGGCATCCAGCCAGCCCTTGGTTGCCTTGCTAAATCATCTATCGGGGGTGACTAAACGCTCGATTCCTCTTTCTTTCCTAAGGGATTTACAAAAAGTAGCTTTTAAAAACCCTGAGGGTATAAATGCAATAAAATTTTGGCCGGTTGGTGTTTCTAATGCTGCTGACGCCAATAAAAAGTATTTAAACCAGGTGACTCAAAAAAAATGGGATGAGTTATTGATTATCTCTCCGTTTTTAGACAATACAACACTGACCACCTTAAAAGATAATTGTTATAAAAAGCCATACCTGCTCAGTTGTAAAGAATCTTTAGATGCTGTAAAGGAGACTATATTAGCCGATTTTGATTGTTGGCAATTTTCTGATTTTATTCAGAATGCTGAATTTGCTGACATCCTGGAAGAAGAAGGAATTGAGCCTTGCTTACAAAACCTGCATGCTAAATTATTTGTTGCAATGCAGAACGACAAGACAGTATGGTACTTGGGTTCAGCTAACTGTACTGACCCAGCACAGGGCAGAAACATTGAATTCATGGTAGAACTGGTAACGGATGGTTCAACAATGTTCCGTTCAAAAAATGTATTCAAATCCTTAACAGAACCTGCCAAAGAAAGGGAGATTCAGCTATTTACCAAATACGATCCGGCCCTGAGGGTGGATATGTGCGAGCAGGTAAATATTGATCTCGCTATCAGAAAAATAAAATATGATCTGACCACTCTCAATATAAGTGGGGAGGCTGTGAAAATACCCGAAGGTAATGCCTACAATTTGAGGATCGAAATAGATGCAAGCGGATTGAAACTAACAGATGGGTTTTCAGTTCATTTCAAGCCGTTGCCCGAGACACAAAAAAAGCCCGGTATTTTGGCTGAAGGCAAGTTAAACATCAACAGCGATTTTACGGGATATACTGAATCATGGTTAAGTCCCTACCTCGAGTTTTCTATTGCAAAGGATGGAATTGCATATACCCATTTCCTGTTGGAAATGTCTATTGAATTGCCTGGCACAAGGTTAAACAGGATTTTTACTTCCATTATTGACAGTAAGGAAAAGTTCCTGAAATACCTGTCATTTGTACTCACGGGTGAGGAGAGTGGGATTATTAGTCCGGGTAAGACCGAAGGACATGGTAGGACTGCAGGTAACGGAGGAGTTATAGGCTTGGATGGAGCGCCTGTATTTGAAAAATTATTAATTGCTGCCAGCAGGCATCGGGAAAGGTTACTATTAGTGGATAAATTAATAGATAGAATTAAAGAGGAAACCGAGCTGACAGGGGACAGGATTGTTACCGAAGAGTTTGAAGGTTTCTGGAAAGTATTTAAAGACTATTTAATTACAAAGAAATAAGATGCAGCAGAAGATACAAGAAACAATGGATGGACTAAAAGACTTTCAACAGAAAACTGTTGAATATGTCTTTGATCAGTTTTACAGCAAAGGCAGGAATAAAATGCTGATAGCAGATGAAGTGGGCCTGGGTAAAACTATTGTTGCAAAAGGAATATTAGCAAAAGCCTATGAACAATTTATACCTACCCCAACGAAGCCCGGTTTTAAAGTTGTGTATATCTGTTCTAACCAGGCACTGGCACGGCAAAATCTTAGGAAGCTAAATTTTACAGACATTCCAGCCGCAATTGACTACTCTGATGAAGATGACCGTTTAACCGCATTGGCATTTGAAGGGAAGGCATTAAATGAACATTTAAATTTTAGTATAAAAGCATTTACGCCTGCAACTTCTTTTGATGATAAAACCCATGCAGGAAAAGCCGATGAACGGATTTTACTATACCGCCTTTTATACATGTATGCAGATTTAGAAAATGACAGAAATAGTCTGAAATGGATCTTAAAAGGGAGTAAGCGAATGCGAGATGACAACTGGGAGAACAAAATTTACCGGGTTGAAGAATTTGATAAAGGATACAAGGTTGACGAAGTAAGAAAAATTCGACCAAAAGTTTACACCCTTTTTAGAAAGGCGCTTGAAAAGCCTGTAAAGCCTGCTGATCTTCCCAAATGTTTTGCTGCAGCCGGAATTACTTATGATATAAAATACTGGACGCTGATTAGAAATTTATGTAAACTCGGTATTCGGAAAAATACTTACGGAAACCAACAATTTTGTAAGGAATTAATCAGTTCGTTACGCTTTATTTTATCAAGGTGCTGCCTGGAATTTTTGCAGGCTGATATTTTTTTATTGGATGAATTCCAGCGATATAAAAAACTCATAAATACTTCAAAAAACGAAGGCGCAGACAAAGAAGAAAAACTAAGCCCTGCTATACAACTGGCTAAAGATATATTTTCAATGGAGGGCATTAAAGTTTTAATGTTGTCTGCCACACCTTTTAAACCATATTCCAATGATTTTGATGCATTATCGGGAGAAGTGCATCATCATGAATTCGTTGATGTATTAAAGTTCCTGCTAGCAGACAAGCCCGAAGAATTCTGGAAGGAGTATGAAAAAGACCGGGGTGAATTTTTTCAATTACTTCGACACCCGGCCAAGATTAGTGAACAATATGATAAGGCCCTTGAAGTTAA
>JACMPR010000070.1 GCA_014377385.1 Ferruginibacter sp. | reverse complement strand
GCTCACGACTGGTTACTATAAGATTGGGATTTTTTGTATCCTGCTGATCAACACAAACACGATGGGCATTCCGCAAATGTTTAGGTTCATCTCCCCTTCCACCAAAATGGCAGATGTAGCGCCCTGCTGCGTTGTAACGAATAATAAAATCTTTTCCATACCCATCTGCCACATAAATATCGCCGTTAGGGGTAATGGCAGTTTCGGTGGGTACGTATTCTTCTGCCCTGCTATATTCTCCGGTTTCTTTGGGGTAATCCAGCATTAGCAGCACCCGTCCATCCATTGTAGTTTTAATAACCTGGTGGGGGTGGTTATCGCAGATAAATAAAACTTCTGTTCCATTTTCATTAAAAAGTGTTAAGCCATGTGCACCGGGATATTCACTGCCCCAGGTACTTAATAATTTACCTGCCTTATCATACATCAGCACATTGTTTTTTACTTCGTTGGTCAATAATATAATCCTGCCCTTGCTGTCCTGCACCATCTCATGGCAATCGTTTACCGGATTTTTTGCAACATCTGCTTTGCTCCAGCTGGTATTGAGGCGGTAACGCTTATTGCCCTGGCCCAATAACGGGTCTTCCGTAAAAGCCAGTGAGGGCTGGTAAATTAATCCTGCGGCGGCGATAGAAGAATTTTTTATGAATGTTCTGCGTTGCATGTGGCGAAATTTTTATACAGTGAATTTTATTATAGCAATACATTAAATATTTTCTAAGAAAAACATTGGTGACAACATCTGCCTTTTTTTTAACCGCCGATGAGGCTGAAAACCGGCGTCGGGGTGATACGAATTTGTATTAAAATTGTGTGGTATCATTTCGATTTAATAAAACTGCCTCAACCTCGTCAACAGTTGCAAACCCTAACGGGGGTTGATGAAATTAAATATTTACCACAAGCAAAACGCCTCTTCCAATACTAGGTAATTATGCCTTTCACCACTTGTCCTGCCACATCTGTAAGCCTGTACCTTCGGCCAAGATGTTTAAAAGTCAGCTTCTCATGATCAATACCCATCAAATGCAAAACAGTTGCATGAAAGTCGTTTACATGCACCGGATTTTTTATAATGTTGTAGCCAAAGTCATCCGTCTCTCCATATACACCGGGTTTTATACCTCCACCTGCCATCCAGATGGTAAAGCATCTTGGATGATGATCTCTTCCATAATTATCTTTTGTAAGTACGCCCTGGCAATAATTTGTTCTTCCGAATTCGCCGCCCCATATTACGAGTGTTTCATCCAGTAAGCCTCTTTGCTTAAGGTCTGTTATCAGGGCTGCTGACGACTGGTCTGTATCCATTGCCTGGCCTTTTATCTGGAAGGGAAGATTGTCATGTGCATCCCATCCTTGGTGATATAATTGTACAAAGCGAACACCATTCTCAGATAATTTTCTTGCAAGCAAACAGTTGGCGGCATAGGTACCGGGTATCAGGCAATCTGGCCCGTACAATTTTACAATGTCTTCCGGTTCTTTGCTGAGGTCGGTAATTTCCGGTACCGCAGTTTGCATACGGTAGGCCATTTCGTATTGCTGCACTTTTGCATTTATCTCCTGGTCGTTTGATTCTTTAAATGTTTCTGCATTTAGTTCTTCAAGTTTATCAAGCATTTTTCTGCGGTCTGCTTTGCTGATGCTTTCGGGATTGTTAAGGTATAAAACCGGACTATCCCCACTGCTGAATTGTACGCCCTGGTGTACAGAATCCAGGAAACCATTTGTCCAGAGTTTTGAATATACGCCTTGTCCATTTCCTTTTCCTTTTGACAACAATACACAAAAGGCTGGCAGGTTTTTATTTTCGCTGCCTAATCCGTAACTGAGCCAGGAACCCATACTGGGGCGGTTACCTACCTGAGCGCCGGTTTGAAAAAAAGTCAATGCCGGATCATGATTGATGGCTTCGGTGTACATCGTTTTTACAAAACACAAGTCATCCACTACTTTAGAAGTATAAGGCAATAATTCACTCATCCAAGCCTTTGCTTCTCCATACTGATTGAATTTAAATTTGGTACCCGCCAAAGGAAATTTTTTCTGATCTGCCGTCATACCCGTCAGGCGCTGGCCCATACGGATTGATTCCGGCAATTCCTGACCAAACATATCAATCAGCTTTGGCTTATAATCAAACAAGTCCAGTTGTGAGGGAGCGCCGTTTTGAAACAGGTAGATGATCCTTTTTGCTTTGGGGGCAAATTGCGGCAGACCAGTCAGCAGCATTTCTTCATCGGTTTTGCTGCCAAACAAATCAGGTATCAGCAATGAGCCCAGTGCTACACTGCCAATACCCAGGCTTAGTTTTGAAAGGAACTTTCTGCGGTTTAAATGAAGGCCGTGTTCCAGAATTTCTTTGTGCATAATCAGGTTTTTATAATTGCTTCTTCCATATTGTAAATCATGCTAATCACTTTCATTAAGGCAGCAGTGGTATTGGCATCTGCATTTGTAAGCTGAGAAAATTCACCTTCCTTCAACGTTGCTGTGGCATCCAGTTTTTTTTGCTGAAACTCCTGCAACTGATCATCAAAATAAGATTTTAATATGCTGGTTTCCTTAGCGCCTGCTACCCTGCAAATAATTCTCCGGTAGGCCTTTTTGATTTTTTCTTCCGGCGAAGTTTTTTCTTCCATCAGCTTTTGTGCAAACACCCGGGAGGCTTCCAGTACCGTAGGATCATTCATCATCATCAATGCCTGCAGCGGCGTATTTGTCTGGCTACGTTTTACTTCACACTGATCCCTGTTGCTGGCATCAAACAATATCATACTTGGTGGCGGCACGGTCAATTTTATAAAAGTGTACATCCCCCTTCTATACAATGCTTCCCCCTTATCTTGTTTATAAGTTGCCAGTACTCCCCTGCCTGAACTTGCCATTTCCCACAAGCCTTTTGGCTGATAAGGTTTTACACTTGGCCCCCCGATAGTGCCCACCAATAAACCGCTGCTGCATAAAATAATGTCTCTTACAAATTCTGCTTTTACTTTCTGACGGGGTGCACGGGTGAGATAAATATTTTCCGGATCTTTTTTATAATTTTCTTCGTTTACTTTTGAT
>JACMPR010000069.1 GCA_014377385.1 Ferruginibacter sp. | reverse complement strand
TGCTAATAAGAGAAGTAAAGGAAAATCAGCTACCTGACCTGAAAAATTACGCTGAAGACACTTCATTTTACAAGGCCTTTAAATGAATATAAATTTAAAAAAGAATCTAAAAGTACTACGATGATAAAAAGACTTTTAAATGAAAAATAAACAGTTTGCTGACTTTTTAAAAGATGATAATTTGGAAGATGATATTCAGGCGATTTTATTAAATCCGATGATTATTTTTTAAAAAAAGAGAATGACACCCGGATGTCGAAAAACAGGCCAATTACCTGGCGCCCGAATATAGGTACTTGAAATGTTTTTTTTCTAATGTTATAATTGAGAATTTTGATGGAATCAATTTTAATCTTTCCCGGCTGGATTGGGACGACTTTGAACAAACAAGTGAATTTCTTGACTTTTATCAAATAAGACAGTTGTACCTGTTAAGTTCAGGAGTGCACCGCGATAAGGCGTTCCAAAACCAATAAAGAAGGCCTGTTGGTTTTAATAGCTTCATCGCCAAATCTAATTTTCTACTCCACCCCTATCTCATCAACAAAAATATGGGTATCACCTCCAGCGCCTTCGTGCCAGGATGGTAATTTGCCATATTGCAGGGCTTTTATTCTTACATATCTTGCGGCTGTGGTGGGGAAAATTGCCTCCACATTTTTTACCTGGATGTTGAGATCATCGATCGGCAGAAAATCTTCCCCTGTAAAAGCAGGTATATAATTATTACCATCCAGCGACAATTCCACGAGCAGTTGCTTTGGCAATACGATCCAGGCCCTGGTATCCTGTAAAAAACCTGCCGTTACCTTTGAAATATATTTTACATCTTTCAGATCAATTACAACCTCCATGGGCGTTTTCTGGTATCCCTGCCAGTTACCTTTGTGCCAGTCGGTTGTTCCCCTGATCTCGTCTATCAACCCATCTGCACCACCTGCGTCATACTGTTGTTCGTAAGCCGTATTTAATTTCACGGACCATTCATGTGACATTTTTTTATATGTTGCTGTTGTAACAAAACTTTTATTACCTTTTAAATCAATGGCAATGGCTTTTAAGGTCAGCGATTTATCTACCAATAAAGGCCGCAAATAGCGGGTACTGGCTGACGTTGGAACTGAACCATCCATGCTATAATAGATATTCGCATTTTTTTGAGAAGTAGAAATGGTTACCTCCCTATTTTGTTTAAATGGAGCGGGGCCACCATTTATTACAGGATTTACTATGAACGAGAAATCCCCCGGCTCATTGGCGATATCTGTTGCAGCCTGTTTTTTCAACTCGTATGCAGCGGGTTTATTCCCCATTGTAAAACTTACCAGGCCACCATCGGCAATATCTTTGTGTTTTAAATAGTAGGCATCCCATTTAAATGATTTTGGTGACGCAGCTGTACGTAGAAAACTATTTTGAATATAAAAATCATCTTTGCTGGTACGGGGTGCCTGTATAATAAATTTTTCACCATTCTCCAGGTTAATAACTGCCTCACTAAATTGAGGAGAGCCGATCATATAATTGCCACTACCTGGAGTTACCGGGTAAAATCCCAGCGCACTTAAAACATACCAGGCACTCATCTGGCCGCAATCTTCATTGCCTATCAATCCATCCGGTGCATTGTGGTACATTTCTGTCATCACCTGGTGAATGAGTCGCTGCGTTTTAAATGGCTTAGCTGTGTAATCGTATAGGTAAATAATATGATGGCTTGGTTCGTTACCATGTGCGTACTGCCCTATCAAACCGGTGATATCGCTTTGATCCCTGCCGGTTATTTGGGAAGATGCAACGAATAAACTGTCTAATTTATTTTCCAGTTTGTCATTTCCACCAATCATTCTAATATATCCTTCAATATCCTGCGGCATGTAAAAGGAGTACTGCCAGCTGTTGGCCTCGGTAAAATTATTGTTCACTTCACGCGGATCAAAAGGCCTTAGCCAATCCCCGTTCTTCCTGGGCCGCATAAAACCGGTTTGAAGATCGAGCACATTTTTATAATACTGTGCCCTTTTAATGTACTGAAGGTATTTCTTATTGTTACCAAGTTCTTTGGCAAACATGGCAATACACCAGTCGTCATAGGCATACTCCAGTGTTTTACTCACACTTTCCGCCTCATCCTCCGATTCTATCACTCCTTTTCCAATATACGCAGGCAGCCCCAAGACGTTTCGGTTGGCACTTTTTTCCATGGCTTCCAGCGCCAGTTGGGTATCAAATTCCGTGATGCCCTTTTGATACGCATCAAAAATTACGGGAATACTGTGGTAACCTATCATACAGTCAGTTTCACAACTGGCAAGCTCCCATACGGGTAGTCGTCCCCCCTGTTTGTACTGAACCAAAAAAGTTTGTATGTAATCGAGTGTTCGTTTTCTATCGATAATGGTATAAAGCGGGTGTGTGCCACGGTAAGTATCCCATAATGAGAAGACCGAATAATAAATAAAGCCCTGAGCTGTATGAATTTTGCCATCCATGCCGCGATACTGCCCATCTACATCCATGTTGATGTTGGGTACAACGGCTGTGTGATAAAGCGCAGTGTAGAATATTGCCAGTTTGTTTGAATCAGGTTCTTTCACTTCTATCCTGGCCAGCTCTATATTCCATTTTCTTTCAGCTTCCTTTTTTACACTTTCGAAATCCCATGAAGAAATTTCGGTTGCAAGATTTTTTTTTGCCCCTTCAACACTTACGGGGGAAATAGCCACTTTGATGTAGACATCGTTTGAAGAGGATAGATCAAACTGGAAAAATGCTTTCAGATTTTTAGAATTTCCGAAACTGCTTATTCGTGGAGGAGCAAGAATTTCATTTTCCCATACACCATAATTTTTTATAGGTTTTGAAAATTTAATTACGAAATAAACATATTGATTCAGTGCCCAGGCTTTGCTCCTACGTGATCCTGTTATTGTTACGCTGTCTTCTATCTGGATAGATGATTCGATCACTTCATCCCGGTGTTTAAGATCAAGGATAATAGTATTTTCCTCAGCTTTAGCAAATCTGTAGTGATGAAAGCCAACTCGTTCTGAAGCCGTAAATTCTGTTTGAATATGATCATCTTCCAGTTGTACACTGTAATACCCGGCGGTTGCTTTTTCGTTGGCATGGCTAAATAAGGAACCGTACACTTTGTTATCGGGAGATGGTTTTCCGTTCATGGGCATGAGTAAGATATCCCCGTAGTCGCTTACACCTGTGCCGCTTAAGTGGGTGTGCGTAAAGCCGTAGATGAAGCTATCAGAATAATGGTAACCGCCGCAGCCATCCCAACCATCGAGTCTTGTGTCGGGACTTAATTGAACCATTCCGTGAGGTAAAGTTGCGCCGGGGTATGTGTGACCGTGTCCGCCCGTACCAATGAATGGATTTACATATTGAGCATAATTATTTTGGGCCGATACATTGATGCAAAAAAATAATAACAGCGTTATAATACCGGTAATTCTGGCCATAATTAATTGTTGTTGTAAAAAAAATCCCGCAATTGCGGGACTAAGATAATTTATAAACTGCTTACCAATTAAAAAGGAAGATCGTCCTCCACGGGAACATTGGATGACTGAGGTATGGTTCTTACTGCCGGAGCAGGTGCGGATCCTATATTGCTAACATTTCCCTGGTTGGTTCCCTGGCCTTCCTTGTTGTTTCCGCCTAGTAACTGAACATTTTGTACACGCATGCGTAAAGTTGCTGCAGGTTGATTTTCTTTGTTCAGGTAAGCTTCTGCTTCCGGGCTCCCTTCTGCATACACCATTTGACCTTTTTTTAAATACTGCCCAAGTGCAGTTTTATCAGACCAATAAGCACATTCCACCCAAGTGGTTCGCTCCTTCGGATTTCCCTGGCTGTCTTTGTAACGCTCGGTATGAGCCACACTAAAATTGATAACATTTTTTCCGTTCACTTCTTTCACGATACAATCTTTACCAAGATTGCCCACAATTTGTAATTTGATCATAACTGTTTTTTTAATTTATTAATCGATGTATCTGGTTTTGCGCTAAACTTATTATGTGGGTAAAGATAGAATATGGACGATCCGGCTCAATGATCTTTCAAACAGCAGGGATTAAAGAATACTATTAAAAATCAGCGTTATTCTTAATCGTCCTATTATACACACCCCATCAAATTAAAACTAATTCATTTTCTTCTTCAAAGTACTCACCTGGTCCTGCAAGTTATTCACAAGATTGGCCAGGGAATTAACATCCCAGCGTTGTTGGGTAGCCACTTTTCCGATCACTACCTGCGCCTGCCATAATTCTACAATATCATCTGCATTCACCTGGTAAGGCTGGTAATTGGGATTATCACTCACGAGGGAAACCTTTGCCTTGCTGCGGTTGTTTTTAACTATCCGCTTGTAAACTATTCCTTCATTACGGCTTACAACGATATATGCATTGTTATTTTTCACTTCTTCTATTGAATCCACTTTTTCTCCCACGATGATACTTCCACTGGGTGTGGGTAACATACTATCCCCGATGATCTCAAAAGCCCGGTAATTACCGCCGGCCAGCATTGGTAATGTAAATGTATTCAGTTCATCAATGAATTCACTGTCGGCATAACCGGTCATGTAGCCAGCAGCAGCTTTCACCGGAACAAAATGAATTAGATTACGATCTGCAGTCATCATTTTTTGCTGGCGGCGTTTTGCCAGGTAACTGTTTGCGTTGCTGCTATTGCTTACGTCTTTCAGCAGCAATTCATCGAGGCTTAACTTAAACATATCGGCGACGATCTCCAGGACATCCAATCGTGGATCGGCGCGCTCTTCTTCATAAGCGCCGATAAGAGACCGCTTGATATGTAATTTATTCGCAAATTCTTCCTGTGTCCATCCCCGAAGTTTGCGGAGATATTTTAAGTTTAATCCGGCTCTAGACATGATTTAACTAATTTGATTAGTACAAATATACTAAATAGTTTAGTTCTACAAAATTTATTTTTTTTGACTATTAATCATTTCCAACAATTAAAATCCGAGTCCTTATTTTTGTGGCAAATTGATCAGTATGCAAACAATATTGGTATTACATAACATTTTGCGTTGGGGCGTATTATTCTTCGGGGTATGGACTTTAATAAATGCTTTGAGCGGCGTTATGAGCAGGAGAGCATATTCGGTGAATGACAACCGGAGCAATTTGTTTTTTATGATCTGTTGCGACCTACAGTTATTAATTGGCCTGGTTTTATTCTTTTCAAATTCCTGGTTTGATAAATTAAAAGCAGGTATGGGACCGGTGATGAAAAATAATTATGACCGTTTTTTTACGGTAGAGCATTCTGCTATGATGATACTGGCGTGGATACTCGTACATGTTGGCAGAACGGCAGTAAAAAAAGCGCCCACTGATACTGCAAAACATAAAAAAATGCTTGGCTTTTTCGGCGTGGCCATCTTATTGATCCTACTTTCTATCCCGTGGCCATTTCGCCCGGAAATAGCCCGGCCATTGTTCAGGTGGTTTAATTAATTACACAAGCGATATATCAAGGAATAAAATAATGGCAGCAAAGAAAGAAAAACCGATCATTCTTATTACGAATGATGATGACATTACTTCTAAGGGTATCCGCAGTTTAGTGGAAGCGGTAAGCGACCTGGGGACAGTGGTGGTAGTAGCGCCTGACAGCCCGCAAAGCGGTATGGGCCATGCTATTACTATCGGCTCTCCGCTGCGCATGAATAAAATGGACTTGTTTGGAAATATTGAAGCCTGGCAAACAAGCGGAACACCGGTAGATTGTGTGAAACTCGCAGTAGATAAAATATTACACCGCAAACCGGATCTTTGTCTTAGTGGTATTAACCATGGCGCTAACCATTCTATCAATGTGATATACAGCGGCACCATGTCTGCTGCAATGGAAGCATCTATTGAGGGCATTCCCAGTATTGGCTTTTCGCTGCTCGACTATGATTATGACGCTGATTTTACCGCAGCTAAACAAACTGTTCACAAAATAGTAACTGCGGTGCTCAATAAAAAAATGGAAAAACATTTTTTATTAAATGTAAATATTCCTGCTCTGCCGCCGGAAAAAATAAAGGGAATCAAGATCTGCAAGCAGGCTTACGCAAAATACGAAGAAGATTTTGCCGAACGCCTAGATCCTCATGGCAAAAAATATTACTGGTTGACCGGTGAATTCAAAAACTTTGATAAGGCCCGCGATACAGATGTGTGGGCCTTGGAGCATGGATTCGTAAGCGTTGTGCCCGTGCAATTTGATCTCACCAATTATACGTTAAAAAAACAATTGGAAAAAAGTAACCTATTCAAATAATGTTGAAAAATAATTTTATTGTGCGGTTTATTTTGAAGGATAATTTTTTATTCGGATTGATACTTGGCCTGGTTGCACCAATGATCGGTTTGTTGTTATTTAAAACATATAAATTCAAAGTATTTTCTTTTAGAGAAACTTTCCAGTTTATGATACTGGAGCCAGGTTACAAAACATTAACGGTAGGACTGAGTCTTTCGCTCTTATTAAGTGCTTTGTTTTTTACATTGTATGTGAATTCCGGCAGGGATAAAACTGCCAGGGGGATTTTTGCTACCACGATGGTATATGGATTGTTTATATTGATCGTGAAAACTTTTTATTGAATTCGGTTCAACATTCCTGCTTCTAACGTTTTCCTGTTTCACGATAACCTGCTACGTCTTACAAATAATTTTTCGAAAGAACTTCCTTCATGAAATTTATTTTTTGTGAATGGTAGTTTGTAAAGTTTTTCGGGAAACAGGATATTCAGCCTCTTTGGAACAATTTTCCTTTTAGCATTCTTTTACGTCGCTTTAAACATTTATTGGCATTCACTTAACACTCCGTGAACGCAATCGATCTTAACTTCGTGTTACAAATCAGATAATTAAGAATTTCTCATAAGCAGTTAGTTTTGGTAAACGGAGCACTCATTCTTGGGAGCTCCTCTTTTTTTTAGCCGAGTTGGAACATCCCATTTACAAAATCGTGCTTATCGAAAACCAGCAAATCCGTTGCTTTTTCCCCTACCCCAATAAACTTCACGGGTATTTTAAACTGATCGGCAATGGCAATTACAACGCCGCCTTTAGCTGTGCCATCCAGCTTCGTAATTGCTAATGCTGTAACGTCTGTAGCAGCCGTAAAATGTTTGGCCTGCTCCAGTGCGTTTTGTCCGGTGCTGCCGTCCAATACCAACAATACCTCATGAGGTGCCTCGGGTATAGTTTTCTGTATTACTTTTTTTATTTTGGTTAGTTCATCCATCAGGTGCAGTTTATTATGCAGCCTCCCCGCCGTATCTATAATAATAACGTCGGAATTCCTGGCTACGCCACTGATGATGGTATCATAAGCCACCGAAGCGGGATCGCTGCCCATTTCTTTTTTTACGATCGGAACATTTGTACGCTCACTCCAGATAGTGAGCTGGTCAACAGCGGCGGCCCTAAAAGTATCAGCCGCTCCAAGTAAAACACTTTTACCGGCCTGCGAAAAATTATGGGCAAGCTTACCTATTGTAGTTGTTTTTCCAACTCCATTTACGCCAACCACCAAAATTACATGCGGCTTGTGCCCTGCCGGCAATTCGTAATTAGTATAAGCAGTATCCTGTGGTGCTGTTACCAAGAGATTTTGAATTTCCTGTTTTAAAATATTATTTAAATCTGCTGTATTCAGGTATTTATCCCTGGCTACTCTTTTCTCCAGTTGGTCAATAATTTTCACGGTCGTCGCTATACCAACATCCGCACCTACGAGCGCATCTTCCACACTATCCAATACCTCATCATCGATGGTACTTTTTCCTGCAACTGCTTTTGCAATTTTTCCAAAAAAGCTTTCCTTGGTCTTTTGCAGGCCCTGGTCAAGCGATTCCTGTTGCTGCTTTTTGCCAAATAGTTTATCAAATATTCCCATACTGGTTGATTGAAATGGTGCCTGATGCAGGAAAATTTACACCGGAGAAAAAACTTTGAGAAGAAATCCTGTGTAAGAGACTGGTTCAAAATCCATCCTTAAACAAACAAAGCCATTCTGAATAAACAGAACAGCTTTTATCATATAAAAGTTTATACAAGGCAACTTAGCTGGCTAAGAAATCCTTGATTTTGTCTTTGTGGACGATTGCTTCTTTAAAAGTATACGCGCCTGTTTTGGGGCTACGTAAAGTACGAATAACCTTACTCCAGTTTTTTGCATCCGCTGCTGCTTTCTGATCTTTTGTTTTTATCGCGGTTTTAGCTGCTTTGGCCATGGTATTGATTTGAAGATTCGAGAATTTGAGGATGAATCAACAGAATGAAAACATCATCAGATCTGCAATCGGGTTAACTATTTAATTTCTTTGTGAACAGTCACTTTTTTAAGAATCGGGTTGAATTTCTTTAACTCCATGCGTTCAGGAGAATTTTTTTTGTTCTTAGTGGTGATGTAACGGCTTGTACCGGCAAGACCACTGGTCTTATGCTCTGTACATTCCATGATTACCTGCACCCTGTTTCCTTTCTTTGCCATTGTTGTTATTTTATAAATTTTAAAAGTTCACGTCTTTCCACAAGTTGTAAAGACCGGTAGGAACCTAAATTTTTACGCCTGCTGCACGCATTCCTTTGATAACGGAATACAAACCATTTTTATTGATGGTCCTGATCGCTTCTGAAGATACTTTCATGGTTACCCATACATCTTCTTCCGCCAGAAAATAACGCTTCGTCTGTAAATTTGGTAAAAACCTGCGTTTTGTTTTAATGTTTGAATGAGAAACCTTATTACCTGTGATCGGCTTCTTTCCTGTAACCTGACATACTCTGGCCATATTCCTTATTTTTGGACGGCGAAGGTAAGAATTTTACTTAATAACCAGCGTTTAATTTCAACTATTTTTGTAAAAGTCTTACAAATTCATAAAATATAATACCTGGCCCCGGAATTTAACCTTTAATCCTCTATAATGAGTCATCATATTAGCACTGTTTTTAACCAGGGCATGTCTTTTACCGCCATTGTTGATAGCCATACCGTTAATATGGACAGCCAAGAGGACAGCAGCCTTGAAAGTGGTGCCAGTCCGAAAAAGCTCATGCTTGCTGCCCTTGCTGGTTGTACCGGCATTGATGTGGTGAGCATTCTCAATAAGATGAAAGTAGTTTTCAGCGAATTTTCGATCGATATAACGGCGAGAATGACTGAAACGCATCCAAAAATATATGACCATGTAAAAATTACTTACAAAATAAAACTTGCCGAAGAAGACAAACCTAAAATGGAAAAGGCCGTTAAGCTGTCAGAAGAAAAATATTGCGCCGTAAGTGCCATGTTCCGGACGTTTGCCAAATTGGAAGTGGAAATTATTTACAAGTGAACGAGCGAATGCGAAAGTGATGTGCATGTTGAATTATTCCCTGATTCAATTTCAAACCGCCTGATTTTATATGGTTATCTATACTGCACTTAATTAACTATTGACTTCCTTCCCCTCCACACCCGAACCATTTGCAACAACACCGCACCCATGATCAGGGCAAGTCCCATAAAAAATTCTTTGTGCAGCAATTTATTCTCGTGAAAAATCAGGAATGCCAGGATGATTCCATAGACGGGTTCAAGGTTGTAAGCGAGGTTTGCAGTAAATGCTGATATTTTTTTAAGCGCATTCAGTTGCAGATCGAAAGATAAGATCGTACACAATACTGCCAAAATAAGCAGCCATCCCCAATCTGCAGCAGTCGGCCAATAGTGAGTCGCCGGAAATTGATAGAGGTACAGTGGCAGTAAAAATAGCATACCGATCAATCCGCCGCCCAATTCATACAGTGTAAGTGTTTTGGGCGGAAACCGGTTCAACAACTGTTTATTAAAAACAGGAAATAAGGAACTGCATACCGATGAAACTATTCCAAAAAGAATCCCGGTTTTATATTCCGGGTAAAAATCAAAGATGAGGTAAATACCGGCAATGGCCAGAAGGCCTATCAACAATTCCGCCACAACCAATTTTTTTTTAAGGATAAGCGGCTCAAACAGGGCGGTAAAAAAACCTGCCGCAGATAAACACACCAATCCAACAGAAACGTTTGCATATTTAATACTTCCATAAAAACAAACCCAGTGAATGGCGATCACCATTCCCACAGCGCTTGTCTTTATAACGTCTTTTAGCGAGATACGCACCAGTTCGCCTTTTATGAGCATAACAACTCCCAGGATAACAACAGTTAGTAATAAACGGTAAGCCACCAATAAACCTTCATTCAATTCGATCAATTTGCCAAGAATTGCCGTAAAGCCTGCAAGAAAAACGGCAATATGTAGCTGCACGAAAGCATTTTTCATTTGGGATAAAGATAGGTGAATGGG
>JACMPR010000008.1 GCA_014377385.1 Ferruginibacter sp. | reverse complement strand
GCTACCGAACTTATAAAACAACATACCCGGCAGTATGCTAAAAGGCAAATGACGTGGTTTAAGAAGGATGTGGAGAATAGATATTGTGAACCTTCAATAGAAGAAGTGTTGAAATTGGTGGATGCCAGACTTTGAAATGTGATCTCCAAATATATCAGCCTATGTTTGAGTTTTGACGACGCCGGGAGCCGGCGCATCGGCCAGCCCCAACTGTCAGTGAATTCAAAAGACTTGTTGAACGAATTGGAATTATTGAGACTGTCTAACCGGAAAAGCAAAGCTGGAAGTAAATTTAATATCTGTTTGGGCTTGACGATTTTTGTAGCCGTAGTTAAAAAAATGGTTAATCTTGAACAGATGCTAAAGGGAGTTACGAAATACTGATGAGAACCACGGCTTTGATTTATCGTCGGCTGGAACTCATGAAGATTAACAAACAATAAGTTGATTGTACAGCCTCGCAGGTTTCGTGCAACTGCGGTTTTGCCTGGTGTGGCATCTACAAATTTTGCAGCTATCCAGACTTTCTCTATTAGTCTTTTACGGCAAGCAGTAATTGATAAAGTGAAAATGTGATTACCTTTTTTATCCAGCAATTTATGGGTCTTGAAGTTCAATTATCGGGATGCTAATTTCAAGTTCGGATACAATAATTTATATTTGCGATTATGAAATTTAAGATCATCAGGCTAACAAAATCAATTTTTATCAAACTTCGGCTACACATTGTTTTTGGACCCTTTACGGGCTTTTTTTTACAATTAGCAAATTTGACCAGACTTTCAAAATGGGCAGACGAGAATAAAACTGTTGTTGGAAATGATTTCTATTCAAAATGGGACTATCAAAAGCGGTTCAAATTATATAGCAACGTAATCAAGGCAGAATACCTTACTGAGGAAATAAATTATTTGGAATTTGGAGTTGCTGATGGCGAGTCTTTTAATTGGTGGATGACGGAAAATACACATAAACAGTCTTGCTTCTATGGCTTTGATACGTTCACAGGGTTACCCGAGGATTTCGGTCCATATAAAAAAGGAACCTTTAATTCCGGTACAATACCAGGTATTAAGGATGAAAGAGGGAAGTTTTATCAAGGATTATTTCAGCAGACATTACCGAAATTCTTAAAGGGGTTTGACAATCGCAAGAAGACGGTGGTAATGCTGGATGCTGATATATATTCAGCGACTTTATTCACTTTGACCTCCCTTGCACCTTACCTCAAGAAGAATGACATTATATTATTTGACGAATTCGTAGTGCCAACGCATGAATTTTTAGCTTATCAAAATTTTGTAGACGCTTATTACTTCAAATTACAATTAATTGCCGTAGCAAATAATTACTACTTCGCTGCGTTCAAAGTAATTTAAAGGAGAAACATTTACTAAGTAGGTTGGCCCAATTTCTGGGTATTAAAACTTGCGTTACATCCGTTAGACAAATACGGAATTATGGTGATTGAACGGTCGTGTTTTCCTTTTCACATATTCATATCAACCTTTTTTCGTCTTGACCCACTTGTATCTATGCCTATTTTAGAAGTGCTATTATTCCGCTGGAAGTATTTATTTCCCGAATATATGCGGTGTTTTGACAATGCAAGGAGGTAAAAATACCAAGCCGCGACGTAGAATGCAGCAAAATCCTTACAAGTAATGCCCGGTAAAATTTCTAAAATTCAATTTACTTTTTGCCGAAGTATT
Source organism: Ferruginibacter sp. (assembly GCA_014377385.1). GTDB lineage: Bacteria > Bacteroidota > Bacteroidia > Chitinophagales > Chitinophagaceae > Ferruginibacter. The sequence continues at coordinate 35,305 of JACMPR010000008.1, read as the reverse complement.
CCAAAGTTGCTTCCGCCAATCGGTTGCCAAACGTAGCTTTTCTTAAGTTGGAACGTTTTAAATCGTTTCTATTTCCCCCTCCCCTTTAATTTAATTGTTGAACAAAAATAATTGAGGACCCTTATTGATTCCAAATGTCGTGTCCGGAGATGACCCTTATTACCGGTATTGGCCGATTTTGCCGGATTTGCAGGGAGAATTGTGTCTCAAATAATATTATTACTGGTTGCATGAAATTTTTAAAAATAAAAAAAGCAACCAGTGTGGTTGCATCATTTCTTTTTTTATATTTTACGCAACCAGTGTGGTTGCATAATTCTTTTTTTTATTTTTTATGCAACCGTCATCGAATGGCGGTCCCTTTTTGCCTTCTATTTGGCGAAGCAAAAAGTACAAAGGTATTTTTTCTGCGTAACAAAGGAGCTGTGAAACGAAGGAAGTTCGGCGATCGATCTCCCAGGCGCGAAGATAACAGGAAGGATCCGGATGAGAATAGTTGCTTCTACGCGCCCCAACAATGGCAATTAACAACTGAGGTTTGTCGTGTAGGCCAATTGACAAGTCGTCGATTATTTCGTAACACCCGAATTGATGCAATGGCACATTTTCACAAAAAAGAGCTATTTGTTTAGTTGGGACACAACCAGGCCATCAAATGTTAACCTCCATGCACTCTTTTAGGGGTACTATATTATCGGCTTCCATCATATAGCCTGACCAAAAGTTAGAAGATTATTATCCGGGTCAAGCAGGGCAAATTCCCTCTGTCCCCAGGATTTTGTTTCCAGTGCTCCATTGGGATGTATACTCACATTATTGTCCAGCAATGATTGGTACAAATTTTCAATATCGTTTGTTCGGATATATACCCCTGAATAGTTTTCCTTTGGGTCGATTTCTTTAAATTCAAAAAAATGGATTTCTACGCTGTCTTTCTCAACCATTAAATAACCATCGTAATCAGAATTTCCAACGTTCTTAAATGCTAACTTATTTATATAGAATTCTTTTGTTGTGGTTTTATTGCGCATGGGCAATTTTGGGTGTACGTTCGTCAGCATATCTCTGTTTTAAAAAATTTTATTTTCTGTGTTGTTGCTTGGTTGAAAACGTCGGTTCGCGAGGCACAAACCGGGGCATACGAACCAAAGCATTGAGAACCTACGCCCGTGATTAAAACTTAAACCCCACACTCGCAATCACATTCCCCTGCTGGTTTTTTATTGTTGCAAATGTATTAGCCCTGTCCTCCAGGCGGTAAGGCAGGTTCACGTCTTTGGTTACATTGTAAACATACGTGAGGTCAATAAAAAAACCTTTGTTCCTGTAACCAAGCCCGCCACTGAGTAACGTACGGGTTCCTTTAAAAGCATTGTCTTTGTATGGGTTGCCGTAATAAGCAAACCCCAGCCTGGCCATAATGATGTTGAATTTTAATTCTGCACCTATTTTAAAATTAGCCGTGGATTTGAATTCACGCTTTACAACTTTATTTAAAGCTTTATAGTATTGCGTTTCTTCGGGTGTGGGTTGTTCATTGTTGCTGCTAAAACGGCTTCCGCTGTGGTTTACATATTCAATATCCGCGGTTATAAAACCACGCTGCCTGTTTACGTCTTGTACCTCGCGGAAAACATAGGAAGCACTGATGATGGCCTTCCAGGCGGTTGACTGGAAATATTTCGATTCACCCGGCTGCCCATTGGTAAACTCAGTAGAACTTACGCGGTTGGGTTGTTCCTGCATTCCGGAATCGCTTTCCAGTTGAGTTTCAATGTTAACGGTTCGGGTGTCCTTTAAGGATATAAAGGAGGGCGTATGTACGGCTAAGCCTAACCGTATGTAATCACGCGGGCGGTAAATAATGCCTAATTTTAAATTTACGCCAACACCCGTTGTTTTAAAATTATCACTGTAGGTAAAATTATTAAAACCATTAAACCTGTTGGCAGACGTATCCTTTTCTGTAAATGTTGTATTGCTTTTGTACTGAACGATCGGTATGCCCACAGTTAATCCCCACAATAATTTTTTATTGGTATTTTCCGCAAATGAAAAGGCCAGTTCGTAGATGCCGCCACCGGTTGTTTTTATCAGCTCTTGTTGTAAAGCCTGTCCGGAGTCGAGGATATTTTCTGAAGCGCCTCTTATACGGGTTATTCCGTTGATGCTGCTTGTGTCTATCAGGTAGGCTGTCCATGCCGGTGCTACGGTGTAAGGTGCAATAGAATTTGTAAATAAATAATCGCTGATCGGGATATTACTCTTTGCCAGTTCTTCGGCAAACTGCTCACTAAAAGAACTGTAATTATTCAGCGCTTTGTAACGAAACGAATTATTGAAATTGGCCGTTTGGTTAATTGCAAAGCTAATGGTATTATTTTTTTCTGAACTAAAACGGGAAGGATATGCCAGGATCACACCAGTTGGACCAAGGGAAAAAGCGTTGTTGCCAGCTAACGTTTCCGCCTGCCTGAAATTAGATTTGTTGTTATTCATAAAAAGTCCCGGGGTTAAAACCAGTTCATTTGTTTTGTAAAAGCCAAGCCCGGCAGGATTAACAAAACCTGCAGTGAGATCACCACCTAACGAACCCATGGCACCGCCGATGGCCATATTGCGGGCTGTTCCGTTTAGTGGAAACCAGCTGTACCGAATGGCATCCCCGGGTATCTGTCCAAAAACCTTTGCACTTATTATTATTAGAACTAACAGTATATTTTTCTTCATACTTTGCGATTTTCCTGACCTGTACAACGGGGACGGAATTTTATTGATATAAGGTTGCAGTTTCAATTCCTGGGGGGCCTGGTCACCGGTGTGCCGGAACTACCACTGTTGCTGCCAGACGAAGGCGTGGAGCTGCTGTTATTATTTGATGGGGTATATGTTCTTGAATTATTGTCTGCAGGCCGGTAGGAATTGTTGTAAGAATTATTGTCGCCTGCACGCGGCGTAATAATTCTCCTGATCAAATTATCATTGTTGCTGTTATTATACGCCCTCGTCGACCTGATGGTTTGCGTAGCACCCGTTTTAGGATTTACAACCACCATACTTGAATAATTATAACTCCCCAGGTTGGTCATCCTTGGCGTTGTATTCTTCGGATTCTGAAACACAGCCCCGGAGATGTAAACCGGGGATGGGTAATAGTAAGGATTGTAATAGTAGCCGCAATTGTATCCATAGCGGTATGGATCGTAAAAGGCATCGTAGTCATCATTGAAGTAACGCCAGCGCCTGTCGTACGTACGCATGACGATCTGCCTGTCCGTATAACCCCGTCTTACCGGTCTTACCTCTTCTTTTTTCTCAACCTTAACCGTTGCCTGCACAGCCCTCGCGGGTGAATAATACACATCATCAGGCGTTTGGCCACTTCTGTAGGTGGTGCTGCAACTGCTTGCAGCCGCGGCAGACAAAGCAAAAAGTAAAATTTTAAGATTCATGGTGCAACGATTAAAAAATTATAAGTTGAAGTTACTACTTTTGTGCAGTTTTGAGATAGGTTAGCCATACATTCGGGTAGCAGGTCAGCCTGACAAAGCTACAATCAGATGGCAGCGCTTGGTAACGGATTGATGTTAAAGATCTGCGAAAGAAACGCAGTTGTTGTTGTCCGGGCATTTGAACAGGACTCAACATCGTTGCGTCGCACACTTGTACTGCGGCAATGATGGCAGCACAGCGAACAAATGAACAAGTGTGCGACGCCTGTGAAGCCGGGCGCAGGTATATAGTCGGGACAATGAACTGGAAAGATAAAATTTATATAAAAGGATCAAATGAGTAAAGAACTTACAACAAGGGCGGCAGATTATTCGCAATGGTACAATGATCTTGTAATTAAAGGCGGACTGGCAGATTACTCTGCCGTACGTGGCTGTATGGTAATTAAACCCTATGGGTATGCGTTATGGGAAAACATGCGTGACCAACTGGATAAAATGTTTAAGGATACCGGGCACGTGAATGCTTATTTTCCCTTGTTCATTCCCAAAAGTTTGTTTGAGGCGGAGGAAAAAAATGCCGAGGGATTTGCCAAGGAATGCGCCATTGTAACGCATTACAGGTTAAAGACTGATCCTAATAATAAAGGAAAACTAATCGTGGATCCGGAGGCAAAACTGGAGGAAGAGCTAATCGTCCGGCCAACAAGCGAGGCCATTATATGGAATACATACAAAGGCTGGATACAGTCATACCGCGACCTGCCTTTATTAATAAACCAGTGGGCCAATGTAGTGCGGTGGGAAATGCGTACAAGATTATTTTTACGTACCGCTGAATTTTTGTGGCAGGAAGGACATACCGCCCACGCAACCAAACAGGAAGCCATAGCCGAAACGGAACAGATGTTGAATGTATATGCAGATTTTGTGGAAGAATACATGGCCGTGCCCGTTATTAAAGGAATAAAGACTGCCAATGAACGTTTCGCCGGGGCGGAAGATACGTATTGCATAGAAGCGCTGATGCAGGATGGTAAAGCATTGCAGGCCGGGACTTCTCATTTCCTCGGGCAGAATTTTGCAAAGGCATTTGATGTGCAGTTTATGAACAAAGAAAATAAACTGGAATATGTCTGGGCTACCAGCTGGGGAGTTTCTACGAGGTTGATCGGTGCGCTTATTATGGCTCATAGTGACGACCAGGGATTGATCATGCCTCCAAAGATCGCTCCCTTGCAGGTAGTAATTGTGCCCATTTACAAAGGGGAAGAAAGCAAGCCGGTGATAGACGCAAAAGTAGAAATACTTGTAAAGGAATTTAAAGCGCTGGGTATACGGGTAAAATATGATAACAGCGACAATGCCAGGCCAGGATGGAAATTTGCTGAGTATGAATTGAAAGGCGTTCCCGTGAGAATAGCCCTGGGCATGCGTGACCTGGAAAACAATGTGGTGGAACTTGCCCGGAGAGATACCAAAGAAAAACAATCTGTTTCTGTTGACGGATTGCCTGAAACGGTAAAAAAATTATTGGAAGAGATACAACGAAATATTTATAACAAGGCACTTGCTTTCCGCAATGAAAATATCCGGGAAGCCAATAGCTGGGATGAATTTGTAAAATTACTGGACGAAAAGGGTGGTTTTATTTCGGCGCATTGGGATGGTACGGGTGAAACGGAAGATAAAATTAAAGATCAGACCAAGGCAACCATCCGGTGCATACCGATGAACAATAAGATGGAGGAAGGAAAATGCATACTCACGGGAATGCCGAGTGGACAACGGGTATTGTTTGCAAGAGCTTATTAATTCCATGAACGAATGCGGAAATAGATTCGTGCTGCAACTTATAAAAAACAGCTATTAATTCTATTCAAAGCAGTATAAAAATACGAATTGAAGCATTTGCCCGGTCAGCTTATCAGTTACGCTCATTCCTTTGTTGCCAGATAGTTATAATCTTCTAATAATTTTTCCAGGAAATCGTTGGGAGAAAGGCTTGATTGAATGGCGAGAACCTGTTTTACCTTGGCTTCCACGCGATAGCTCATGTCGTCACTGTTTCTTTTTTTTGATTGGATGATGACAGTCTTGATCGTGTTAATATCGCTGTCGCTTAGCCGCATAACTTCCGGGAATTGTACCTTGTAATTTTGATCGCTTACATCCATAAATACGGTGTCGGCAATGCTGAGGGATGACGTTGTATCAACCACAACTGTGCCCGCGGAAAGGTCCCCCAGCCGCTGGCTTTTTTTTGTTGCAGAAATAATGATTATGACCGCGATTCCAAAAAAACCTGTTATGAAAATGTACATATACAACGATCTCTCAGAATAAACCATGTAACCAAATAGAAAAGGCCACTCAAAAAATTTGGTGATCCAGCGTAAAATGTACTGGCCAAGCGTCGGTTCTCCTCCATCAAGACTAATCACCCGGATAGCCATCAGTTTTTTGCCGATGGTTTGTCCATTCAGCCAAAGTTCAAACAGCAGCGAATAGAGGAGCATTGGCAGAGAGATCACCAGCATGTCGAAACCCACATTGCCTTCACGGCTAATGTTGAGTCCATCGTATAAAAGCGATTTCATCGCAAGCAGGTAAATAATCAACAACACAAAATCAATCAGGTAAGCCAACAGCCTTTTGTGAAAGGGTGCAATTTCAAATTCAAGGTCAATATTAAAAGCGGTTGTTATCCGTATGATGGACATATTACGCAATTTACTGATTGGGATAGTTTAAAAGGATATTTTTTTATTTATGAAAAATGAAGCAAATTGTATTGGTAAAAAGTAGCTTTAAAACGTCTCGTGATAAATGATTTTGTACTGCCAAAGATGAACAACTATCGCTTTAGATGGTAGGTATGCTTATTTTATCCAGTTGTAAAATAGAAGGACGGGATTTACGAACCAGGTTAGGTTGAGCCCGGAAATGTGCTTTCAATGAAGCCCGGGAACAATATTTATGAGGGAAGCAATGTTCATAAAAAAGAATGCGGAAAAGTGGAAAACTTACCAGCATCAGCAAACGGAAAATCCCGATGAAACTGCAGAACGTTTTGTTACGCTGATAGATGATCTTTCCTATGCCAAAACTTTTTATCCAAAGAGCAAGGCAACCCGGTGGATAAATGGTATTACGGCTTCAATTTATCAAAGTATTTACCGCAATAAAAAGGAGAAATACAGCCGCATTTTTCAATTTTGGAAATTCGAACTTCCGCTTCTGTTTAGAAAATACCACGCTGTTTTTTTATTCACCACCGTTATTTTTATTTTGTTTGTTTCTATCGGTTATTTTTCTTCTGTCAATGATCCCTCGTTCGTAAGGGGCGTGTTGGGGGATGCCTATGTAGATAAAACAGAAGACATGATCGCCAACGGAGATCCGTTCGGGATATACAGTAAGGAAAGCCCTTTCAACATGTTTGTGCAAATTGCTTTTAATAATATCGGTGTTGCCCTGAAAACTTTTTTAGGTGGCTTCACCCTTGGTATCTTTACACTAATGGCAATGTGGGGAAACGGCATCATGCTGGGTAGCTTTCAATATTTATTTTTTTCACACGGTATGGGATTAGAATATGTGTTGGTAGTCTGGATCCATGGCACCATTGAAATATCATCTATCATCATCGCCGGAACCGCAGGATTTATCTTGGCCAACGGCATTCTTTTCCCCGGCACTTATTCAAGGATAATATCATTTAAAAGAAGCGTAAAAGATGCAGCCAAGATATTAATTTGCCTTATTCCGTTTTTTATCACAGCTGCTTTCCTCGAGAGTTACATCACCCGTTTGATGAGCCAGACTTATGAAAAAGGGCAGCAGGCTGGCATTCCTGTGTGGAGCAGTGTGTTGATATTAGCCGGATCGTTAGCGTTAATCATCTGGTATTTCGTCATACTTCCTATAAAACTGAACAGGCGTGGTTTTTTTATAAAAAATGATGGCATTGTGAGCCGGTTAAATGAAACAAATGCATAGATGGCTTTCAATAATTTTCGCTCCTTCAATTGATCTTGCAATTGTAAGCCGCTCTATTCCTCGTGCATTGCGGAACTCTTTGCTTCCAAAACAATTCGCCGGTTTTTTTTTAACGTGTTGCCTGCTGGGAGGATTTTTAACGAATACTGCAGCCCAAACCAGTGGCGGATATGTATACATTGATTCATCTTTACTGGGGGAGCCGAAAAAAGATAATGCTGATGCAATAGGCGAAAAGAATTTTCTCACGGACACAACGCTGTATACGCATGTCATCAATATTTCCGCAGATACACTTATTGCATGGAAGAAAGACTCCAGGTATTCTTATATCAGGAACCTCGACAGCCTTCTCAAGTTAAAAGAGCAGGAGTTGAAGGATGATGAAAAAGAGCGAAACGGACCTGGTAACGGCTACGGGTCAACGCCCAAAGATAAGGCACCTTCTTTTGCGGAAAACCTGTTGTCTTCAAATATTTTAAGCACCATCTTATGGGCATTCGCCGTCTCCCTGGTGCTTTTTATTTTATACAAATTATTTTTGAACCAGGGTATTTTCCAGCGGAAGGTAACGGAATTGCCCGTGAAAGGCCTGGTGGAAGACGAACCTATTCCTGCAGATGTCTCTGATTATGATAAACTGATCCAGCAGTCTTTCAAATTGTCTGATTACCGCATGGCAGTGCGTTACCTTTTTTTGAAAACATTGTGGAAGCTTTGCGACAAAGGTTTGCTGGAGCGTTCCGTGGATAAAACAAATTTTCAATACGTCCGGGAAATTGCCCCTGCAAAAAAAAATGAATTTGCCGCTTTGGTGTTGAAATATGAATATATATGGTATGGCCGCTTCATTATCAGCCGGGAACAATATGCGGAGGTGGAGAAAGACTACACCACTTTTTACAACAAAATTTAATGATTGAATAAAAGTATTCTATATCGCTTGTTTTTTGGTACTGCAATTCTGTTCGCAGGTTGTGGTAAAAAAAATCCGTTACCCGATTTGCGGGAAACTTATGCTGCCACTGATACAAAACCATTTGGTGGAAAGATTGCATTCAGTATTTTACAAAATAGTTTCCCTGATAATTATGTTCAGTCAACAAAACTTGCTTTCGAACAGGGCGTGTTGTCTTACAGTGATACTGCTGCTGTTTATTTTTGTTTGGCCAGGAACTTTTATACAAAACCTGCGGAGGCGGACGCAATATTGGATTACGTGTATCATGGTAACAGCTTTTTCCTGTCAGCGGCCAACATCGACACAATACTACTGCACAGGATATTTTGTAAAGTGGAGGCCGGCCAGCCCGTTAATCAACAAGGCAGCTACTACGAAAATACTGGCGTGAAACTCATTGATGATCTCGATAGTTCAGCACATGGTTATTTTTATAAACCGTTCACCAGTTATTTTTCTGAGTTGAATAAAAATTATTACCGCACAATTGGGTATAACGGTAACATGCAGCCGAATTGCACCGTATTCTTTTGGGGGAAGGGAAAATTATTTCTCCATACCGATCCCCGTGCCTTCAGCAATTACTTTTTGTTGAAGAATGACAATTACCTGTACATGCAGCGCCTGTTGCAATTAATGCCGCCAGAGCCGGAACATGTGTACTGGAATGATTATTATTACAGGAAGAACAGGCGGGCTACGGAAAGTTCTTTTTCCACAATGGATGAAATATTGAAATATCCATCTTTTTCAGGGGCTTTTTGGCTGGCCCTGTTCTTGTTGATAATGTATGTATTGTTTGGTATGAAGCGCAGGCAGCGCATGATCAGGCAGCTGCAGCCAAATGATAACAGTTCAGTGATCTTTGCCGAAACGATTGCCCGGCTTTACCTGCAGAAAAAAGACAATAAGAATATCGCGGAAAAAATGATCACCTATTTTAGCGAATATATACGTACGAATTATTTTCTGTACGCCAATGCAGGCAGCGATGATTTCATCCAGGCACTTAGCAGGAAAAGTGGTGTTTCCTTAGAGAAAACAATTTCCCTGTATCGTGCAATTGATCATGCAAACCAGGCAGGTAAGCTGGATGACTATCAACTGTTATCCTTAAACGAGCAAATTCAACAATTTTATAAAAAAAGAAAATGATGGAAGAAAATTTATTTGAAGAGCGTTCGCACATTGCTGAATTGAATGAGGCGATTCATAACATCCGGGCGGAGATATCAAAAGTTATTGTTGGTCAGCATCAACTGGTAGAATTGCTATTGATAGGTCTTTTGTGTGATGGGCATATCCTGATTGAAGGAGTACCCGGTGTTGCAAAAACACTAGCCGCCAAATTAATAGCGAAGATAATCGACGTAAAATTTTCCCGTCTCCAGTTTACCCCTGATATGATGCCAAGTGATGTGATTGGTACGGCTGTTTTCAATCCAAAAGAAGGCGGTTTCAACTTTAAGGCGGGTCCTGTTTTTAGTAACATTGTGTTAATAGATGAAATAAATCGTGCACCTGCCAAAACCCAGGCCGCATTATTTGAAGTAATGGAAGAAAGGCAGGTTACCGTTGACGGTTATACGCACCTGATGGATTATCCGTTCATCGTGCTGGCTACTCAAAATCCTGTGGAGCAGGAGGGAACATACCGCTTGCCGGAAGCACAGCTGGACCGTTTCATTTTTAAGGTAGTGGTAAATTACCCAACACTGCAGGAAGAGATCATGATCCCCCAGAACCAGCAAGGAAAAACGCAAAATGAAATGTTGCAGCAGGTAAATAAAATACTCTCGCCGGAAGCGCTCCGGCATTTCAGGCAATTGCTGCAGCAGGTTAAAATAGAACCAAAGCTCGTGGAATACATTGCACATATTATTCATGAAACAAGAAATACACCTTCGTTGTTTCTTGGCGCATCCCCCCGGGCTTCCCTCGCATTATTGAGATCTTCCAAAGCTGCTGCAGCATTGAAAGGGCGGGATTTCGTGATACCTGAAGACATCATAGAGATGGCACCCCATGTGCTTCGACACCGCATCATGCTTACGCCAGAGAAGGAAATGGAAGGTTTAAGTCCGGATGAACTTATTGAGGCAATATTGAAAACAGCAGAAGTTCCCCGTTAGAAAGTACTGCTGGTGTTGAAACTTTTCCAGTCCGACGCAAGTAACTACATCTCTAAAATCAATCGAAACATTGTCCCTTATCAAAAAATACATAAGTGATCTTTTTATTCCCCTGAGATTTTATCTTTTCGCAGGAATATGCATTCTCCTGTTCGCAGGCTGTTTTTTTGTGCCGTCTTTTTTACCGTTTGTGAAAGTTATTTTTTGGGTGTTTGTTTTGCTCGTGCTGGCTGACTATGTATTCCTGTTTCTTTTGGGAAAGCCACCGGCTGCGGAAAGGTTAATGAGCGACCGGCTGAGCAATGGGGATGATAATAAGATTACGCTCAAGATCAACAACCGGATGAATTTTCCGGTAAAAATGGAGATTATTGACGAATTGCCTGAACAGTTCCAGGCCAGGGATTTTAGTTTAACAAATCAATTTTTGCCAAAACAGGAAAGAAATATCAGCTACACAGTAAAGCCTAAAGAACGTGGCGTGTATAATTTTGGCAGGATATTGCTTTATACCAGTTCCCTGCTTGGATTGCTTATCAGGCGGTTTGAAAAAGAAAGCAGCCAGGCTGTCCCTGTTTATCCGTCGTACATGCAGCTGCGCAATTACCAGCTTATCAGTGCTGCTACGCTGCCGCAGGAGAGCGGGGGTAAAAGGGTAAGAAAAATAGGGCAGAGTATGGAATTTGAGCAGATAAAGGATTACATAGCTGGTGACGATATACGCAATATTAACTGGAAAGCAACTGCCCGCAGAGGAATGTTGATGGTTAATAATTACACCGATGAAAAATCCCAGCAGGTTTACTGTATCATCGACAAGGGCCGGCTCATGAAGATGCCATTTGGCGGACTTTCCCTCCTTGACTACGCCATTAATAGCACGTTGGTGCTAAGTAATGTTTGCCTCCAAAAACGAGACAGGATCGGGTTACTAACTTTCGCTGATAAAATAGGAACCATCATTGCTGCCGACCGGAAACCGGTTCAGCGTGAAAATATTTTGCAAGTACTTTATAAACAGCAAACTGCTTTTTTGGAAAGTGATTTTGAAATGTTGTACCTGCAGATAAGAAGTAAAATAAGGCAACGCAGCCTGCTAATATTGTACACCAATTTTGAATCTTTAAACGGGCTTCGGCGGCAGATCAGTTACCTGCGTTCTATCGCAAGGCACCATCTTTTGCTGGTTGTCTTTTTTGAGAATACAGGGCTAAGCAAACTATCGCATGCAGAGGCTGTGACTGTCGAAGATGTTTATATAAAAACGATCGCTGATAAATTTGTTTATGAGAAAAAACTGATCGTAAAAGAACTAATGAAGTACGGTATCCTCTCTATCTTAACTACGCCCGAAAATCTTAGCATCAGTACGGTAAATAAATACCTCGAGTTAAAATCAAAACAAGCAATCTGATCACTTGCTACTGAATCGCTACATTCGCAAAAATAATCTTTTGGCAAATAAAGGTTCATACAGGCAGAAACATGCAGAAAAATCCGGCGATGATACTTTCGCCCGACAGGAAAGACAGGCCTTACCGGCGATAAACGATTCACTTAAGGAACAGTACGAAGCGGGCAAACTGCTTTTAATCGATAAACCACTCCACTGGACATCCTTTGATGTGGTAAGAAAGATCCGGGGCCGGTTGCGTATAAAAAAAGTAGGGCATGCCGGAACGCTGGATCCATTGGCTACCGGCCTGCTGATCTTATGTACCGGGAAATTCACAAAAAAGATCAACGAATACATGGCGCAGGAAAAAGAATACACCGGATCTTTTACTTTGGGAGCCATAACGCCTACCTACGATCTTGAAAGTTTACCGGAACAGCACAGGGATTTTGCCGGCATTACAGAATCAATAATTCAACAGGCCATCATTTCTTTTACCGGGGAAATCCGGCAAATGCCACCGATCTACTCAGCAATAAAAAAACAGGGAACCCCTTTATATGAACTCGCAAGGAGGGGAGAAACTGTAGAATTACAATCCAGGACGGTTTTTATCCACGCGTTTGAGATAGTATCAGTAAGTCTGCCTCTTGTTAGGTTTAGAATTATTTGCTCCACGGGAACGTATATACGTAGTATTGCTCATGACCTTGGCATTGCATTGGGCTGTGGCGCTTACCTCAGCGAACTACGCCGAAACCGAATCGGGGAATTTGAAGTTACCGATGCAAAAACGATGGAGCAGTTCATGGAGGAGTTAATAGCTGATAGTTGACAATGGGTAGTTAACAACACATAGTCCAGGGGTTGAAAATATTTGGCATGCCGACATTCCAACATTTGTTTATAAATGAAAGGTCGCGAAATCTCCCTTATCATTTTTAAAATGAGTAACCAATTCCAATGGTAAAATTAAAGTTCTCATACCTCCATTTCCTGTATTTCGAATCCGGACCACGGGTGAATAGCTTGCTTAAGATGTCATTAAATCCAATTGGTGGTGCTTTCCAACCGTCATTAACATAATATAGTTCTGGCCTTTTAAACCGGAAGCCTAAATCGAAACGTAAGATCAGGTAGTTAAAATCAAGCCTGAAACCAGTTCCGGCTGATACGCCTAATTGCCTGTAAATATTTTTAAACCTGAACTGGGCACTATCGATGCTACCATCCGTTTTTGTATTGCGTAAATTCCATGTATTTCCCGCATCAATAAAAAGTGCACCCCTTAACGTTAGGGTGTTTGGGATGATGCGGGCAATATCGTAGCGATATTCCACATTGTATTCCAGTTGCATGTCTCCCGTTCTGTCGTTGAAGATGGTTTTATCAGAACTAAACGGCGTTAAAGGCCTTCCTCCCGGGCCAATGCCTCTAACCGGCCAGCCCCGCATACTATTGCTGCCGCCGCCATAATATTGTTTAAAAAAAGGCAGCGTCCTGTTTGTATCTGAACCTAAAAGTGGTACACCAACGCCACCGAATACACGAAACGCCACGGCAGTCTTCCGGTAATTGACCGTGTATTTATATTCGGCGTCTAATTTTATATAACGCCGTTTGTATCTATTCAGCACCGGTATCAAACCCCAGGTAAGGCCGGACTCTTCCAGGTTTGCCCTGAATGACCTTATTTTTGACAGGCTGTTTGGATGAACCGGATTGCTATAAACATTTGCGGCACCTACACCTGTACCCATAACAAAAGCTGTATTGTAGGAATATTGAAGGAATGGATTGTCTCTTAAAATAGTTTTGAAACTGTCTGTTTCATTAAATAATTTACTGTATCCCAGGAAAAATGGTCGTACCGTGAAGTTCCACTTTTTCCAGGTTCTGTTCCACCCAAAATTCAGGTTTACCGATTGCAGGTTAAAGAGGTTAAGCCTGTTATTATAAGAAAGATCAGTATTAATAAAAGTTTCTCCCCTTGTTTGTTTTTTATTTTTACTGAAAAGATTTGCCAGCTTTGGAAAAATTAACCGCGGAATAGCTATGGTGTTGGTGTAACCAAGTTCATTTGAATTAATAAGCTGACTACTTGATCCGCGGCTGTTGTTGTTCAACTCTATTCCCGCCCGGATATTGTGTGTCATTCTTATGCCTTCTTTGCCAACATTCCTGTTGATCAGCGACAGGTTGCCGGAAATTCCAAAAAGGTTTCCCGAAACAATATTGGATGTGTTATTGGATGCCGAGTAACTCGCCTCCAGTGCAACCTGGAAGCCAAGTTTTTTATTAGGGATCAGTTCAATGATCACATCAATTTTACTGCTGTCTCCGGGTATTTCAACGAGTTGTACATTCACACTTTGCCACACACCAACTTTGGAAAGATTCGTAAGCGTTTCATAATAATCATTTTGCCGGTAAAGATCGTTTGGCCGCAATGTCACGATTCTCGTTAAAAACGCTGTGCGCACAATCTTCTGATGGTAACGTGTAATGAAATTCCTGCCTCTTATTTCGGTAACAGAGCCCGTATCCAAAAATGTGTCTTCAACCCTGTAATCGGTCAGGATGTAAATTTTATTGATGTAGAATTTATTTAATTTGGATGAGTCAGCGGGTGGCACTAATACTACTGCCAGCTTCACCTGTGGCGAATCTTTTTTCTCCTGCGCTTCCGCCAGCAGCCGGAGCTGTTCGTATGGGTCATCGCTTACAGAGGTGAGCGACTCAATAGTAGTATCACCTCTTACCCTTAATTCGGCTGCAGTAAATTTGAAATAACCATTGTTTCTGAAACTATCTACCAGCCTGTTTATTTCGGCCAGCACGGCAGCTTTGGTGATGATATCTTTTTCTTTTAAAAGCGACTCTTTTTTATAATCCTTTGCCAATTGCTGCAGATCCGGCCTGCTGAGCAGGTACCTAACGGTATCTATTAACGTCGGATTTCCAGGTATTACCGTGTACCTAACATGAACCTTTCGGTTACTTGTATCGGCCTTGTAGCTAACTTTTGCGTTGTAATATCCAATATGGAACATAGATGCCTGCATATTCCTGGAAGATTGGCCCGAATAACTGCTGTCGTAAGCAGGCGGTTTAATAATATAATGGAGAATAAAATACTTGTCTTTTGTTCTGATAACAGCACTGTCATCTAACTGGCTGCTCAATCGCTGCTGGAGGGTGGACTTTTCGGTTTTGCTAATCTTTCCTCCCTTAACTTCAATGCTGTTTCTAAATAGGTAAGGCTTTTCTTTTGGTGCTCTTTTAACAATTGGTCCAAAGCAGGAAGAAAATAAAATAATAAAAAATAAAAAATTACACGAACGAATAAGGTATTTTGTATCATTCAAAAAAATACGAGGCATAAAAAGTCGGGCAATGTTAAACAAATCCACCGTCAAATATATTCAAAGTTTACAGCACAAAAAATTCAGGGATGAATACCATGTTTTTGTTGCAGAAGGGCCAAAAGTAGTTACCGAGCTTTTTCAATCAAATAAGTTTACATGTAAAGCCCTGTATGCTGTGCAGGATTGGGTTACAGGGCTTGAAAAAGGGACCGCCCTGGCAATGGAAAGTTATATAGAAATTATAAAAGATTTTGAGTTAGAAAAAATCACGTCCTATGCAACTGCTAATAAAGTATTGGCAGTGTTCGATAAAAGATTGCCTGCGCAAAACATCATGGTTAAGCAAAAACTCACTGTGGTGTTGGATGATATTCGTGATCCCGGTAATCTTGGAACGATCATACGAACGGCTGATTGGTTTGGAATAGAAAATATCATCTGCTCTGAAAATACGGTAGATATGTATAATCCCAAAGTTGTTCAAAGCACGATGGCGAGTCTTGGCAGAGTGAATGTGCTTTA
The DNA here is from genome assembly GCA_014377385.1 of Ferruginibacter sp. GTDB lineage: Bacteria > Bacteroidota > Bacteroidia > Chitinophagales > Chitinophagaceae > Ferruginibacter. The sequence goes on along the minus strand of JACMPR010000008.1, from coordinate 19,472 downwards.
CACAGACCTGGAAAAATGGCTCAATAACACCGCGGGCCCGATTAAACTTGCGGCAACAATTAATGGCAGTTCTTTGAAAGAATTATGTCATATTAGGGAAGCGGTACTAATCATCGGCAATGAATCAAAAGGAATCAGCAATGCCGTTCTTAAACTGGCCGACAAAAATATTTCAATTCCCGGAAGCGGTCCGGCAGAATCCCTGAATGCTGCTGTGGCGACGGCAATTATTTTGTACGCCTTTACTGGGTAATGCTATGGGCCGAAAAGCAAAAGTCTGCAGCGGCAAAAAATCAATTTCACTAAAAAAAACCAATAGCATCCTTGTTAGCTGTAAAGTGTTGCCCGGTTTTTTAAAACTTGGTAGGGGGTAGACGCTGCCCCGGATCTTACCTGAATTGTATGGCCTTCACCGGGTTAACTTTCTTAATCAGGAGGGTTGGAATAATCAATGTAGCAAAGCAAACAATCAGAGTTACCAGGTCTACTAATACCACTTGCCACCAGATTATTTCGGCGCTTGCGGTGCTCATATAATAGGACTCTTCATTAAGTTTTATGAATCCAAATTTTTGTTGAAGCAGGCAAATGCCTAAGCCAAACAGCGTGCCCGCGATAATGCCGCTAACAGCAATAAAGGAAGTATTGTAAAGGAATATTTTCTGCAACTTCCAGTCCGATGCGCCAAGGGCCTTTAATATACCGGTCATGGTAGTTCTTTCCAATACCAGGATGATGAGACAGGTTATCAGGTTTACAACTGCTACAATCATCATAATTACGAGGAGAATATTTTTCAGTTGCCCCTGCAGGTTTAGCCAGTCAAATATATTTGGGTAGATTTCTTTTATGCTCTTACTGTACCAGCTTTGCGGCAATTCGTGATAAGCCTTGTTAGCAATACTATCTGTATTCTTGTAATTTTTCAAAAAAACTTCGTAACCGCCGATTTGGTTGGGTTCCCAATTGTTTAACCTGCGCAGGAGATTGATGTCGCACATGGCCAGCCTGTTGTCATATTGTTCTATACCTGTTTTGAATATACCAGCTACGGTTAAACGCCTGGCAGAATAACTTTTGTCCGGCCGGAAAAAAAACACCAGAAGGCTGTCACCAATTTTCATACCCAATTGATTGGCGGTATAGGCACTTATATTTATTTGTTTGCTGTAGCCGCTGTCTGCAAAAGAAAGCCAGCGGCCTACTTTTAAAAAGGAAGCAAGCCGGTTAAAATCAAAACTGCTGTCAACACCTTTCAGGATAACGCTTTCGATTCCTGTTTCAAATTTTAGTATGGCAGATTTTGTTGCATACCTTTCAACCGAAGCAACTTCAGGGAGCGAATGCAGGTAATGCTCAACCGTATCATTTTGATAAATAGGAAATTCTTCCGAAATGGTTTCATTGTCATCGATGGTTTGCTGTACCCGTACATGCCCCCAAAAACTAAAAACCTTGTTGCTGATAACACGCTGAAACCCATTTACAAAACTCAATGCCACAATCATTACTGCCACACTGAGAGCGGTAGCACTTATTGCCAGCCGGATGATAAAACGGGAAAATGTTTTTTTATTAACAGAGGTAATACGCTTTGCTATAAATAATGATACATTCAATCGGCATAAATTTGCTACCTTTCAAAAGTAAATTAATTAAGCTATTAAATGAACTTCAATCAGCTACAGCGCCCCTTTATTTTATTATTATTTTGTTTTATCTCGCATCAGCTGGCAGCGCAGGCCGTAGAACGGGTTTATCATTCAAATATTCATACAGCACAATTGTATATGTCCGGTGATCAAACCGGACTTCCTGTGTACAATCTAAGTGGCGGCGGCAGGCTCGAACTTGAGTTTGATGATATGGATGCCAATAACAAAAGTTATTACTATACTTATGTGCTTTGTGATTACAACTGGCAACCTGTTAATATCAGTCCTTTCGATTACATAAAAGGATTTACACAAAACCGTATCACAACGTATCGCTATTCATCCCTTGCCCTTACCCGTTATGTTCATTACCAGGCATTTCTACCGGATAATAATTCCAGGCCAACCCGTTCAGGAAATTACCTGTTAAAAGTATTTCTTGATGGGGATACAACTAAACTTGCATTTACCAAACAGATGCTGGTACTTGATCCCAAGGCTTCTATTGCGGCCGCAATCGTACAGCCATTTACCCCGGATAAATACAGCACACATCAAAAGGTAAAATTTACAGCAAATATCCAGGGGCTGAATAGTTTTAGTGCTGCCCAACAAACTAAAGTTGTAATACTGCAGAATAACCGTTGGGATATTTCCCAACGGGACATTGTACCGACGTTCGTTCGGGGAAATACACTTGATTACAGTGCTGAAAATATTGGGATTTTTCCCGGCGGTAAAGAGTGGCGATGGCTTGATCTCAGGAGTTTTCGCCTGCAGAGCGACCGGGTTGAAAACGCGACTTATGGAAAAAATGCTACTGAAATATTCTTAAAAACCGATATCGATAGAAACGGGCAACGCTATGTGTACTTCCCCGACTACGATGGAATGTACAATATCATTACGTATGAAAGCATCAATCCTTTCTGGCAAGGCGATTATGCAACTGTTCATTTTTACCTCGCAAAACCTGACGGTACCCAGTACCCGAATAAGGATATCTATCTCGCAGGAATGTTTACAGGTTATCAGTTAAATGATAAATGGAAGATGACCTTCAACCCGGAAACAATGAAATACGAAACAACAGCTTTCATGAAACAGGGATATTATAATTATACTTATATAGCTGTTGATAAGTCAGATCCAACACAAAAAACTGAATTGGAAGGGAATTATTGGGAAACAGAAAATCAATATACCGTGTTGATTTATTATAAATCATTTACTGATCGAAGCGATCAGTTGATAGGCGTAAGTAGCCTGAATTCAAGGAATGACAGGCCGGGGTTTAGCTTTTGAAGATAGGGGAACCGGAATATGTAAACTTTTCTTGGGTTGAAAATCCCGTAAAAACGGTGGAGGTTCTTGGCATTTAAATTTTCAATTCAAATTGTACTTCAAATCTTTTAATTTCAAACCATTCCCCTATATTTGCAGCCGGCAAGTCTTATACGACCAGCTCCTGTTGAACTCCCCCAGGACCGGAAGGTAGCAAGGGTAGATGGTTGAGCGGTGCGATGTAAGTAACTTGCCGTTTTTTATTTCCTCAAATCTCCACCTGGCTATAAAGACGTTCACAAATAAGCCTATTTCTTTTTCTCTTGCTGAATAACCTAAATATTTTACAGGATAATCTGTTAATTGGATTAGTTTTGTAATGGAATTTTGTTCTTCAACTTTAAAATAAAACCCTTTCCCGGGTTCTGAAAAATCATCATGAAATTTTTTATCGATACAGCAAATCTTGCTCAAATTAAAGAAGCCAATGAACTTGGAATATTAGATGGTGTAACAACCAATCCGTCACTGATGGCAAAGGAAGGTATTAAAGGCCAGGACGCGGTTATGCAGCATTACAAAACAATTTGTGAGATGGTGGATGGGGATATCAGTGCAGAAGTAATCTCCACAGATTTTGATGGTATTATCGCAGAAGGAAAAAAACTGATAACCATTCACAAGAATATTGTGGTAAAAGTACCCATGATCAAAGAGGGAATAAAGGCAATTAAATGGTTTACGGAAAACGGTATCCGGACCAATTGTACGCTTGTTTTTTCAGCCGGGCAGGCGATCCTTGCTGCAAAAGCAGGTGCGGCCTATGTCTCTCCCTTTATTGGTCGTATTGATGACAGTGGCTGGGATGGAATGGAGCTTATCCACCAGTTGAGGCAGATATTTACGATCCAGGGATACCAGACAGAAATATTGGCAGCGTCCATACGCAACCCAAATCATATTATTAAATGTGCCGAAGCGGGCGCCGACGTTTGTACCTGCCCGTTAGATTCGATACTTGGTCTGTTAAAACATCCTTTGACTGATATTGGCCTGGCCAAATTCCTGGAAGATGCAAAGAAATTTAGTTGATTCAAATTTTAATACTCTCAAAAAATAGGCAGGGCTGCATATAAATGGAGATTTTTTTCAGGCACAAATTGTTGTTAAAGAAAAGTCTGGTTTCAAACAGGCAGCGCTGTACTTTCGTAAGCAAGCCGTTTGATGTTTCAGGCTTTCTTACTCTTATTTTTCATTTCTTCCAGAACCTGCTTCTCGGTTTTTAACTGCTGGTTATCCGGTTTCCGCTTTACGTAGATGACGAAGTCTTTCCGCAGCAGGGCGTTGTTTTTTAATACCGCGTGGATGCTCACTTTTTCCTCTTTACAATCCGGCTCCAGCCATAAACTATTGCCATAGAATTTTCCATGAGAACTCGTAAAACTGATTTGGGAACTGTCGAGCGGGATGTATCTACCATTGGGTAACAGCCCATCGATATTTATATAATTGTAAGTGCCTTTTTTTAAACTATCCGTATATAGGTTGACATAAATGCTGTCTATTTTTTGTGCATTCGCCACGGCACAACAGCCTATAATTAGAATAGTCACGATCGACTTCAATGTGTACATATTAACAAAGTTCAAGTATTTATAAAGATTTAAGTTAAGCTGCTGAAAAAATTAACACCTGATGCAGACAAACAAAAAAACATAGTCAACCAAACTCAGGTAAAGCAATCTTAAAGCGATGGTTTCGTAACCTCGACATCCCCGAACTCCTCTTTCTTTTATCAAAAATGGCCCTGGCAGAGGTTGAATGCGCATGACCTTCAGGTGTTTTTCCCTGGTATATACAGCCGCGTGCTCAACCAGTTCATACTTAACATATTTGCCCTTTTGCCTGTCTTCTGCTTCCGTGAGTTCAATCATCATGACGCCGGAAGATATCCTAAAATCAAGCGCTGCCAGCCTTTGACTGGCTCCTTCAACAAAAAATATGTGGCCGTTAGGCGTCATATTTTTATTTATCCGCATATTTTCATTTTCCTGAATTAAGTAAAAATCTTTTTTAAATCCGGATTTCTCCTCCATATTTGCAGTAGAAATGATTACAAACATACACACAGGAAGTTGGCTTTGGCAGATATTGTACATTGATGTGTCATAACTTTATTCCTGTTACCGAATATTTTAGCCCCGACACAACGTTGGGGTTTTTTATTGTTAATAATCAGCAAACTTTAAAATGAAAAAAATAATTTTTACCACGACCTATAAAAAAATGCTGGGAGATATTTATACTCCTGTTGGAATTTACCTTCGGCTGCGTGATCGCTTCCGGGATACGATCCTGCTGGAAAGTACTGACTTTCATGCAGGGGAAAATAATTATTCTATTATCGGCGTTAATGCGATCGCGGGAATTGAAGTGATCGATCCTTTGATCCTCGAATTTAAACTTCCTGCAAAACAACCTGAGAAAATAAATCTCGGTAAAGATGCGGTTGTTGCAGATATCATGTACGACTTTTTACAGCGTTTTCAAACGGAAGAAGCTATCCTCAAACCTGTAAAGATTGCTCAGGGTATTTTTGGCTACACCTGTTATGATTCCATTCCTTTTTTTGAAAAAATAAAGTTGCAGGCTAAGGCGGATGACGCCATGTCGATACCTTTGATTCGATACCGGCTTTACCAATACGTGATTGTAATTGATCATTTTAAAGACGAATTATATATTTGCGAGCATCATTTTGCAGGACTGGAAAGTGGAGTAGAGGATGTAGAGAGCCTCATTAAAAACAAGGATGTTCCTGCCTTTCCTTTTCGGGTGGCCGGCGAAGAGCGCTCTTCCATTTCGGATGACGTATATAAAAATATGGTCACTAATGGAATTGCCGCTTGCCAGCGCGGAGACAGTTTCCAGGTAGTTCTAAGCCGCCGCTTCAGCCAGCCCTTCACCGGTGATGAATTTAATGTGTACAGGGCCCTGCGAAGCATCAATCCCAGTCCGTATCTTTTTTATTTCGATTACGGGGATTACAAGCTAATGGGCTCCTCTCCGGAGAGCCAACTGATTATCCAAAATAATATCGCCATTGTTCACCCGATCGCCGGAACGTTTAAACGTACCGGTGATGATGATACAGACAAACAGCTGGCCATTGAACTTGAAAGCGACGTAAAGGAAAATGCTGAGCATGTGATGTTGGTTGATCTTGCGAGAAATGACCTTAGTCGGGTATGCACCAACGTTATTGTTACACAATTTAAAAAAGTTAATTATTATTCTCATGTGATACACCTTGTTAGTGAGGTGCAGGGACAACTTGGGCAGGAAAAAAATCCATTTAAGATCCTGGGTGCTACTTTTCCCGCCGGCACGCTCAGTGGGGCGCCAAAGTATAAAGCCATGCAGTTGATAGACGAAAATGAAGAAACTGCTCGTGGCTTTTATGGCGGGATGATCGGATATATTGGCTTTAATGGCAGTTGTAATCATGCCATCATGATCAGGACATTTTTAAGCAAAAACAATACATTGGTCAGCCAGGCCGGTGCGGGGATCGTCGCTGCCAGTAAACCAGAGGATGAATTACAGGAGGTAAATAATAAATTACGTGCACTGAAAAATGCAGTTGTGCTTGCTCAAACTATATCAAATTAACAATTATGGCTGTTACAAAAATTCTTGTATTTGACAATTATGATTCCTTCACTTATAACCTGGTACACCTGGTTGAAAAAATAGTACATACAAAAATCGATGTTTTTAGAAATGACGAGATTGAACTTGAAGCTGTAAAGAAATATGATAAGATAATTTTATCACCCGGCCCCGGGATACCTGTTGAAGCAAATTTATTATTGCCTTTAATAAAAGAATACGCTGCCACTAAATCGATCCTGGGTGTATGCCTCGGACACCAGGCCATTGGAGAGGCTTTTGGAGCAACGCTGGAAAATCTGGACATTGTTTTCCATGGTATTGCCACCCCTGTGAAAATAATAGCACAACAGTCGATACTTTTTAAAGGGCTCTATCCTGAAATGATGGCGGGCAGGTATCACAGCTGGATCATCTCCCGGAAGGATTTACCCCCGGCGTTACAGATTACCTCTGTTGACGGGAACGGTTACATCATGTCTGTTCAACATGAAAGTTTTGATGTTCAGGGCGTACAGTTTCACCCGGAAAGCGTACTCACGCCCTGCGGCGAAACGCTTATCAGGAACTGGCTTTCATATTAATTCAGACCGCGGCTCCTTTGTGTGAAGTAAGTAAATTTTGTTTCTTTTAACGTACAATTATGAAAAAAATATTGCAACATTTATTTGAATACAAAAGCCTGAGCAGGCAGCAGGCTGCAGAAGTATTGAAGAATATTTCCGGTAATTCATACACCGAACACGAGGTTACTGCTTTTATAACAGTGTACCTTATGCGTAGTATTACCATTGAAGAATTACTTGGCTTTAAAGATGCACTATTGCAACTCTGTACCCCGGTTGATTTAAAAGACAACCAGTTACTTGATATCGTGGGCACTGGCGGAGATGGAAAAAATACGTTTAATATTTCAACATTAAGCAGTTTTATCGTTGCAGGTACCGGCAACAAAGTTGCCAAGCATGGAAATTATGGAGCGTCTTCGGTAAGTGGGGCGTCGGATCTGATGCAGCAGCTGGGCTATCACTTTACTACTAACAGTGATCAACTGAATAAAGAATTAGAAACAGCAAATATTTGTTTCCTTCATGCGCCCCTGTTTCACCCGGCCTTAAAAGCAGTAGGAATTGTCCGTAAAAATCTGGGAGTTCGTACGTTCTTTAATATGTTGGGCCCTCTGGTAAATCCTGCTGCCCCGGCGCACCGGCTGGTTGGCGTCTATAACCTGGAAATGGCCCGTATCTATAATTATTTGTTGCAAGAGGAAACTTCGTCTTACACGATTGTTCACAGCATGGAAGGGTATGACGAAATCTCATTAACCGGAGATACAAAAGTAATTACAAGGCAAGGCGAAAAAATGATGAGTGCAACTGCTTTGGGTAAAAGATTGGTTGCTGCTTCCGATATTTTGGGAGGCAGCACGGTAGAAGAGTCAGCTAAAATATTTTTAAAAATTATCAGGGGCGAAGGCAGCTGGGCGCAGAATGCCGTTGTTATTTCAAATGCAGCTATGGGATTGCATTGCACCGGAAAATACAATGACTATGAAACCTGCTATCAACTCGCAGTAGAAAGCCTGGAGAGTGGTGCTGCTTATAATTCTCTGAAAACTTTAATCCCTTAACGCATGAATTTACTCGACAAAATAATTGCGCATAAAAGGAGAGAAGTGGAAGTCCTTAAATCGTCAGTACTAGAGGAAACACTTTTTTCATCACCCGCTTTTGAAAGAAAAATTATTTCTTTAAAACAGGTATTGGCTTTAGGGAATACAACAGGCATTATAGCAGAGTTTAAAAGAAAGTCGCCGTCGAAAGGCATCATTAATTCATTTGCGCCTGTAGATAAAGTAACGGCTGATTATGCAAGGTACGGGGCCGCAGGTTTGTCGGTGCTTACAGACCAACTGTTTTTTGGAGGTACCAGAGAAGACTTTTTGCTCGCGAGCGATAACCAGGTTCCTGTTTTAAGAAAAGAATTCATTATCGACAAGTACCAGCTTACAGAATCTAAGGCAATGGGTGCAGATGTAATATTATTGATCGCTGCGTGCTTGTCTGCCGGGGAAGTAAAAGAGTTAGCTGCTTATGCAAAACAGCTTGGGCTTGAAGTATTGCTGGAAATTCACGACGAGGCCGAGCTCGGGCACATAAATCATAATATTGACATGGTTGGAATTAATAATCGTAATTTAAAAACTTTTGAAGTGGATATTTACAATGCCATCGCGTTGAGTAAATTGATTCCCCTTGAAATGATTAAAATTGCAGAAAGCGGTATTGATAACATAGAAACTATTATGAGGTTCAAAGACGCCGGCTACAAGGGCTTTTTGATAGGTGAGTATTTTATGAAAGAACCCGACCCCGGAAAAGCTTTTGAAGTATTTGCGGCACAATTAAGCGATGCTTCAAAGAAATAAACCGACATTGCCAAATAGAAAAAACTTCAACAATGAATATTAAAGTGTGTGGAATTACAAGCATGAAACAGTTGCAACAACTTGAAATGCTGAATATAGATTTTGCCGGCCTCATTTTTCACAAGGATTCACCTCGCTATGTTGGCGATAAAATGCCCAAAAAGGAGATCAAAGCTGCGGATATGGACATCCGGACGATCGGTGTGTTTGTAAATGATGAATACGACAGAATTTTACAGGCTGTAGAAGATTATGGGCTTGATATGGTGCAGCTTCATGGAGATGAAACGCCGGATTTTTGCGAGGCTATTTCTGCGGAAACAGAAGTGATCAAAGTTTTTCGGGTAGAAAAAAATACAAAAAAATCGATTGACCATTTATTGGAAGAATACGATGATACCTGTGATTATTATCTGTTCGATACAGCTTCAACAACAATGTATGGAGGTACGGGAGAAAAATTTGATTGGCAAAAGATCAAAGAGAGTAAGATCGAAAAGCCATTTTTTATAAGTGGCGGCATCGGTCCGGAAGATGCGGCCCTTGTCAAAAAGTTTAAGCACCCGGATTTTTATGGGGTAGATCTGAACAGCCATTTTGAAAAAGAGCCAGGGGTTAAGGATATGGCCTTAGTATTAAAATTTATGCATGGTATGAAATAATGTACAAGAAGCTAATTATGAAAAATAACAAGAACAATTTAAGTCGTCCTGACAAGCATGGATATTACGGTGAATTCGGCGGGGCTTACATTCCTGAAATGCTTTTCCCGAATGTGGAGGAGCTTCAAAAAAAGTATAAAAAAATAACCGGGGAAAATTCTTTCAAAAAAGAGTTAAGCCTTTTATTAAAAGATTTTGCAGGCAGGCCAACACCCTTGTTTCATGCCGAAAGGTTAAGCAAAGAATTCAACACCAATATTTATCTAAAGCGGGAAGACTTGTGCCACACTGGTGCGCACAAGATTAACAACACCATCGGGCAGGTGTTGCTGGCTGAGAGGCTGGGCAAAAAACGAATCATTGCCGAAACCGGTGCCGGGCAGCATGGAGTTGCAACTGCCACCGTTTGTGCTTTGCGGGGACTTGAGTGCATCGTGTTTATGGGTGCCAAAGACATTGAGCGCCAGGCACCCAATGTAGCCCGGATGAAAATGCTTGGGGCAACTGTGATACCAGCATTGAGTGGCAGCCAGACGCTAAAAGATGCAACAAATGAAGCAATCAGGGATTGGATCAACCACCCTCACAATACCCATTACATCATTGGAAGCGTCGTTGGCCCACATCCATACCCCGATATGGTAGCCCGGTTTCAAAGTATTATCAGTAAAGAAATCAGGCAGCAGTTACTAAAAGAAACAGGTGATCGTTGCCCGTCGCATGTAATAGCCTGCGTGGGCGGTGGTAGCAACGCAGCAGGTGCCTTTTATCATTTCATCGAAGAAAAAAAAGTAAAATTAATTGCGGTAGAAGCTGCCGGCATGGGATTAACATCCGGTAAAACAGCCGCCACCACCCAACTGGGAACCACCGGCATATTGCATGGAAGTAAAAGTTTGCTCATGCAAACAGCCGATGGCCAGGTTACTGAACCGCACAGCATTTCAGCGGGCCTCGATTACCCCGGGATTGGACCGTTGCATGCAAATCTTTTTAAACAGGGAAGGGTACTGTTTAAAAATGCAACAGATGAAGAAGCATTGCAGGCCGCTTTTCACCTTGCGAAGACAGAAGGAATTATTCCTGCCCTTGAAACCGCTCACGCATTTGCTGTACTGAAAGATATTTCATTTAAAAAAAACGACCGCGTAGTGATTTGTTTGAGCGGAAGAGGTGACAAAGATTTGGCAACTTACATGACCTATTTATAGCAAGGCTTTAAAGGTAAATTAATTTAAAATTCCCTGATAGTACCTCGCCTGTCAGGCGAAGTAGCCTGGATTCAAAAAATATAAATAATAGTATGAATCAATTAGAGAAGCAATTCAAAATAAAAAAAGAGAACCTGCTCAATATTTATTGTACCGCAGGCTATCCGCAGCTTGATAGTACTGCTGAAGTAATGTTAGCGCTTGAACAGCATGGTGCTGATATGGTTGAAATAGGAATGCCCTATGCAGATCCAATCGCAGATGGTCCCGTTATCCAGGAAAGCAATATGGTAGCCTTAGATAACGGCATGAACCTGCCTTTACTTTTCAAACAGCTTGAATCAGTTAAAGATCGAATGACCATTCCCGTTATTTTGATGGGTTATCTAAACCCCGTATTGCAGTATGGAATAGAACAATTTTGCGCCGATGCAAGTCATGCCGGGGTAAGCGGTATCATTTTACCAGATCTTCCAATGTATCAATTTGAAAAGCATTATAAACAATTGTTTAAAAAGAACGGGCTCTCTTTTATTTTTTTAATAACGCCCGAAACAAGTGAACACCGTATCCGGATGGCAGATAAATTGAGTACTGGTTTTTTATATGCGGTATCGGCTTCGGCTACTACAGGTAATGCTGTGGATATTACGAGCCAAAAACGTTATTTTGAAAAGCTTAAAAAATTACAACTGCAAAACCCGGTTATGATCGGGTTTGGGATTAACAATCAAGAGCGATTTCACAATGCATGTCGCTATGCCGCCGGGGCGATCATTGGAAGTGCGTACATAAAAATGTTGGGAACACAGGTGCCTGTGGGTGATGGTACAAAGGCATTTATTTCCTGTATCAAGGGGGAATTACCCCTGGCTTGTTAAATTTTCGTTGAATGGTTAGGTAAAAATGGCGAAAAAAGTTAGATTGCGGTACCGCCTTAAATGGAAATTTAAAAAAAAATCATGATGAAGAAATACCTGCTTATTTTACTATTAATGCCATTGGTTGGATTATCGCAGTTAAAATCTAAAGGAACAACCGCAAAGCCTGTCTCTGCGGCAGATAGCTACCAGATAAACGGTACTGTAACAGGATTTCCGGAAGGGACTACCGTGGATTTACTAAACGGCAATAATGGTCAGCCTGAATTAACTACTAAAATTGAACACGGTAATTTTAGTTTTACCGGCAAATTGCAATTCCCGGATTTTAAACTCATCTCATTTAATAAAACAGCGCCCTATATCACGATGTTTCTTGACAATAGTATTGTCACACTTAGTGCGAAAAAAGATGCATTGGACCAGGCTGTGATCAAAGGTTCTAAAACGAACGATGATTTTGCCGTCTATAATAAGTTGGTAAAACCCTACGAAAAATTATTTGCGCAGGAAGGCAGTACCGATTCTGCTTCCATAAAAAAAGTAGCCGGCATGATGGAAGATTTTGCCCGAAAAAATAAGTCCTCATACATAGCTCCACTGGCAATTTACCGGAACAACCAGCTGACCGGAAAAGCGGAATTGACGGAGGAATTGTATGGTAACCTGGATCCCAAGATACAGGCATCTCCCATAGGAAACTACATTGCCCAACTGATCGGCGAAGCCAAAAAAAATCCCCTCGGTAAACCATTGGCGGATTTTTCGCAGGAAGATACGGAAGGAAAGATGGTTAGCCTTTCCTCATTCCGCGGTAAATATGTTTTGGTTGATTTTTGGGCGAGCTGGTGTGGCCCTTGCCGCCAGGAGAATCCCAACGTGGTAAGTGTTTTCAATAAATATAAGGATAGAAATTTCACTGTACTCGGTATTTCTCTTGATAAAACAAAACAGCCATGGATAGACGCAATCGCTGCTGATGGACTTACCTGGACACATGTCAGTGACCTTAAATTCTGGAGCAATGCTGTGGCCCAGCAATTCCAGATCCAAAGCATACCACAGAATTTCCTTGTTGATCCTTCCGGTATCGTTATCGGTAAAAATCTTCGTGGCTCAGCCCTGGAAAGTAAATTGGCGAGTGTAATAAAATAATTTGAGAGGCGCCGGAAGTTAAATGCAGGTAGAATCATTTGGATACTCCGGCTTTTTCCCCGGTTACATCCTTTCTTTCAGTCGGCCCTTATACAATTGTACTACGTTTTCCAAACCTAAATAGATGGCATCGCAGATCAACGCGTGCCCGATGGAAACCTCCGCCAGCCCGGGTATCTTTTGAGCAAAATAGTTCAAATTATCCAGGTCAAGATCATGCCCTGCATTGATACCCATTCCGAGTTCAGTTGCTTTTAATGCAGCTGCTATATATGGTTCAATAGCAGCCTCCCCGTTGCCACTTGCCCAGCCGGTTGCATATGCTTCGGTGTACAATTCAATTCTGTCTGTGCCCGTTGCTTTTGCTGCTTCCACCATGCGTACGTCCGCGTCAACAAATATGGAAACCCTTATGCCTGCATTTTTAAAAACGGCTATTAACCCTTTCAAATAAGCTTGATGCTCAACCGTATTCCAGCCGTGATTACTTGTAAGTTGTCCCAATGTGTCAGGAACCAAAGTCACCTGCGTAGGTGTATTTGCCAGTACAAGGTCAACAAATCTTTTCTCAGTTGGATTTCCTTCTATATTAAATTCTGTTGTGATTATTTTTTTAAGATCAAACACATCCTGGTATCTGATATGACGCTCATCTGGCCGCGGGTGCACCGTTATCCCATCTGCACCAAAACGTTCAATATCTTTCGCTGCCTGCACCAGGTTTGGATTGTCGCCGCCACGGGAATTGCGCAACGTGGCAAGTTTGTTGATATTTACGGAAAGTTTTGTCATTCAGTGATTTATTATGCAAAGATGCAAAGGAATTTCACGCAAAGATGCAAAGCTCCGGGATGAGACAAACTTTATTTGCGCTGCGTATTCCGGCCAAACTGAACGACCCGTGAGAATTCGATCCCTGATTCAGTTTTTATGAGGTCCATCAAGCTGAATAAAATAATACTTTGCACTGACCTGTCATTTATTAGAAATATTATAACCAACCGTTGCCGGAAGAAAATATTTAAGTCTACATTTATTGTCTAAAACTGCTGTATGAATCAAAATGACATTGCTACGCTAATTGGCCCTGAGAATGAAAAATTACTGACTTATACCTGTTCAGCAATTACAAAGGACAAACTTAAATTACCGTCTCCCGATTTTGTTGATGATATATATGCTTTATCCGACAGAAATATTCAAACGCTCAATAACCTTTCCCGCATATTCAATTTTGGAAGACTTGCAGGTACCGGCTATTTATCCATATTGCCGGTGGACCAGGGCGTGGAGCACAGTGCCGGTGCTTCTTTTGCGCCAAACCCCATTTATTTTGATCCCGAAAATATTATCAAACTTGGTATTGAAGGGGGCTGTAATGCAGTAGCTACAACATATGGCGGATTGGGAATGCTGGCAAGAAAATATGCGCACAAGATCCCATTCATCGTAAAAATAAATCACAACGAATTACTTACATATCCCAATAAGGCTGACCAGATTATGTATGGCACGGTAAGAGAAGCATGGAATTTGGGAGCTGCTGCAGTTGGTGCCACCATTTATTTTGGTTCGCCGGAAGCTGGCCGCCAGATAGTAGAAGTAGCCAGGGCATTTGCGGAAGCGCATGAAATGGGAATGGCGACTATCCTTTGGTGTTACTTACGGAATGATTCCTTTAAAAAAGACGGCGTGGATTATCACGTCTCGGCAGATCTGACAGGGCAGGCGAATTACCTGGGTGCAACTATCCAGGCCGATATCATCAAGCAAAAACTGCCGGAAAACAATGGCGGCTTTAAAGCAATGAATACTGGCAATAGCAGCTATGGCAAGTTAGACAAACGCATGTACACAGACCTCGCCTCAGATAATCCCATCGATCTTTGCCGGTACCAGGTGGCAAATTGTTACATGGGCAGGGCTGGCCTGATAAATTCCGGCGGTGCATCTGCCGGTGACACTGATCTTAAAGAGGCAGCCATCACCGCAGTTATCAATAAAAGGGCCGGCGGAACGGGATTAATCTCCGGAAGAAAATCATTTCAGAAGCCAATGGCTGATGGTGTCAGGATTTTGAATACCATTCAGGATGTTTACCTCGCAAAAGACATCACTGTAGCCTGATTAAAAAGGCAGGTGAATTTTGAGAAGCTGCCACCCTTCATTTAACGGCATACTACTTACTTTTGCGCATGACTGGAATTGAAAATGTAACCCTACTGAGAGCCATCGTTCACAAAATTGGTAATCCAACACGCGGGGAAGAACTGAGGCTGTCTTTAAATACCCTTACTTTAAACGATGGCTTGCTGCACAAATTGTTATTGAAATATTTCCTGAGCTCCATAAACGAAAATGAGTTAAATCGTTTTACGCATCTGCATGATGTAAAAATGAATGAGGTGTATCAGTATGTGACACGTATTTTTCACGACAAAGAAAATTTCATAAAACACAGTAACCAACTGGCGCAATTTCTTTACAGTAAATCTACCCATGTAAAAGTGAAAGAAGGGGAGTTGTGTGTGGTATTGCTGGACAATGTTCCGTTTGAAAACGACGTTGTACAGGCACTTGGTATTTTTAAATCAGAGAACAAAGAAACTTTTTTAAAAATATTTGAGCACGGGGAAAGCCTGGAGATGATCCGGGAGGATGGAATAAATGTGAACAAACCGGATAAAGGTTGTCTTATTTTCAAATCCAATGCTGCTGATGGGTATAAAGTTTGCGTGATTGACCACACCAATAAACAACAGGATGCACAATATTGGGTAAATGATTTTTTACAGGTACAACCGATTGCAGATAATTATCATCATACCGATAAATACCTTGCCTTGTGCCGGCAATTCGCCGGCAATGAATTTCCTGAACAATTTAATGCAGGTAAATCTGATCAACTGGAAATGATGAACCGCAGCATGGATTATTTTAAAACACATGACCAGTTCAATATGGATGAATTTGCAACCGAAGTCATTCACCAGCCTGAAGTGGTTGACAGTTTTAAGAACTACAAAAAGAATTTTGAAGCGGCACGTAATTATGAAATAGAAGATGAGTTTGATATTAGTTTAGCGGCAGTTAAAAAGCAACAAAAGCTTTTTAAATCAGTCTTAAAACTTGATAAGAATTTTCATATTTATATTCATGGGCGCCGCGACCTTATTGAAAAAGGAACGGATGAAAGCGGCAAGAAGTTTTATAAAATATATTTTGAGGAAGAACATTGAGCCCTGGCGCTGCATTTTTTCTATCCAACTTTTGCGAAATAACACATGGTATCGACGATATTACCAGGAATTTATTTGCTACAAGCCCGTCTACGGCAATGCAAAGCCTGTTAATTTGAGTAATTGGATATTTTTTTTAAAGATTGAAGTTGATGCGCCTTCTTAAAATAAATTGAGCGGCTCCGGTCGGGAACTGTTCAATTCAAAATGGCATTAGGAATGGTTCAATTAATCTTTTGGAATGCTGTGTAGGGCATTGTTGAGATCCCTGGTATTTTTCTGCACGGTAACGGCACCGAATAATGACAGCAAAAAAGAGAAAGCATAAAACCCTTTTTCACTCGGTAATAATCCTGTATTCCATAAACCTATAACCAATAATATGATAGACAACATGCTGGCAAACCAGCACAGGCCGTAATAAATGTCGGTTACCGCTAAACCTTCCAGCCTGTCCCGCACACTTTTTTGCAGGGACACAACTGCAAAGAGTGCAAACATCAATACAGTGAAATAATAACCTTTTTCGTTTAGCATCATTTCTGCATTCCAAAGTCCTATCATAAACCCTGTCATGCCTGTTCCCAACGCTATCCATGAGGCAGCAATAAAAGCATTGGATGGTTTTTGTAACATATGTCATTTTTTGGTTACCCAAATGTAGCTGGCAGTGCGTTAAATAAAATGTAAAGAAGATATTTTAACCTTTGCGATTATTAGTTCGCATCAATCTATTTACTGAAGCCCTTTACAGTTTTTTCATAGCAAACTGTCAAATGTTTTTTTACCGGGGATGCTTCTGTAATTAAACATTATTTTCCCGAATTGATATCTGCTGCACAAGTGTGCGACGCCACTGAAGCTGAGAATTGCTGCTGCTGCCTGGACAAAAAATAAAACCCGCATCATTACGAGGCGGGTTTTACAATAAACATATGTAGCTGTAGCTTAAAGCTTATAACTGGTAGCTTTCTTAATAACGATACATTTCAGATTTAAACGGGCCTTCTTTGGAAACGCCTAAATATTCTGATTGTTCGGTAGTTAATTCTTCCAATACAACACCGATTTTTGCAAGGTGTAAACGGGCAACTTTTTCGTCAAGGTGCTTTGGTAATACATAAACCTTGTTCTCATATTTATCAGTGTTTGTCCAAAGCTCAATCTGGGCAAGTGTCTGGTTAGTAAATGAATTACTCATTACAAAACTAGGATGGCCTGTTGCACAGCCTAAATTTACCAAACGGCCTTCTGCAAGAATGATTACATCTTTGCCATTAATGGTATAAAGATCAACCTGTGGTTTAATGGTATTTTTTGTTTCGCCGTGTGTTTGATTCAACCAGGCCATATCGATTTCTATATCAAAGTGGCCGATGTTACAAACAATCGCTTTGTCTTTCATTGCTTCAAAATGCTTTGCAGTGATCAGGTCACGGCAACCGCTGGCTGTAACAATGATATCTGCTTCTTTCACTGCATCAATCATTTCCTTCACTTCAAAACCATCCATCGCCGCCTGTAAAGCACAGATAGGATCGATCTCGGTAACGATTACACGGGCACCTGCTCCGCGTAAGCTTTCTGCAGAACCTTTACCAACATCACCGTATCCACCAACAACTGCAACCTTGCCAGCCATCATTACATCTGTAGCACGACGGATAGAATCTACCAATGATTCTTTGCAACCATATTTGTTATCAAATTTGGATTTGGTAACAGAATCATTTACGTTGATAGCAGGAATAGGCAAAGTGCCTTTTTGCATGCGCTCGTATAAGCGATGAACGCCGGTTGTGGTTTCTTCACTAAGGCCTTTCAGGTTTCCGATCAACTCAGGATATTAATCAAAAACAATATTGGTAAGATCACCGCCATCATCGAGGATCATATTCAAAGGTTTATCTCCACTGCCAAAAAACAACGTTTGCTCAATACACCAGTCTGCTTCTTCCTGTGTTTGACCTTTCCATGCATACACACCCACACCGGTAGCAGCAATAGCCGCGGCAGCCTGGTCTTGCGTGGAGAAAATGTTGCAACTGCTCCATTTAACTTCTGCGCCTAAAGCGATCAGTGTTTCAATTAATACTGCTGTTTGGATCGTCATGTGAAGACAACCTGCGATGCGTGCGCCTTTCAATGGCTGGCTTGCACCGTATTCTTTTCTTAAAGACATCAGGCCGGGCATTTCTGCTTCGGCTAACATAATTTCCTTGCGGCCCCATGCAGCAAGGCTCATATCCGCTACCTTGTACTCAAGGCCGAAATCAATTCCTTTTTCTACTAGTGTTGACATGTTATTTATTTTTAGAACACAAATTTACCTTTTATGGTATTAAATTCTATGTATAATTGTAAATTTGGGATAAAGTATCTTTTTTGTAGTATTTTGTAGAATAAAACTATAGTTTACCATGAAAAAAACGGAGCAAAAAGAACAAATGACTATTACACTTCCTGCGCTCGATAAAATGGACCTTGCTATACTAAAACTGTTGCAGGAAAATGCCCGCATTACAGTTAAAGAAATATCAGCCAAAATTCACCTGAGTACAACGCCGGTGCATGAGCGTATAAAAAGACTTGAGCAAAGTGGCGTAATCAAACAATATGCAACGCTGGTGGATCATGCCAAAGTAAAAAAAGGTTTAATGGTAATCTGTTACGTAAGTTTAAAGGAGCATAGTAAAAATGCCGGTGTTAAATTCATTAAAACGATCAATGCTTTAAATGAAGTGATCGAATGTTACAATATTTCCGGAGAATTTGATTTTATGCTAAAGGTGGTAGAAGAAAACATGGACAGCTATTATGACTTCCATGTTAACCGCCTTAGCCAAATAGAGAATATGGGAAATGTACAAAGTGTGTTTGTAATGGGTATCATAAAGCAGACACACCAGTTGCTGTGGTAAGCAGTTTAGAATTGAGAGTGGAAGCTTTTAAATCGGCGGAGTTTAAACTGAGATTCTCAAAAGTTCAATTACAATATTAACGTTATCTCCAAATTCTTGCAATAAGAGAGAAAAGCTTGATTTAGAGAAAGCGAATCTATAATTCTCAACTCCTAACGCTCAACTCCATCACATAATCATTCATAAAAAATCCATTCCCAATATCAATATTTTCTTCACGGGCGATAACAAAGCCCATTTTATTATAGAAAGAAACTGCCGGATTATGCCGGTTAACATTCAATTCCAGTATTTGTCCGCCAATTTTTTTTATTTCATTCACAATATAATTTACCAGGGATCTTCCGGTTCCTTTTCCCTGCTG